>JAFZYC010000087.1 GCA_017616435.1 Clostridia bacterium
ATCTTGAACGCGCGGTAGATCTGCTCGAGCAGCATTATCCGGAATATCTGGTGCGAGAACGTCATGCGTGAAAAGCTCAGCACGGCGTCCGCGCGCTTTTTGATATCGTCGGTCAGCCCGTGCGAGCCGCCTATGAGCAGCGCTATGCGGCTCTTTCCGCGGACCATCAAGTCCGAAAGCGCCGAGGACAGCTCCTCACTTGAAAGCTGCTTTCCATTGGGATCGAGCGCGATCACGTGATCGCCCGGAAGCAGCTTATCCTCCATGCGGCGGCATTCCGCGCGCTTCACCCGCTCGATCTCCGCGGGGGAGGGATCGTCCGCCACCTTCTCATCGGGAAGCTCCAGTATCTCAAGCTCGCAGAAGCGGGAGAGACGCTTGGAAAACTCCGCGACGGCCTCGGTATAGAAGCGCTCCTTGAGCTTGCCGATGCAGATCAAACGTATCTTCATAGATCGAACTTGATGACTCCGAACTCGTAAAGCCCGGAAACGATGTTCAGAACGAGCAGCACGATTATAACGCCCCAGAGCACGCCGTCGCTCCACATAGAGCCCTTCTCCTCCGGCACGGTCTCTTGCTCATTCAGTATCGCATCGGTCAGCGTGGCTTCGCCTTCGCCGGGAGCGGCTTCTGTTTCAGGCGCGAACATGCCTATCCCGCGGCGCCTGCAGCTCTTGACAAGGCCCATCATGCAGGGCACAAGGAAGAGCGCGGCGATGACGCCGTAGATTATGAACCAGCCTATATACCCCATTCGGGTACCGTTAAGAGCCCCGAATACGGACTCGCTTTCCGAGATCAGCTCGGAGGCCGAGCCGTCCGCGCCGATCTGCGATCTTAAGGACAGCGCGGCGATTACGGAGGCGAAATTGTTGACGAAATGCACTATTACGGTCAGCCATACGTTCCTCGTGATGAGGTAAATCGCCGCGAGCAGCAGGCCGATGCCGAAGTAGATCATGAACGCGCTCGGCGCGCAGTGGAGCAGCGCGAACAGCAGGCTCGTAAGGAACGCCGCTCCGATGGGGCTGTAGCGGCGCCATGCCTCAAGAAGCGCGCCGCGCATAAGGAACTCCTCGCTCAAAGGCGGGATTATCGCGAGCGAGAGTATCATGCTCCACGTGCTCATGCTCAAAATGTCCTCCGCCGTCGTGGAGTTGGAGGAGATATCTATCCCGAAGAACAGCGCGCTGTTGAGGCTGCTCAAAGCCTCGTTCATCAATACGCAGCCGACGCCCAAAAGCAGAGCGAGCAGGATATGCCCGAACAGCGGGGCGGGGGAAATGGGGAAGCGGTTCCTGCGGCGGAATATGATCGCCGGGATCAGGAACGCCGGCAAGGAGATCATGAATGCGTTGAGCAGGAACGCGGTCTCCGTGCTTTTGGGCTGCAGGAGGAGCAGTACCACCGACAGCGCGAGATACAGCCCGAGGCTGATAAGGAAGAGTATGGAAGCCTTTCGGTTGAGTTTCATAATGGGGTACAGCCTTCCGCTTGAGGGAAGGCTTCCTTTCCCGGCATAAGCCGTTTGTTTAGTGTCAGAGCTCGAATACGCCCGTAACGCGGTCGCGGTGGGCGACGGCAAGGAAGAGATCGCGTTCCGCTATGCCGCCCTCCGCAAGGCTTTGGCGGACGGCATTATATGCGATCTGCTCCGTGTTGTTCTCGCGGCTGAGGTGCGCGAGTATCACGCGCCGCACTCCGGTCGGATACAGCTTGTTCAAAAGCTCGCCCGCGGCGGCGTTCGAAAGATGCCCACGGTCGGAGAGTATGCGCCTTTTCAGCTGGTAGGGATAGGGACCGTGCTTTAACATATCGACGTCGTGATTCGATTCGAGGAACAAAAGATCTGCTCCTGACGCCGTATCACGCAGGGCCTCCGGCACGCAGCCCGTGTCCGTCATGTAAACTATGCGAACTCCCTTGTTGAAGAAAGAGTATCCGACGGGCTCCGCCGCGTCATGGCTCGTCCTGAACGGTGTGAGGTCGATATCGCCTATGTAAAAGTTCTGCCCCGTGACGAATGTGCGGATGTTCTTCATCGCGATATCGCCGATAAAGGGGCTCATTGCCGTCCACGTGCCCTCGTTCGCGTAAACGGGGATGTCGAATCTGCGCGAGAGTATCCCGATGCCCTTTATGTGGTCGGAATGCTCGTGAGTCACGACTATCGCGGAGATATCGTGCGGGTCGATATTGACGTCGGAAAGCGCCGATACGATCGCCCTCCCGGGCATACCGGCGTCGACCAGTATGTTCGTCCCGGCGGAGGAGATAACGGAACAGTTGCCCGACGAACCGCTGAAAAGCGGCGAAAACTTCATGGGTCACCTCAAATGATCTTGTCGAACGCCCAGAACAGCCAGAGTATGAGCATGTGCACCGGGTAGAAGCAGTAGATGAACAGCTTTGCGGAAGGCCCGCGCTGCTTGTTGTAGAGAAGCATAACGATCCCGGAGAACGCCATGGAGGCGCAGTAGAGCACGGACTGCGTCACCTTGACCTCCGCCGTCTTCGAAAGGAGCTGCTTCGCGAATACCGCCATCGGCGAGAAGTAGAAGCACACGGCGAACAGCATCACTACGACGAGTCTCTGCAGCTTGCTGCCCCTCGCAAGATAAAGGCAGACGATGAACAGCACGCCCAGGAACCCGTAGTCCATGCCGACGGTCCTGTCGATCATGAATGCGGCTATTATGGCGACCGCAGCCCAGAAATGCTTTCCCTTGTGTATGGAGAGGCAGGCGGCAAGGCCGAGGAACAGCGTCACCATAACGGAGAAGGAGCGGTAGAGCGGCACTTGAAGCCCGAAGAGGTCCATCGTGAAAGAGGGTATGCGCGTGCCCACCATCATAGAAAACGGCAGCTGAGCGAGTATCGCGAATACGAACATCCTCAAAAGATACTTGCCCGGCTTGGAGGTGTGCGTCGTCCCCTCCGCGATCCCCAGAGCGAATATGGGGAAGGCGAGACGGCCGAACATGCGGCAGCCGGTGTAGAGCCAGGGGCTCACGGCCGTGAGCTGGGATTCGAACACGAGCGCCGAATGATCGACGAGCATCGCAAGGCAGGCGATAAGCTTTAATATAAACGCTGTCATATTGCACTCCGCTTGTGATCTTTAAATGATATTATAACATATCCGGCCTGCTCTGACAACGAGGAAAACCGCAGCTCAAGGCATGAAAAAAGGGCAGGTCATTCGACCTGCCCTTAAGCTTATCGCTTATCAATTATCCTCAACGAACCAGATGTAGGCCTGGGGCTTGCCGTCGGCATTGAGGCCCATGGGACGTCCGTAGAGGCCCTTGTACTCCTTGCCGATAACGATCTGCCCGGCGGTGCCGTAGTGGTTGTGATACTCGATAATGAGCTCGTTGCCGTCCTCAAGGGTGAGCACCGCAAGATAGTAATCGCCCTCCTGCAGTATCTCGGTAACGGTGCCCCTGATGTTGTAGCCCTGCTTGCTCTCGTAAGCGAAGGAGGCGAAGTTCATGGGCAGAGCGCCCTGGATGTAGCTCGACCAGTCGGGAGCTCTCTGGATATGCATCTCACGCTCGGAGACCTGACCGCTCTCGGTGGTGCAGGTAAGGAGTATCGTGTAGTCGCCGGGATAGGCGAGCTTCGCGTTGAAGGAGAACGACCCGTCGTCGCCGACTGTGGGAGCGGTGAGCGACGCGTTGGAGGAGGAGCAGCTCGCGGTGAGCGTGGAGCCCACGGGGACCATGCCGCGCACCTCAACGGTATCGACGGTGCTCTTCACGCGCTGGCTGTAAGAGATATCGCCGTATTCCCAGGGCAGCTGCACAAGGGGAATGGAGGGAGTGGCGCGCTCAACGGTAACGTTGAAGCTGTGGCGGTAGATCTGATAGCCGGGGAGCCTGCCCTCGACGTCGATCGTGTAATCGCCGGTGTCCTCATAGACGATCTCGGTGGCGAAAGTGCCGTCCTGATTGATGGTCACCTTCTCGCCGCCGATGGTAAGATCGGTGCCGATATAAACGATACGGCCGGAGATCTGGACTACGCCGTCCTCGGATACCATGTTATCGGGGCAGTCGTATGTGATCTCGAGCGCGGGGACCTTGAGCATTACGGAGGGCATTCCCTCAACAAGGGTCTCCGTGCCGTCGTCGTTCTTGACGTAGACCGTGGGGGTCGCGACGTAGATATCGCCCTCGACCGGCTCGGTGGACATGAGCCTGCTCTCGGGAACGTTGAATATCGCGCAGTTGCTGCTGTCAACGGTGGATTCCCACCTCTTGCCGTCGGAGGACTCGTAAACGAGCGTCTTGCCCTCCTTGGCGTAGACCGTCACGTAATAGAAGCCATCCTCCTTGGGGCTCGGCTCTATGACGGGCAGCTTTGTCGTGCCGGTGGGGGACTTCGCGGCGGCGGAGCACTTGTTGATCTCGCCGACTACAAGGTAGCCGATAACGGCGAGCAACGCGAGCAGCGCTATGAGCGCGGCAATGCGGATGGCGACGTTCATGCCGTTGCCGGACCTGCCGCTCCTGCGGGTGCTCCTGCGGGCGCGCCGGTCATAGCTCTCCTCAAAGTCGTCGTAATCCTCTTCCTCATCTTCGTATTCGTAGGAGGAGGAGGAGCGGCGGGGCTCCTTTTCCTTGCGCTTGAATATGCCTCCGAGGAAGGGGAGAAGGCCCGCGGACTTCTCTTCGGAGATATCCTCGGCTTCGTCTTCGATCTCATCGGCGGCCTCATACTTCAGCCTCTCGGCGTTGGCGCGGGCACGCTCCGCTGCGCGGCGCTCGGCTTCCCTCGCGGCTTCCTGCTCGGCGCGGAGCTG
>JAFZYC010000088.1 GCA_017616435.1 Clostridia bacterium
AAACCGAAGATTTCCTCGCCCGCATGGGCCTGAGGTACGAGGGCGGCGCCGATCATACGGTGCAGCTCCTTTCGGAATACGGCGAGATACTCGGCAACGGCTGCCTCTGCGGGAACATACTGAAATACATTGCTATCGACGAGCGCCTTCAGGGCGAGGGCGCGGCGCTCACGCTCGTATCGGAGCTCGTATCGGAGGCGTACAGGCGCGGCATCACGAAGCTGTTCCTCTTCACGAAGGCGGCCAACGAGATGCTCTTCCGCGGCGTGGGCTTCTACACGATCGCCGCAACGCGCGACGTCTGCTTTATGGAGAACACACGCGGCGGCATTGACCGCTGGCTCGCCTCCATGGAAAAGCAGGAGGGCTTGATAGGCGCTGCGGTGATGAACTGCAACCCTTTCACGAAAGGGCACCGATACCTTATCGAGACCGCGGCAAAGACGGTGGATCATCTCAACGTGTTCGTCGTCAGCGAGGACAGATCCGAGTTCCCGTTCGCCGACAGGATCGAGATGGTGCGCCGCGGGACGGAGGATATCCCCAACGTGACCGTCCGGCCCAGCGGGGATTACATGATAAGCCACGCGACTTTCCCGACGTATTTCATGAAGGACAGGGCGGACGCCGATTCGGTAAACGCGGCCCTTGACCTTACGATATTTGCTGAAAAGATAGCTCCTGCTCTCAACATAACCAAGCGTTTCGTGGGGACGGAGCCCTATTGCGCGGTCACAAGGAATTATAACGAGATAATGAAAAAGCTGCTCCCCGCCTACGGGATAGAGGTCGTGGAGATAGCGAGGCTCGGCGGCATTTCGGCGAGCCGCGTCCGCGAGGCGCTCAAAGACCGCGACGCGAGGACGATCGAGGAGCTTGTCCCCGCAAGCTCGCTCCCGTACATATTCGAAAGGAACAAATGATGCGCAGGCTGTTCTATGCATTGATAATACTCTGCTTCGTGCTCGTAATAGCGATCTGCGGCTTCGTTTTCTATTATTATCCCGCAAAGCTCCGCCCGAAGAACGATTACAGGGACGCTTCGGCGCTCCTCCAGTCGGGCGAATATGTTTCCGCCGCGCTCAAGTTCGAAAGCCTCGGCGACTACTCCGATTCCGCCGAAAGGGCGAAGAACGCGTGGCGCGCCGCCGCGGACGAGAGCTTTGACGCAGGCGACTTCGCAAAGGCGAGGACGTATTACTTAAAGGCGGGGCAGGACGCCTCCGTCGTTGAAAAGCTCGACGCCGCCTATTATCAGATGGGCGTCAAGTACTATGCCGAAAACGAGCGAGTGGAGGGGGAGAACTGCTTCTCCTGCATAAGCTCGGGCTCAAGGTACCTCGCGCTGCTCGATCCCGTAAGGATCAGCTGCGGCGAAAGGTTCCTGGAGGAGGACGATCTCGAATCCGCGGAGAAGGTTTTCAGCCTCTGCGGCGAGGCGTCCCGCGATGACATAGCGGATATCTGGCTCAAAAAGGGCAGCGATCTTCTTCTGACCGGCGATACCGACGGCGCGGGCGATTGCTTCGCGAAGGCGATGGCCTACACCTCGGACAGGGACGCGATGACCCGCGTGACTGACAACCGCTGGTATGCGGCGGGGATCGCTGCGGGAATGGCGGGCGATGAGGAGCTCGCAGAAAAATGCTTCGCCAGAATGAGCTACTCGCAGCACTAGATCGGGAAATAACCGGAGCAAACGCAATGGATGAGATAAAATGTGATGAAAGGCTCTGCGCGGTCTGCGGCCACGACTGCGGGCACAGCCACCACGCGGAGGAGATAGAACGGAAGCCCGTTTCTGTCGAGGACATGGCCCTGCGCCGCGAGGCGCGCGCCGCGAGGCAGAAAGAGCTTCTTGCCGAATACGGCCTTCCCGTGATCTCGTTCACCATGAACATCGCGGGACCTATAAAGTATTCCGCGGCCGTCGAGACCTGCTTCAACGTGGGCTTGGACGAGCTTCGGAAGGCGCTTTCGCGGTTCAACGCGAAGTACGCGCATACTGAGTACCATATTGCATTTACCGGCTGCGAGGCGCTTTTCTGCGTTTCCGGCGTCAACGCGAGGCTGATCAAGGCCGTCGCGATAAAGGTGGAGGAGGGCTTCGGCTTTGCGAGGCTCTTCGATATCGACGTCATCGATAAGAACGGCGTAAAGCTCGAAAGGACTTCTCCCCGCAAATGCATCGTCTGCGGGAACACCGCCCTGGCCTGCGCTAGGAACCGCGCCCATTCGCTTGAGGAGCTCGATAAGGCCACTCGTGCGCTCCTTCGGGACGCGATAGCATACGCTTCCGGCATGGCGGCTTATTCCGCGCTCATATCCGAGGTCGCGACCACCCCCAAGCCGGGGCTCGTCGACAGGAACAACAACGGCGCGAACACGGATATGGACGTCGCGCTCTTCGAAAAGAGCGCGGAGGCGCTTGCTCCCTATTACTATTCCATGGCCTATACCGCCGCGGATGCCGATTCCCCCGCGAGCGGTCACGGCGAGGGCTGCTCGGTCAACGAAGGAGTCAACTGCGCCGACTGCCCCTCCCACGAGAGCTGCCATCTCGAGCACGGGGCGAGCCTCATGACGAAGCTTACGATACTCGGCGTCGAGGCGGAGGCCAAAATGAAGGCCGCGACGGGCGGCGTAAACACGCACAAGGGCGCGATATTCTGCCTTGGTCTGCTTGTATCCGCCTTCGCGAAGCTCGCAGCGGAGGATAAGCCCCACGGCGCGCTCGACGTTCTTGCGGAGGCGAAGCGCCTTGCGGCGATACGCCCCGATCCGGGACGCGGAACCAACGGCGCCGAGGCGAGGGAGAAATACGCTCCGCTCGAGGCGCCGGACACGGTGTTCGGCGCGGATTCCGAGGCAAGGGCGGGCTTCCCCGCGGCTGAGGAGGCTTTCCGCAGGATACTCGGATTCAGGCTCATGGGCTTTGACGACAACGATTGCTACGCGCTCTCGCTCATCGGTATAATGGCTTCGCTCTTCGATACCAACGCGTACAAGCGCGGCGGCAGGGAAGGCGCGGAATACGTCCGCGGGAGAGCGGCTGAGATAATGGCTATGCCCCTATCAAAGCGCCTTTCGGAGGCGGAGGTATTCGATAGGGAGCTCATCGAGCGCAACATCAACTGCGGAGGAGCGGCGGATATGCTCGCTGCCGCGATATTCCTTGACAAGCTCGGCGTTTACAGCGACAGGCGCACAGCGCCGGAAGAACACGGCGAACACTGAAAATGACATTCGATCCGGCAAAAACCGAATATGACCAGAGGCCTATAGGCGTTTTCGATTCCGGCTTCGGCGGGGCGAGCACGCTTCGCAATATGCTGCGCCTTCTGCCGGATGAAAGCTTCATCTATTTCGGCGACAACGCGAACGCTCCCTACGGCGACAAGACGGAGGAGGAGATACTGCTCCTCGCCGAAAACGCGGCCGATTTCCTGATGCATAAGGGCGTCAAGGCGCTCGTCGTAGCCTGCAATACGGCGACCTCAGCCGCGATCAACGCCCTTCGCCGCAAGCTCGATGTGCCCGTGGTATCCGTGGAGCCCGCCATCAAGCCCGCCTGCGAAGCACCGGGCGAGGGCAGGGTGCTCATGCTCGCGACCGTCGCAACGACCAAGCTCGCGAGATACCGCGCGCTGCAGGCGCGCATGCCCGATCCCGAAAGAGTCGTGAACGTCGGCTGCTCCGGGCTCGTGGAGCGGATCGAAGCGGGTCTCGTCGGCGAGGCCGATTTTGACGATATCCTTCGGGAAAAGCTCTCTCCCTACGAGGGGGAGAAGGTCGACGGCATAGTCCTCGGCTGCACGCATTTCCCGTTCATAGCTCCCGCGATAAAGCTTTATGCCGAAGCGCATTTTACCGGCGAATGCCGCCTCTACGACGGCAACGCCGGCACGGCGAGACAGCTCAAAAGGGTGCTCTCGCGCGAGCGCATAGCCGCGGAGCCGGGCACGAAGCCCGAACCGCGCGTCTCGTTCTTCACGAGCGGCGACGCAGATATATGCGAACCGATATTCAGAAGACTGCTGGAGATACCCATATATGAGTGAGCCCGTGAACGAAAAGGGGCAGACCCTTTCGGAGTTCCTTGCGGAGTACGATATGACAAAATACGACCGCCCGAGCGTGACGGTCGATAATATCGTCCTTGCGGAAAACGACGGGCGGCTTTCGGTGCTCATGATAAAGCGCCGCAACCACCCGTTCATAGGCTGTTGGGCTTTTCCCGGCGGATTCCTCGAAATGGACGAGGATCTTGAGGAAGGCGCCTCGCGCGAGCTTTATGAGGAGACCGGCGTCACGGGCGTCATACCGGTACAGCTCGGCGCGTACGGACGACCCGACCGCGACCCGAGAGGGCGCATAATCACCGTCGCGTTCGTTTCGAGATTGCCGGAGGGCGCCGTCCCGAAGGCGGCGGACGACGCGAAGGACGCGGACATGTTCGCCATCGAAGCCGACATCGACGCGCGGGTGATAAGGCTCGCCGGCGAAATAACGGGGGAGAGACTGACCGTCCCGTATGAGTTCAGCTGCGGCAAGGCCCGGTTCATACCGGCGGAAAACGTCGCTGGGGATCACTCGCAGATCCTTGCGGACGCGCTGAAAATGCTCGGGATAATATGAAAAAAACCGGGATGCGATCATCGCATCCCGGCGTTTTTTTTATTCCTTTTTCTTCGCGAGCTCCGCGATCTCGGGGAAGCGCTTGATAACGTAATCGTAGCCGCCCCTCCCGTGGGTCTTTAAGCAGTTGGAGCAGTCCTTTATACCGCTCTCAAGATACCGGAAATTGCCCCCGCATTTGTCGCCCAAAGCGTACAGCGGGCAGTAGCAGAACAGACAGTTGAAGAAATCGGGATCCGCGCCCTTATGGCAGGGGAAATACTCGCAGTCGGTATTCTGATAATACCTGCAGCTGTTCTTTTCCTTCGTATCCGAAACGTTTTTGATATTGATGTCCTCCATCTCATTCTCCCTTCATAATCCGTCAATGAATTTGGCAGCTGCAAGGCCGGCATTCGCGCCGTCGGCGGCGGCTGTCGTGAGCTGGCGCACGGCTTTCATCCTGCAGTCACCCGCGACGAACACGCCGGGGGTCTTCGTCAGGCAGTCCTCGCCGGAGGCGGCGAATCCGCTCTCGTCAAGCTCGATGAGGTCCGCGAACGCGGTGTTCTGCGGGATATGCCCCAGCGCCACGAAAAGCCCGGCGACGGGCAGGCTCTCGTTCGCGTTCTCCGCGACATTGCGCAGCGTGAGCATAAGGCCTCCGTCTGCTTGCTCCACGGCCTCGACTGTGCGCGATTCGAGCCTTATAATGTTCTCCTTCGCGTAAAGCCTGTCCATCACGGCCTTTTCAGCGCGGTAGCCGGAACGGCGATGGATGAGATACACCTTCTCGCAGATATCGGCAAGGTAGAGCGCCTCCGAAACGGCGGTGTTGCCTCCGCCGACCACGGCGACGGTCTTTCCCTTATAGAACATGCCGTCGCACACCGCGCAGTAGGAAACGCCAGCGCCTTCGAACGGGGCGGCGGCTTCAAGCCGCCTGTGCTTCAGGCCGGAAGCTATTACGACGGCCTTCGCCTCATGTTCGCCGTAGCCGCAGACTATGCGGAAGCCCGCGGAGGTCCTTTCGACGGACTTTACCTCGTCGACCTCGAGCTGCGCGCCGAGGCCGAGCGCCTGATTGAACACGTTGTCGGAAAGCTCCAGCCCCGATATCTCGGTGAAGCCGGGGTAATTCTCGACCTTGGGGGAGAGGGCGATCTGCCCGCCGATGCTCTCCTTTTCGAATATGACGACGGATCTTCCCGCCCGCAGGGCGTATATCGCCGCTGTCATGCCGGCTATTCCCGCGCCGACGACGGCCACGTCACAGACCATGTTTTCGTCCTTTCGCTTTGGTTTTTCTTTATTATATCACAAAGCCGCCGGGATAACAAACAACAAATACAGGAGGCGATGAACACTTTGAACAGCCATAAAAAATTAACGCAAAACGATAAATCTATATTGACATATGCGCTAAAGCATGCTACAATAAGGCCGTTGGACGAACGAGGAGAGGACGGGCGCGGCTCTGCGGCGCGGACGCCCGTAACAACAGGAAAGGCAGGCGGCTATGAACATGAAGAGAACTATGCCCGCTTTGACCGCGCTGGTCTGCGCGGCGCTTATGTGCGCGGGATGCGCGGCGATCGTCCCGAGGAACGAGGCGAAGGCATTAGGCCGTGAGATCGAGCTCGACCTTGGCGGAGCTCATGTCGAATACAGCTATGATTCGCACGGCGGCTTTCTCGGCGACGGCGCGTACATGGCGCGCATCGACTGCCGGGGGACCGACGTGGCTCGGCAGCTCGAAACCGCCGCGCACTGGCGCGAGCTTCCGCTGACACCGGATCTCTCGCTGCTTGCATACGGCGGCGAAAGGGACGGCTGCACGTACGGAATAACAACGTACGGGTACGACGGGCGGGGACTTCCCGACTACGAAAACTCGTTCTTCCCGAAGATAGAGCACGGAATGTACTATTTCAGGGACCGTTACTCCGACATGCCGGAATCCGAAAGGTACTCTGATTCGCAGGTGAAGGGCAGATACAGCTATAATTTCACGCTTGCGGTGTATGACTCGGATACGGGCATGCTGTACTGCTACATACTCGACACATGAGGACGCGTATGAAATACGGGAGGACGATAACGAGAGCGGCGCTGACGGTCCTGTTCGCCGCGGTAATGATCGCCACTGCCGCGGCGGGGATCAAGCTCTATTCCGACGGGAACGCCGCAAACACCTCGCAGGACGCGCTGGAGTGGGCGGACTGCGCTTTCAGAGCGACGCTGTTCATTCCGATTCTCGCGGGCGAGGCGTGCCTTTACAAGGGACTGCTGTACTTCGCCGCGGGGCGTGAAAAACGCGCCTCCCGAACTGCGGTGAACGCGGCGCTGATCGCGGCGGCGATATTGCTGACCGCGCTGCCCGCGCTGCTGCTGGCGGACCGCCCCGTTTCGATCGGCGGCATATCGGCAAGGTCCTGCTCGGCGCTCCTGTGGGTGCAGATCGCGCTTCCGTTTGCGCTGATACCGGTCGGCGCGATACTGACCGTCGTCGATATTGCCGCATGTTCGGCGGCGGATAAAGAACAGTGAGGAAAGGGGAGAGGACGCTTTATGAAACACGCTGTAAGAACGCTTTTGCTGATTGCGCTGATCGCGGCGCTCGCATCGACCGCATGCATCGATACGGGGCCGAGGGAGATCCGTCCCGGACAGAACGGAAAGTGCTCCGATGAGCTGCGCGCGGCAATGGAGAAATGCTACGGACTGAACATCCCCGAATGCGCCGATTTCGTCGGCGGGCGGGTCTACTGGGCGACGCGCGAGCCCTCGGTCTACGTCGCGTTCGATATAAAGCTCTCCGAATGGGAAGGCTGGCGCGAAGGAATGGACAAGTACGACCTTTTCCTGCTGCTGTCGCACGGAGCCGAGCTCTTTTCGGACTGCAACTACGATAATTATGACGTGCAGAGGCGCGGTGAGGATTTCGGCCGCGATTACGGCGACGGGCGCGGTTATACCGGCTACGGATCGCGTGGGTTCTCATACATCGTCTGCTCCGATCCGGAAAAGGATACGGTGAGCTTCCTCTTCCACGGCGACTCCTCAACGAGCGAATTCAGATAAAAAGCATAATAAAAGCGGGATCCCGATTGTCGGGGCCCCGCTTTTTCGATTTGTCAGTTGATCACGAGCCCGTTCTCGTCCGCGTCCACGGTGAGGGTGGAGTAGGGGGCGGGATCGTCGGCCAGAATCTTCCTCGCGAGCAGCGTCTCGACGTTCTGCGCGATGAAACGCTTCAAGGGCCTTGCGCCGAACTGCGCGTCGCTGCCGTTCCTTACGATATAGGCGAGCGCGTTCTCCGTGATGTCGAGGTTAAGCGTGCGCTCCTTCATGCGGGAGGCCAGCTTCTTGACCATGAGCTTCACTATCTCCGTCATATCGGAGGTCGTGAGCGGCTTGAACATGACGGTCTCGTCAAGACGGTTTATGAACTCGGGACGGAAGTGCGAACGCAGCAGCCGCATCACCGCGGCCTTGGTCTCATCGGAGATCGTGCCGGAGCTCATATCCTCAAGCAGCAGCTCGCTTCCAAGGTTGCTCGTCATAATGATTATCGTGTTCTTGAAGTCGACCGTGCGGCCCTGACCGTCGGTGGCGCGGCCGTCGTCCAATACCTGCAGGAGCACGTTCAATACGTCCGGGTGCGCCTTCTCGATCTCGTCGAATAGCACCACGGCGTAGGGCTTCCTCCTGACCGCTTCGGTCAGCTGACCGCCCTCGTCGTAGCCGACGTAGCCCGGAGGGGCGCCAAGGAGCCTCGACACGGAGTATTTCTCCATGTATTCGCTCATATCGATACGGACTATCGAGCGCTCGTCGTCGAACAGCGCCTCGGCCAAAGCCTTCGCGAGCTCCGTCTTGCCGACGCCC
>JAFZYC010000089.1 GCA_017616435.1 Clostridia bacterium
CCTGCGCCCACTCCGACGCCTGCGCCTACTCCCGAGCCGACCCCGGCGCCTACTCAGACGCCCGAGCCCACGCCCGAGCCCACCGGCGGAGAGGAATGATAAAGCATATAAAAAAGCGCCACGTATCATGGCGCTTTTTGATTTGTCCTTACGCTTACGCCGTTTCCTGCTTCGGCTTTTTGACGAATATCAGCAGGAACGCGACATAGAGCGCTGCCGCTGAGATATCGATAACGGCGGTTAGATAGGGCTTGTCCTTCCAGAACAGCCCGCCCAGCGCGCCGGCAGCGGCGATCACGAGGGACGTTATGCCGAGCGCGGCGATGTTGTGCTTCGAAAGCAGCTTTTTTAAGGGGATATCCGGGAATATCAGCTTCTCGGCGAGTATTATCAGCCCGAAAAGTATCAGCGCGCCGAGTACGATCTTGAGTATAGTGCCTATCACGGGGACGTTCATAAGCCCGGCCAGCGCGGTCGCGAGCCATATCAGCCCGAAGCCCACGGCCCAGCAGGGGAGCACGAACAGCAGCCTTACGGCGAGCGGCAGCGACTTTACCCAAGCCCTGACCCTGTCGCGGAAGCCGCGCTTGCTCTCATCCTGAGCTGAGACGACGGCGGGCTCCGCGGAATAGGAGGGGAGTTCAGCGGTCATTACCACCCCCTGGGAGGGGGTCTCCGCCTCCGGCTTTACGATATCGGCGGGGGAGGAGAACAGCCCGCCGAAAAACAGCGAGGCGGCGAGCGCGGCTCCGGCCGCGGTCTGTTTTGCCCTTTTGCCGATCTTTTTGAGATCGGGCTTTTTGGACTCCGATGCTTTTTCCATTGCGGCGAGGTCTCCTTTTGCTTGTTTTCTGCCATATTATAACAAATATCGCGCGGAAAAACAATCGCCGACGCCGCCCGAAAGACGCAAAACATGCGTAACACACACGACTTTTTTATCCCGATCGGTTTTGCTCGTATTTCGTTTTTCGGCTTGACACCCGCCGATACTTATTATATAATAACGGGGTAGAGGCGCAGGATCTCAGGTAGCGTGCCGCGTAAGGCTGCGGAGCCGTGTGCGGGGTGTGAATGGAGCTTCTGCCGAAGGTGTGCTTTTTCCGCAGGGCGCATCTGGGCGTACGGCCGAGCGCCGTGCGACTGTCATTGCTTTGTCAATGGTGCGCTATTGTGACGGCCGAAAAGGGGCCGTTACAGCAGCGCCTTTTTTTATCAAGCACAATCAACTGTACGGAGGACACTACCCATGGAACAGAAGATCACATCCACGATTCGTCTCCGCATGAGCGCGCAGGACGCGCATTACGGCGGAAATCTTGTCGACGGCGCGCACATGCTCGCCCTGTTCGGCGACGTTGCGACGGAGCTCCTTATCAAGCTGGACGGCGACGAGGGCCTCTTCAAGGCCTATGATATGGTCGAGTTCATCGCTCCCGTATTCGCCGGCGACTATATCGAGGCATACGGCGAGATCACCCATATCGGCAACACCTCCCGCAAGATGGTGTTCGAGGCCCGCAAGGTGATAATGCCCCGCCCCGATATCAACGATTCCGCCTGCGACGTTCTTGCAGAGCCCATAGTCGTCTGCCGCGCCTCCGGCACCTGCGTCGTGCCCAAGGACAAGAAACGCGGCAATTACGATAACCTGTAAGGAGGCAGTATGGAAAAGCTCATCATAACCGCCGCCATCTGCGGCGCGGAGGTCACAAAGGCCAACAATCCCGCGGTCCCCTATACCGTGGAGGAGATGGTCAACGAGGCCCGCTCCGCCTACAACGCGGGCGCGGCTATTATCCATGTGCATGTCCGCTATGACGACGGCACCCCCACTCAGGACCGCGAGCGCTTCCGCGTCGTAATGGACGCCATAAGGCGCGAGCTGCCGGACGTCATAATGATCCCCTCCACGGGCGGCGCTACCGGCATGAGCCCGGAGGAGAGGCTCCAGCCCACGGAGCTCTTCCCCGAAATGGCGACCCTCGACTGCGGCACCTGCAATTTCGGCGATGAGATATTCGATAACACCATGCCCACCATGCGCGCCTTCGGAAAGCGCATGATCGAGAACGGCATAAAGCCCGAGTACGAATGCTTCGAGATGGGCCATATCGACACCATCCTCGACATGGCCAGAAAGGGCGAGGTCCCCGGCGATCCCATGCAGTTCAACTTCGTTCTGGGAGTCAAGGGCTGCACCCCCGCGACGGTGCAGAACCTCGTCTGGATGGCGAACGCGATCCCCGCGGGCTCCACTTGGACGGCTACGGGCGTAGGCCGCTCTGCGTTCACGCTCGCCGCTCCCGCGATAGTCATGGGCGGCAACGTCCGCGTCGGCTTTGAGGACAACATCTACCTTTCGAGGGGCGTGAAGGCCGCCTCGAACGGCGAGCTCGTCGAAAAGGTCGTAAGGCTCTCCCGCGAGCTCGGCCGCGATATCGCCTCTCCCGAAGAGGCGAGGCGCATACTCTCGCTCAAGCCCCGCACATGAATCACGATCGAAAATCAATAACAAAAACTATTTTCACGGAGGAATAAAACTATGGCACTCAAAGGCAACAAGTACGGCACCCACCGCGTTATCGAGCCCCACGGCGTCCTCACCCAGGCCGCTTGGAAGATCGACAACGACATGACCAAGCACTACTCCAACGAGATAATCTGCGACGTCATCTCTTTGAACATCGACTCCGCTTCCTTCACTCAGATCGAGGAGGCCTGCGGCGGCGACGAGCAGAAGATCGGCGAGATGATAATGGGCATCGTCGCGGAGCGCGGCAAGCAGCAGAACCCCGTTACCGGTTCCGGCGGCATGTTCATCGGCAAGGTCGCCTACATCGGCGAGGACCTCAAGGATCGCGACCTCAAGGTCGGCGACAAGATCGCTTCCCTCGTTTCTCTGTCCCTCACCCCGCTCAAGATCGACAAGATACTCGCCATCCATAAGGATATCGACCGCGTCGATATCGTAGGTCAGGCGGTCCTCTTCGAGAGCGGCATCTATGCCAAGCTCCCCGACGACATGACCGAGACCCTCGCTCTTGCCGCTCTTGACGTTGCCGGCGCTCCCGCACAGGCACGCAAGCTCCCCAAGGAGGGCGACAGCGTCCTCATACTCGGCGCAAACGGCAAATCCGGCGTTCTCTGCGGCTACGAGGCCATGAAAAAGGTCGGCCCCAACGGCAACGTCGTCGGCGTCGTCAGGAACCCGAAGCAGGTACCCGCTCTTATGGAGCTGGGCGTTTACAACAAGGTCATCGTCGCCTCCGCGACGGAGCCCATCGCCGTTCTCGACGCCGCTCTTGAGGCCAACGGCGGCAAGGAGTACGATATCTCCATCTGCTGCGTCAACGTCGAGTCCTGCGAGATGAGCGCGATCCTCCCCGTCCGCGACGACGGTATCGTCTACTTCTTCTCCATGGCGACCTCCTTCACGAAGGCCGCTCTCGGCGCAGAAGGCATCGGTAAGGACGTCACCATGATCATCGGCAACGGCTACACCAAGGATCATGCCGAGATCACCCTCAACGTGCTTCGCGAGAACGAGAAACTCCGCAAGCTCTTCGACGAGAAATATTGCTGATGATATGAAAGCCGCCTCCGCGAAAGCGGGGGCGGCGATTTGACTTTTACCCCCAACGGAGAGACCCAAATGAAAAAACTGCTTACTCTGACGCTCTGCCTGCTCTTCGTCCTCACCGCGCTCTTTACCGCGGGCTGTAAGGAGAAGGAATACGTTCCCGAAGGGCCGACGGACGTCAACTACGGCGAGGTAGCCTATACCGCCTACGAAGACGGCACCGCGCTCACATTCGATTATCTCGACTGCTTCGTACGCACCTCCGACGAGGATACCTCTTTCGTCGCGAACACTCCCGATGAAAAGGGCGTGCTCTCCTACATTTTCTTCGATTCCTTCCGCGACTACGAGAAGACATACGAGACCTACCTCATCCCGACCCGCAAATACGCGGAGATCGCCGCTTACAGCGAGGAGGAGGCGAAGAACTATCTGGAGATCGCCCTCGGAATGGTCGCGTCCCAGGGCGCGAAGTATACCACGGACGACTTCAAGCTGGAGAAATACGATAATTACGTATATCTCTTCATGGAGGTCACCGCGGAATACGAAAAAACGGGCGAGATACAGAAGATGTGGATCGCCAAATACGTTGTTGAAAACGAGCGCGTATACACGCTGCAGGCTTTCGTGCCCGCATCCTGCGTCACGAAATACGGCCCCGTTTTCAAGAATGTCGCGTTCGATATCGAAAACGCACTGACCGCAGGCGCAACCAATCAATAATACCTAAAATGAAAGGAAACTAATATGGTCACGATCAACAAGAGCCGCGCATACGGACTTTTCAAGGACGTTCCCGACGAGCAGTGGAACGACTGGCAGTGGCAGGTAGCCAACCGCGTTGAGACCCTTGAGGATCTCAAAAAATACGTCAAGCTCACTCCCGAAGAGGAGGACGGCGTAAAGAAGTGCCTCGGCACCCTTCGCATGGCGATCACGCCCTATTACCTCTCGCTCATCAATCCCGACGATCCCTACGATCCCGTAAGGCGTCAGGCGATCCCCACCGCGGCGGAGCTCTATCAGGCTCCCGAAGATCAGCTCGATCCTCTGCATGAGGATACCGATTCGCCCGTTCCCGGCCTCACCCACAGGTATCCCGACCGCGTACTGTTCCTCGTAACCGACCAGTGCTCCATGTACTGCCGCCACTGCACGAGGAGGCGCTTCGCCGGTCAGACGGACACCGCGGTTCCCGACTGTCAGGTCGAGGGCTGCATCGAGTACATCAGGAACCATCCCGAGGTCCGCGACGTACTGCTCTCCGGCGGCGATGCGCTCATGATCTCCGATGAGAAGCTTGAGTACATCATCTCCGAGCTCCGCAAGATCCCCCACGTCGAGATCGTCCGCATCGGCTCCCGCACTCCCGTCGTATGCCCGCAGAGGATCACCCCCGAGCTCTGCAATATGCTGAAGAAGTATCATCCCATCTGGCTGAATACGCACTTCAACCATCCCAACGAGATCACCGAGGAATCGAAGCGCGCCTGCGCGATGCTGGCCGACGCCGGTATCCCCTTGGGCAACCAGACGGTGCTCCTGCACGGCGTGAACGACTGCGTACACGTCATGAAGAAGCTCGTTCAGGCGCTCGTCTATATCAGGGTCCGCCCGTATTACATCTACGTCTGCGACCTTTCCATGGGCCTCACCCATTTCCGCACGCCCGTTTCCAAGGGCATCGAGATCATCGAGGGCCTCAGGGGCCACACCTCCGGCTATGCTGTGCCGACATTCGTTGTCGACGCTCCCGGCGGCGGCGGCAAGACGCCCGTAATGCCCAATTACGTGATAAGCCAGACCCCCAGGAAGACGATCCTCAGGAACTTCGAGGGCGTCATCACGACCTATACGGAGCCCGAGGGCTATGTCGAGGACTGCCACTGCGAGGTCTGCCGCAAGGCGCGTGAGGAGCATCCGGAGCTCGTCGGCGTAGCGGGCCTTGAGCAGGGCCGCATGGACGGCAATATCTCCCTTGAGCCGAGAGGCCTCGCAAGGCTGGAGCGCGGAAGGAAGCACTGATGACCCAAACTCAATTCTGATCGATCGGAGATTGACCAATGACCGAAAAACTCAGATTAAATCAAGAAAACGTCAATAAAGCCCGCGAGTCGGCGCACCGCATAGCGGTCGATACGCAGAGCTTCATAGACCTGCATACCACCGTAACGGTGGAGCGTACCGTCTGCAGGCTTTTGGGCATCGACGGCGTCAACGCTCTGGACGTGCCCCTTCCCAATGTGGTCGTCGATCACATGACGGAGAAGGGCCTCCTGGGCGTCGGCGCGGCGTACCTTATCGGCTCCGCGATGCTCGACACGGGCAAGACCCCGCAGGAGATCGCGGAGGGCGTCGACGACGGCAGCATAGACCTTTCCAAGCTGCCTCCCCGCACGGTGGAGGAGATCAGGTCGGTCATAATGCCCGTTGCGATCGCCACCACGGAGCGCGTCAAAAAGAACGTCGCGAAACGCAATGAGTACCTTGCGGAGTTCGGCGACAAGACCGACCCGTATCTCTACGTCATAGTCGCGACCGGTAATATCTATGAGGATATCACCCAGGCGAAGGCTGCCGCCAAGCAGGGCGCGGATATCATCGCCGTCATAAGGACGACGGGCCAGAGCTTGCTCGACTACGTACCCTACGGCGCAACGACGGAGGGCTTCGGCGGCACTTACGCCACGCAGGAAAACTTCCGCCTCATGCGAGCCGCGCTCGACGAGGTTGGCGAGGAGGAGCACCGCTACATCAGGCTGTGCAACTACTGCTCCGGCCTCTGCATGCCTGAGATCGCAGCTATGGGCGCTCTTGAGAGGCTTGACGTAATGCTCAACGACGCGCTTTACGGCATCCTCTTCCGCGACATCAACCCGCAGAGGACTATCATCGACCAGTTCATGAGCCGCGTAATAAACTCCTTCGCGGGCGTCATAATCAACACGGGCGAGGATAACTACCTCACCACCGCGGACGCCGTCGAGGAGGCGCACACGGTACTGGCGTCCCAGTTCCTGAACGAGCAGTTCGCCCTTGAAGCGGGCCTGCCGGAGGAGCAGCAGGGCCTTGGCCACGCGTTCGAGATCAATCCGGACGTTGAGAACGGCTTCCTCTATGAGCTCGCGCAGGCGCAGATGGCGCGCCAGATATTCCCCAAGGCGCCCTTGAAGTACATGCCCCCGACCAAGTTCATGACGGGCAACATATTCCGCGGCCACGTGCAGGACGCGCTGTTCAACATCGTCACGATACTGACCGGGCAGAAGCTGCACCTTCTGGGCATGCTGACGGAGGCGATCCACACCCCGTTCATGAGCGACCGCGCGCTTTCCATCGAGAACGCGCAGTACATATTCCGCACCATGCACGACCTCGGCGACGATATCACGTTCCGCGAGGGCGGCATTATGGAAAGAAGGGCGAACGAGGTGCTGCAGAAGGCGACCGACCTTCTGGGCGAGATCGAGAAGATGGGCCTCTTCGCAACGCTGGAAAAGGGCATTTTCGCCGACATCAAGCGCTCGCGCGACGGCGGCAAGGGCTTATCCGGCGTCACCCGCAAGGATACCGTCTACTTCAACCCCTTCATCGAGCTTATGAAAAGGAGCCTGTAAGTTATGTCAAGCGGATTGTATAACACGCATAAAGCGGATTTCGATACGAAGTTCGATCCCACAAGGGTAAAGGCTTACGGCGACACTATGAACGACGGCAAGGTGCAGTTTTCGTTCACCCTGCCGGTCAAGAACGATGAGCGCGGCATAGAGGCCGCCCGTCAGCTCGTCCGCAAGATGGGCGTCGACGAGCCGAACGTCGCCTGCGCTAAGACCCTCGATAAGGAGTTCACGTTCTTCGTCGTGTACGGCTCCGTCGCGCACTCCGTCGACTATGAGAACATCCATGTCCTCACCGTCGAGGAGGAGACAATGAGCATGGAAGAGACCGACGCCTACATAAAGGAGCATTTCGGCCGCAAGATCGTAATGGTCGGCGCCTCGACCGGCACCGACGCGCACACCGTCGGCATCGACGCCATAATGAACCGCAAGGGCTTTGCGGGGCATTACGGCCTTGAGCGCTACGAGATGATAGAGGCCTATAACTGGGGCGCGCAGGTCCCGAACGAGGAGTTCGTGAAGAAGGCGCTGGAGGTCAACGCCGACGTGCTGCTCGTATCGCAGACCGTCACGCAGAAGGACATCCATATCCAGAACCTCACCGAGCTCGTCGAGTATCTCGAGGCGGAGGGCCTTAGGGACAGGTTCATACTCTGCTGCGGCGGCGCGCGCATCACGCACGAGCTCGCCAAGGAGCTGGGCTATGACGCGGGCTTCGGCGCCGGCAAGTACGCCGACGACGTCGCCACCTTCGCCGTGACCGAGATGGTCAAGCGCGGGATGAAGTAAAAATCCTTTATAGGCCGGAGAGTATCGCTCCCCGGCCTTTTTCTTTATTTTGCCTCTTGAAAAATCGGGCGGGATGTGGCATACTGTAAATATGGAACAAATGCTCGAAAAGACCTATATCTGCATCGACCTCAAATCGTTCTATGCCTCTGTCGAATGCGTCGAGAGGGGGTTGGATCCGCTCGCGGTGAACCTCGTGGTCGCGGATGAGTCGCGCACGGAAAAAACGATCTGTCTTGCCGTTTCGCCCTCGCTCAAGGCGCACGGGATATCGGGCAGAGCGAGGCTCTTTGAGGTCGTCGAGAGGGTGAAGGAGCTAAACAGCGAGCGAAAGTACAAGGCTCCCGGGCATAAGCTCACGGGCTCATCCTATTACGATGCGGAGCTCAAGGCCGATCCGAAGCTCGCGATAGACTATATCGTGGCGCGTCCCCGCATGGCGAAATACATGGAGGTCAGCACCCGCATTTACGAGATCTATCTGAGGTTCGTTTCGCCGCAGGACATACATGTCTACTCCGTGGACGAGGTGTTCATCGACGCGACGAACTACCTTTCGACATACCGCCTCACCGCGAGGGAGCTCGCCTCGCGCATGATAGGCGAGGTGCTCAGGGAGACGGGCATAACCGCGACCGTGGGTATCGGCACGAACCTGTACCTTGCGAAGATCGCTATGGATATCGACGCGAAGCATATAGAGCCCGACGCGAACGGCGCAAGGATCTCCGAGCTCGACGAGATGAGCTACCGCAGGCGGCTCTGGGCGCACACTCCGATCACCGATTTCTGGCGCGTTGGTCCCGGCATCGCAAGGCGGCTCGACGCACTCGGCATACACACCATGGGCGATATCGCGCGGGCGTCGGTCGCGGGCGAAAAAAGCTATGTGAACGAGGCGCTTTTGTACAAGGTCTTCGGCATAAACGCGGAGCTTCTTATCGACCACGCGTGGGGCTGGGAGCCCTGCACCATGGCGGATATAAAGGCATTCAGGCCTTCCGCGCACAGCATGAGCGTAGGCCAGGTGCTGAGCCAGCCCTATGATTTCGATAAGGCGCGCCTCATAGTCCGCGAGATGGCGGACGGGCTCGCGATGGACGTATTCGCAAAGGGCCTCGTGACGGATCAGATAGGCGTTGCGGTCTGTTACGATACGGAGAACATATCCGATCCCGAAAAGCGCAGGCGCTATCACGGTGCGACGGAGGCCGACAGATACGGCAGGGTCGCGCCGAGATCCGTGCACGGCATGAAGAACCTCCCGCGGAGGACGTCATCCGCAAGGCTCATCACGGAGGCCGCGGTCAGCATATTCGAAAGCATAGCGGACAGGGGCCTTACCGTGCGCAGGCTGAACGTCGTCGCGAACCGCGTCGCCCCGGAGGGCAACGTAAAAAAGAACGTCTACGAGCAGCTCGATCTGTTCACAGATCCGGAGGAGAGCCAAAGGCGCTTCGAGCGGGAGGAACGGGAGCTGATGCTCGACAGGAAGCGGCAGGAGGCCGTGCTCAAGATCCGCACCAAGTTCGGCAAGAACGCCATATTGAAGGGCATGAACTACGAGGAAGGCGCTACCGCGAGGGAGCGCAACGCGCAGATAGGCGGGCACAGAGCCGGCAGCGGAGAGACCGTCGAAAAGGCGGAGAAGGGGGAGGGGCATGACAAGGCGTGACGCTCATTCATACGACGACATAATCGACCTGCCCCATCACGTGTCCAAGGATCGTCCGCATATGTCCAATTACGACCGCGCGGCTCAGTTCGCGCCATTTGCCGCGCTGACGGGCTACGACGACGCCGTCGCGGAGACGGCAAGGCTCGTCGCGGCGAAGCCGGAGCTCGCGGAGGACGAAAGGGCCATCATCGACGCGTATCTGCAGGTCATCCGCGAGAATATAGGAGCGTCCCCAATGGCGGGGATAACCTATTTCGAGCCCGACAAAAGGAAGAGCGGCGGCGCGTTCGTCGTGAAATACGCCGCGGTGAAGGGCGTCGACGAGATCGCGAAGGAGCTCGTTTTCGAGGACGGCACGGTCGTGCCCATCGATGACATCGTATCGGTCGACAGGGGCTTCGAGGGCGGCTTCGAGTTCGAACTGTACTGACGTTCCATGCCGTTCGAACGGCAGATTTTGTTCGTACGAACAGCCGAACGCATTCGGACGAACGACCGAAAACACGAAAAACACTTGATCTGTAATGATTTTTTATGATCGCTTCATGCAAAAGAAAAACGCTGAGAGTATCAGCGGGAAGGGAGGAGGCCGAATGATGAGCAACAGAACGGGAAGACCGTCCGGCGCGCTGAAGATCACGTTCTGCGGGATAATGGCCGCGCTCGGCGTGGTGATAATGCTCGTAGGCGGGCTCCTCGGCGTTGCGACTTACTGTGCGCCGCTGCTTGCGGCGATGTGCCTCATACCCGTTTTGATCGAGTTCGGGCAGGGCTTCGCATGGCTCACATGGTTCGTGACCGCCGCGCTCTCGGCGCTGCTCTCCGCCGACAAGGAGGGAGCGTTCTTCTATGTATTTCTTGGGTACTATCCGATAATCAGGCTGCTGTTTTCCCGCATCGCGAACAGGCCGCTGAGGTTCGCCGCAAAGCTCTTATTCTTCATTGCCGCGGTCGCGGTCATGTACCTCTTCCTACTGTTCGTGCTGCGGCTCGACGCTGTAACGGAGGAATTGGGCTCCGTCTCGGCGCTTGTCAACGCGCTGTACTTCGCCGCGCTCATCGCGATACTCGCGGCGTACGACGCGGTGCTCGGCGTCGTCGAGAATCTGTACATGAGGCGCATACGGCCGAAGCTGCGCTTTCTCGGCTGAAAAACCGCTTGCAATTAACGGCCCTTCTGTTATAATAGTTACAATTTCGCATATACGGTGAACGAATGAGAAGATTTTTCGGAAACAGGGATTTCTACCGCAGACTGTTCGCGGTGATGATCCCAATACTCATCCAAAACGTAATAACGAACTTCGTAAGCCTGCTCGATAACATAATGGTCGGCAAGCTCGGCACGGAGCAGATGAGCGGCGTCGCTATCGTCAATCAGCTCGTCTTCGTTTTCGCGCTGTGCATATTCGGCGGCATCTCCGGCGCGGGCATATTCACCACGCAGTTCTACGGCAGCCATGACGACGAGGGCATCCGCCACACGATCAGGGTGAAGATCTACATCGCGCTTCTCGCGACCGCGCTCTTCATGGCGGCGTTCATATTCTATGGGGACAGGCTCATTTCCTTCTTCCTGCACGAGGGCGAGGAGGGGCTCGATCTTGCCGCGACGCTCGATTTCGGCAAGCAGTACATGAGCATAATACTTATCCAGATGCTTCCCTTCGCGCTGATGCAGGTGTATTCCGGCACGCTGAGGGAGACGGGGGAGACCGTCGTTCCCATGGTCGCGGGGATCGTCGCTATATGCGTGAACCTCGGCCTCAACTATGTGCTCATATTCGGTAAGCTCGGCCTTCCCGCGATGGGCGTAGTCGGCGCGGCGATCGCCACGGGCGTCGCAAGGTTTGTGGAGCTCGGCATCGTCGTGATCTGGACCCATACCCATAAGGCCCGCTGCACGTTTATAAAGGGGCTTTACAGCTCCATGCGCGTGCCGCGCGCTCTGCTCGGCAGGATCGCGGCAAGGGGCACGCCTCTGCTCCTTAACGAGGTGCTTTGGGCAAGCGGTATGACGATGCTGAACCAGTGCTATTCCGAGAGAGGCCTCGAGGTAGTCTCCGCGATAAGCATATCCTCCACGGTTTCGAACCTCTTCTTCTGCTCGTTCTTCGCTATGGGCTCGACCGTCTCGATAATGGTCGGCCAGCTGCTCGGCGCGGGCGAGTTCGAAAAGGCGGTGGATGAGGACAGGAAGCTCGTCACGTTCTCCGTACTGCTCTGCACCGCAACGGGAATGGTGATGGCGGCGCTCGCTCCGCTCATACCGCAGATCTACAATACGACCGATACGGTCAAGGCGATAGCGTGCGATCTGCTCATAGTTTCCGCCTGCATGATGCCTATGGACGCCTTCACCAACGCGAGCTACTTTACTTTGAGATCCGGCGGAAAGACTTTCATCACGTTCCTCTTTGACAGCGGCTTCGTGTGGTGCGTCTGCGTGCCCGTGGCGTTCGTGCTGTCAAGGTTCACCGGCATCCCGATACTGCCGATGTTCATTATCGTCCGCTGCCTCGATCTCATCAAATGCGTGATAGGCTTCATACTCATAAAAAAGAGGAAATGGGTGCATAACCTGACGCTGGAAGCTAAATAAGGGGTTGACAAATCGTTATAAGTGTATTAATATGATTAATACATTAAAGCGAAGTCGGCCGAGAGAAAATACGGGCGGCGCTCATGCGCCGCCTTTGAGTTTCCCGGCCCGGGGAAGAGGAGTAAAATGAAAAAGGGAAGGATCGTTACGATCATCGCTTTCGCGATATACCTGCTGCTGCTCGTGTGGGTAGTGATATTCAAGACGCAGATCGGACTGATCAGTTTCAGCATCCACGGCTGGCGCGCGCCGATAAACCTTATTCCGTTCGGACAGCCTCTCATGTCGAACGGCAGGATCGATCTAAGCGATATGATCTATAATGTGATCGCGTTCATCCCGCTTGGGCTCTTTATATCAATGCTGCGCAGCCCCAAAAAGGGCTGGATCGCGGTGCTTATAGGCTTTTTGCTCAGCGTGCTGTTCGAGACGGTCCAGTACGTGTTCAGAATAGGCAGCGCGGATATCACGGACGTCATAATGAACACCGCCGGCACGGCGATAGGCGTACTGCTCTTCATGCTTCTAAGGAGACTGCTGAAGGACCGTACGGAGAAGGTCTTAAGCATAGTCATCCTCACGCTGGAGCTCATATTCATATTTGGATACGGCGCGATACTCGTTATGAATTGAATGCAAAAAAAGCCCAAAAGGGCTTTTTTTATCTTATCCCTGCTTGACGTAAAGCATTCCCGGAGATCAATACATATCGACCCGGATAAGATCCACATGGCCGCCGTCCCGGATCAATGCGTAAACATCCGAATCGTCGCCGAGCGCGAAACCGATATAGCCCATATCCTCGATCGCAGCGGACTGTGCCGCTATGGAACCGTCGGGCCCGATCGAAAACACCTTTCGGGGGATGGGCTGATAATCCGCCGTTCCCAGAAAGGCCGAAACGTAAACGGTCCCGCTGCTGTCAAAGCCTAGGATCTTGTCCATTATCCAACCGCTCAGCATAAAACCGATCTCCGCTCCGGTCGCATTGTCGTGCAGAATGATCCTCCCGGTTGGTCTTCCCGACAGGCCGCGATCCTCGGTCACGGAAAGCGTTCCGGCTTCAATGTCAAAGAGGTAGGTCCTTATCGTAAAGAAGGTATCGTGTACAACGATCAACAGATCATCGTCTTCCTCATACATCTGAATTATCGATCCGGGGAAATTATAACCAGACCAAAAACCGGGAGCATCCATATCGCCGCTGAAGGTTTCCCTTTCGACAGGCGCCCTGCATGACGTAATGAAAATGCCGCTCCCTTTATCCAATACGACGATCTCGCCAAGGTTGTAATCCACTATGTATAACCTGTCATTGCCGACGGCAAACCTATAAGGACAGCAGTTGAATTCGGGATCCGGATCGCAAATGAACACATCGCCTGTAAGCTGCCCATCCATATCGAAACGCAGCATATTGCCGCCCGCTGAGTTGAGCACATACAGTTCGCCGCCGCGAACAAGAAAAGCCTCCGGTCCCCAGGGCACATTCTCAACACCCGTACGGAAACAGATCTCTCCTTTTCCGTTCCCGACGGGAAGCGTCAATACTGTGCTTCCCAACTCAGCATCCGGCGGCAGCGTCGACACGAGCTCGGGCGTGGGTTCCTCCGTGGGTTCCGGCGTCGGCTCCTCCGTCGGCGCTTCGGTGGGAAATTCGGTCGCGGCGGGAGCCTCTGTCGCAGGAGCCTCCGTAGGATCGATGACCGCGCTATGCGGCGTTTTGCATGCTGCGGCGGAAAGGATCATTGCTGCGCAAAGCAGGACGGATAAGATCTTCTTCATACTGATCGGCTCCTATACTTTTAAAGGCTTATCTTGTAGATCGAAACTCCCGACTGCGTCTCGCACATGTACCATACCGTACCTTCGCTGTCCACCTTGTAGACGAGGTAGTTTCCCCAGAACCTGAAAATATAGTCGTCGGGGTAGTCCACATCGACGCATGATATCGGAGTGCCGTCGGGGGACAGCTTGATTATCCTTCGCCATGTTTTACTTGTGATGTATCGTCCGGAATCGTTTTTATATGCTAATGTTTCCTCGCTGTCTATGTAATGGTTCCCCGCGTCGTCCGTGCCCATGTATCGATCAAAACAGAACAACGCGCCGCCGTCTTCGCCTTTGATCTCGACGTCCCCTCTGCCGTAAAAGAAGGTGTGATAGTCGGAGAACGGAGGCTCTGCATGCGGGACATATCGGGGCATCTCGATACGCTCCTTCTGAACCCACGCGAGGTTTTCCATATCGAGCTCGAACACGTCGTATTTGTAGGTCGCCTGCGTGAAGAGAAACTCCAATTCTTCGTTGCCCTCATAATAATTGACCGCTCTGTATGCGAAGCATTTGCCGTCCAGCACGTTCATCATCAGCACGCCGTCGCGTCTCGCCGGCGTCCCGGGTATGGCCTCGAGCTCGATGCGCTCACCGGTCGTAAGATCGAACATGCAGTCAGAGAATATCAGCTTGCCGTCCGTCAAAGCGAACTCGCCCCTATTAAAGCTGTTTTCCCCGATATCCGGGCTAATCCTTGTGATCTCGCCTGTTTCGGGATCGCATTCAAGCAGTCCGCTCCCAAAGGGATAATACCTGTCGAAAATGTAGATCTTCCCATCTATGATATTGAAGTGCTGGGGGAGCTCCCAATCGTCGTCGTCATTGCCCGGTCTGATCGGCCTGATGAACGCCTCAAGATCGCCGTTTCCCCAAGGTATGCTTATCACGAGCTCGGCGCAGTCCTCAAAAGCAAGCTCCGTGGGCTCGGGCACGGCGGTCGGCTCGGGCGTCGGTTCCTCCGTGGGTTCCGGCGTCGGCTCCTCCGTCGGCGCTTCGGTGGGAGCTTCGGTCGCGGCGGGAGCCTCTGTCGCAGGAGCCTCCGTAGGATCGATGGCCGCGCTATGCGGCGTTTTGCACGCGGCGAGGGAAAGGGTCATAACAAGTATGAGTGCGAATGATAATGCGCGTTTCATGGGTTGCCTCCAAAAGGTAATCATAGTTTGCAGCTGCTATTCTATTGACCGTTCCCATCGGAAGAGAACGGCAGCACGCAGATGCGGACCTCATCCTCCGTACAGCACATGATCCACACGCCTTCCGTGCCCTTGGCGACTATATGTGTGCCATAGTCGATCGGCTCGGCCATCTCGTATCGGAAAATCCCCACAAGACGGCTGTCCTTATCGTAGATGCGGAGGCTTTGATCGGAATGCGGACGGCCGTTGCTGTCAATTGTTAGCAGACTGCAACTTGCGTACAGGTTCCCATATTCGTCGACCTCAAGAACGTTGCATTCGAACGCCAGATCATCATCGGTGGGAATGTACCAGGTGTACTCGCCGTTGGTGATCACGTAGGTCCAATCGGGGTAGTCGGTGATCGTATACTTGATCTTCGGCTCGCAGGGAACAAATTCATCGCCCTCAAGCTTGAAATCGGGCATGTTTTCTGCCGTGTAGCCGTGGCTCTTCAAGTACAGCTCGCCGTCTATGACCTGTAGTGGAGCACGCTTGATGCTCATCTTGGCCATAAGGTAATCGTTCGCATACTCGTAATCCTCGATGTTGCCCGCATCCGGAACAGGTATAGTCTTCCAAACGCTGCCTTCATCGTTTACAGCGATAACGAATCCTTTATGGTAGCAACGGATCCAGTAATACCCGTTCCAATACGCCACGCTGCCCTCGGCGGTCAAGGGCTCGAACCCGGCTGCGGAGGCGTCAATATTCTTCAGCCATTCGCCCGAATTAAGATCGTAAACACGGAGAAGCTGTGCAAAGGCGTCCAGAACAATGAGCCTGCCTTCAGCCACCGTATAAGATGCGGGACCGCTGATAATGGGGGTATCGTCGTCAGCATAGATATTTACCTTTACTATGCTCTTGTAATCGTTCCACGGATCGTATTCCGTATCATACACGAGCGGTATCGTGATAACGGGCGTGAGCTCGTCAACGCTCACAGGCTCCGGCATCTCGGTGATCTCCGGCCGCTGAGTGGGCTCGGGAGTCGGCGCCTCGGTTGGCTCAGGAGTCGGCGTTGCCGTGGGCTCGGGAGTCGGAGCTTCCGTCGGTTCCTCGGTCACCGTTTCTGTCGGCACGGCGGGAGCCTCCGTCGGATCGATGGCCGCGCTATGCGGCGTTCGGCACGCCGCGAGGGAGAGGGTCATAACAAGTATGAGTACGAATGATAATATGCGTTTCATGATCTGCCTCCGTAATCCTTTCGTCATTGTGAGCATCGCACACTTGCTTACATCTATATAACGCACGAGGAGGCCGAAAGGTTCCCGATTATTACAAAAAAGTTTTTCGCGGCTGATCCGCCGCGGATCGCCTGCCGGGTGCGCGTAAATGCAGAAAAAGCCCCCGAAGGGGCTTATGATAGCGTCACTTTTTCAAAATGTTAAGTATCCCGCGGAACAGCGTCCTTCCGAGCTCGCGGCCGATGGAGTGCATAGTGGAGCTGGCTACCTTGCCGAGGGAGGAGTTCTTCTTGCGGGCGTTCTTCTTTTTGGCCTTTTCCTTCGCGGCCTTCTCGCGCTCCTTCTCCTTCTTCGCGGCCTCCTTCGCGCGCTCCTTTTCCTCCTGCTCGCGGGCCTTTGCCTCCTCGGCGGCCTGCTTGGCCTCCGCCGCCTTGCGCTCGTCTTCGAGGCGGTCCGCGTTCACAAGCTCGTAGGCGGATTCATCGTCGACCGGCTCCTCATACTTGCCGTAAAGGTCGTCGGCCTCGATCTCGGCCGTGCGGCGCTCGTCGTCTATCGTGCCCATAGCGGACTGCGGCGGCAGTATCGTCACGCGCTCCGCGATCGTCGGGCGGCCCTTCTCGTCAAGGAAGCTGACCACGGCCTCGCCGGTGCCGAGCGCCATTATCGCGTCCTCGGTATCGAAAGCGGGGTTCTCGCGGAAGGTCTGCGCCGCGGCGCGTACGGCCTTGAGCTCCGTGGGGGTGTATGCGCGCAGAGCGTGCTGCACGCGGTTGCCGAGCTGCGCCAGGATGGGATCGGGTACGTCGGAGGGCTGCTGCGTGATGAAGTACACGCCGACGCCCTTCGAGCGGATGAGCTTTACGACCTGCTCGATGTTGTCGCGAAGCGCCTTGGGCGCGCCGTTGAACAGCAGGTGCGCCTCGTCGAAGAAGAACACGAGCTTGGGCTTTTCGAGATCGCCCTCCTCGGGAAGCTCCTCAAACAGCTCCGCGAGCAGCCACAGCATGAACGTGGAGTAGAGCAGGGGAGACCTGAACAGCTTCGCGCAGTGGAATATGTTGATATAGCCGCGGCCGTTCTCATCCGTCTGCATCCAGTCACGGATGTCGATCTCCGGCTCGCCGAAGAAGATATCGCCGCCCGCGTCCTCCAGCTGGAGCAGCGCCCTCTGAACGGCGCCGGCTGACTGACGGGTGATATTGCCGTATTCGGAGAGCAGCTCGCCCGCGTGATCCGTGGCGTAGGCGACCATCGCGCGAAGGTCCTTGACGTCGGTCAGGAGCCAGCCCTTGTCGTCCGCAAGGCGGAAGACTATCGCGAGCACGCCCGTCTGCGCCTCGGAAAGGCCGAGCAGCCTCGCGAGCAGCGTCGCGCCCATGTCGCTCACGGTCGTGCGGACGGGATGGCCTCCCTCGCCGAACACGTCCCAGAAGCGGACGGGGAAGCTCTTCATGGGGAAATCCGCGGCGTCTATGCCGAGCGAGGTCAGACGCTTTTCAATGGCGTCTATATTGCCGGCCTTCACGCAGCCCGCAAGATCGCCCTTGACGTCCGCGAGGAACACGGGCACACCCATTTCGGAGAAGCTTTCCGCCATCACCTTCAAGGTGATGGTCTTGCCCGTTCCGGTCGCGCCGGAGATAAGGCCGTGCCTGTTGGCCATCCCGGGGAGTATGAACGCTTCCGTATCGCCTTTTCCAATAAGGATCTTTCCGTCTTTGAGCATAATGATCTCCTCATAAAAAGTTTGATTATACTATATCAGCAAGGGGCGCGAAAGTCAATGACCGCGGGCAAAAACGCGGCCGAAGCCGCCTACCGCTCCCGCGCGCGCATGAGCAGCGCGCCGCCGTTTTTGCGCAGCCACGCGCGGCACTCGGCATAGGCGGGGAAGACCGCGGCGACGTCCGCCCAGAACGCCTTGGAGTGATCCATGTGCTTAATGTGGCAAAGCTCGTGAACGACGACGTAATCGAGCACGCTCTCCGGCGCGAGCATCAGCAGACAGTTGAAATTGAGGTTACCCGCAGCGGAGCAGCTTCCCCATTTCGTTTTCTGGCAGCGCACGCTCACGCGGGAGTAAGTTACGCCGAGAAGCGCGGAATACCGCGCGAGCTTGTCGGGCAGCACCGCGCGCATACCGTCCGCGAGCGCCTTGATATCCGCCTCCGTGAGCTTGCCCTGATCTTCTGCCTCGGCCTCCATGTCAAGGAGCTTCTTCCTCTGCTTCGCGATCCAGCCTTCGGAATCGCGCACGAAGCGCTCTATCGCGCGTTTGGAGCAGCCGTAAGGCGCGCGGACGATGATCTCGCCGCCCCTGCCGACGCTGAGACCTATGGTTTTCCGCCGGCTCTTTATCACGGTATAGCCGCTGCTTTCCATCGTGCACGCTCCTCCTTTTTCGATGATTATACCATAAAGCGCATGCCGCGGCAAACCCGATCGGCGCGGCGCATTTTCGGGCCTCCCGCGGCACGGTTATACAAACAAATATACATCGGAGCGGAGCCCCGCACCCCTTTACAATCAGGTGCGGTTATGGTATGATTTTATAATGGTAATACCAATAAACTGGTTACCTATGGCATAACGAAAAATACGGTCTCGACACACGCGGGAAAGCGAGGAATCATGAAGAAAACAGCCCTTATCCTTGGGAGCGACAGCGACCTTCCCATCGCGGAAAAAGCGATCTCAGTATTGAAAAAGCTCGATATGCCCTTCACGGCGCATATCATGAGCGCGCACCGCACGCCCGAGCGCACGGCCGCCTTTGCGAAGGCCGCCCGTGAGGAGGGGTATGGCGTAATAATCGCCTTCGCGGGCAAGGCGGCGCATCTTGCGGGCGTCATCGCCGCGCATACCGAGCTGCCCGTCATCGGCGTTCCGATAAAGGGCTCCGATCTCGGCGGCATGGACGCGCTCCTCTCGACCGTGCAGATGCCCTCCGGCATACCCGTCGCCTGCGTCGCGATCGACGGCGGAGCCAACGCCGCTTGGCTCGCCGCGAGGATGCTCGCGGTCTCCGAGCCGGAGCTTTCCGAAAAGCTCTCTCTCGAGATGCGCGATATGGCCTCCGCGGTGGAGGAGAAGGATAATAAGCTTCAGCAGAAGCTGAACGACCGATAAAAGGAGAATACCATGAAGAGCAGCAGCAAGGCATACGCCGAAGCGGGCGTCGATATCACCGCCGGTTACGAGGCGGTAAAGAGGATAAAGGAACATGTCGCGAGGACGAAGATACCCGGCACGGCTTCGGAGCTGGGCGGATTCGGCGGCGCGTTCGAGCTCATGGGCTATAAGGAGCCCGTGCTCATCTCCGGCACGGACGGAGTCGGCACGAAATTGAAGCTCGCCTTCCGTATGGACAAGCATGATACCATCGGTATCGACTGCGTGGCGATGTGCGTGAACGACGTCGTTTGCTCCGGCGCCGCGCCGATATTCTTCCTCGATTACATAGCGACGGGCAAACTCGTTCCCGAAAGGATAGAGAAGATAGTCAAGGGCGTCGCGGACGGCTGCTGCGAGTCCGGCTGCGCGCTGATCGGCGGCGAGACCGCGGAGATGCCCGGCTTCTATCCGGAGAATGAATACGATCTCGCGGGATTCGCCGTGGGCGTGGTCGAAAAGAGCAAGCTCATGGACAACGCCAACGTTCGTGAGGGCGACGTCCTTATCGCAATGCCGTCCTCCGGCGTGCACTCCAACGGCTTCTCGCTCGTCAGAAAGGTGTTCGACGTCGAGGGCGACGAGCTCTTCCGCTATGTTCCCGAGCTCGGCATGACCCTGGGCGAGGCGCTCCTCACCCCCACAAAGCTCTACGTCAAGCCCGTAATGGCGCTGCGCAGGGCGGCGGAGGTGCATTCCCTCGCTCACATCACCGGCGGCGGCTTCTATGAGAACATTCCCCGCGCCATCCCCAATGGTCTCACCGCAAAGGTGTACCGCGACAGGGTGCGCGTACTGCCGATATTCGATATTATCGCCGAAAAAGGCGGTATCTGCGAGCGCGACATGTTCAACACGTTCAATATGGGCGTGGGCATGGTCGCGACAGTCCCCGCGGCGGACGAGAGGGCCGCGACAGCCGCGCTTCGCGAGGCAGGCGTAGACGCGTATGTCGTGGGCGAAGTCATCGCTTCCGACGAGGGCGTGATAGTATGCTGAGGGCAAGGACGGCCGTGCTCGTATCGGGCGGCGGCACCAATCTTCAGGCGCTCATCGACGCCTCGCTCCGCGGCGAAATGCCCCACGCCGAGCTTGCGCTCGTCATCTCCAACCGCGAGTCGGCCTATGCGCTGACAAGAGCCGGAAACGCGGGCATACCCGCCGTGTTCATCCCGAACGGCCCCTGCTTCGAGGAGGAGCTTATCGCTCTCCTCGACGAGAACGGTATCGATATGATCGTCCTCGCGGGGTTTTTGCGGATACTTTCCGAAGAATTCATCGATTGCTGGGAGGGGCGGATAATTAACGTCCATCCGTCGCTCATACCGTCCTTCTGCGGCAAGGGCTTCTACGGTCTCAAAGTGCACGAGGCGGCGCTCGAGCGCGGCGTCAAGGTCACCGGCGCGACGGTGCATATCGTCACCGCGGAGGCCGACGCAGGCCCGATACTGCTGCAGAAGGCCGTCGCCGTAGAGGATGGCGACACCCCCGAAACGCTGCAGAGGCGCGTAATGGAAGAGGCGGAGTGGAAGCTCCTGCCAATGGCGGCGGAGATGCTCGCCGCAAAAATAACGGAAGAACAGGAGCACATGATATGAACGACCTTTATTCACTCCTTCGCACGCAGGAATACTCCGGCCGCGGCATAATCATAGGCACGACCCCCTCGGGAAAGGCCGCCGTCGGGTACTTTATAATGGGCAGATCAGCCTCCTCGAGGGCGAGGCGCTTTGAAAGGAACGGCGACGAGCTCGCCATAAAGTACACCGCCGAAAAGGATCCGGAGCACGCGGAGCTCATTATCTATTCCCCGATAAGGCTCATAGGGAACAGGCTCATTGTAACGAACGGCGATCAGACCGACACCGTGTATGAGGCGCTTCGCCTCGGCGGCAGCTTCGAATCCGCCCTCGCGACAAGGGCTTTCGAGCCGGATCCCCCTCATTTCACCGCCAGGATCTCCGGCATGGTCACGTTTGACAGCGGCCGCCCCACATTCGAGCTTTCGGTGCTCAAGGCGGGCGATCCGGAGGGAAGGACGTGCGTCAGGAACTTCTTCCGCTATGAGGAGCAGAGGGGCGTCGGGCATTTCATCCACACCTATATGGGCGGCAGGGAGGTATTGAAGACCTTCTCCGGCGAGCCTTGGGAGGTAAACGTCCCCGACGACATAGACGAGTTTACGGAGACCGTCTGGAACGGCATCAACGAGGACAACAAGGTAGCGCTTTACACAAGGTTCATCGATCCCGCGACCATGGAATACACCGACAGGCTGATCAACAAATACGAATGACGAGGAACAGCAAATGAAAGAACTCAAACTGAAATACGGCTGCAACCCGAACCAGAACTCCGCGAGCCTCGATATGAAGGACGGCGCGGAGCTCCCCTTCGAGGTTTTGAACGGCAATCCCGGCTATATCAATTTCCTCGACGCGCTCAACTCCTGGCAGCTCGTTAAGGAATTGAAGGCCGCGCTCAGGCTTCCCGCTGCGGCCTCCTTCAAGCACGTAAGCCCCGCAGGCGCGGCGGTCGGCGTGCCGCTTTCCGACGTCATGATGAAAAAGCTCTTCGTAGAGAATATCGTGAACATAAACGATTCCCCGCTCGCCTGCGCCTATGCAAGGGCGCGCGGCGCCGACCGCATGTCGAGCTTCGGCGATTTCATAGCCCTCTCCGATAAATGCGATCTTTTGACGGCGCTGGTCATCAAGCCGGAGGTCTCCGACGGGGTCATCGCCCCCGATTACGATCCGGAGGCGTTGGAGCTCCTTAAAACCAAGAAGGGCGGCAAATACTGCATTATAAAAATGGATCCCGACTACACCGCTCCCGAGCTCGAATCCAAGGAGGTATTCGGCGTACGCTTCACCCAGAAGCGCAACGACGCCGTGCTTGATGAGAGCACCCTCACGAATATCGTAACCGAAAACCGGGAGCTTCCCGATACCGCCAAGCGCGACCTCATCGTCGCGATGATCACATTGAAATACACCCAGTCCAATTCCGTCTGCTACGCGGTCGACGGTCAGGCGATAGGCGTCGGTGCGGGTCAGCAGTCCCGCATACACTGCACCCGTCTCGCGGGCGACAAGGCCGACAACTGGCTCATGCGCGAGCATGAGAAGGTATTGAGCCTCCCGTTCGTCGACGGCATAGGCCGCCCCGACCGCGACAACTGCATAGACTGCTACATCGGTCAGCATCCCGAGGACGTCCTTGCCGAGGGCGAGTGGCAGAGGTTCTTCACGGTCAAGCCCGAGCCCCTGACCGCCGAGGAAAAGCGCGCGTTCCTCGATTCGAGGGCTGGCCTCGCTCTGGCCTCCGACGCGTTCTTCCCCTTCTCCGACAACATCACGAGGGCTGCGAAGAGCGGCGTCCGCTACATCGTACAGGCCGGCGGCTCCAAGCGCGATCAGGACGTTATCGACGAGTGCAACAGGCTCGGCATCACCATGGTGATGAACGGCATCCGTTTGTTCCATCATTAAGAGGTCTATATGAACATACTCGTTATCGGCGGCGGCGGCCGCGAATACGGCATCGTAAAGAAGCTCGCGGAGGATCCGCGCGCCGAAAAGCTTTACGTGCTTCCCGGCAACGGGGGCATGGAGGATATTGCGGAGTGCTTCCCCATAAAGGCGACCGATCTTGAGGGCGTTTGCGGTTTCTGCAGGGAGCATCCCGTCGATTTCGCGGTGGTCACGCCGGACGATCCCCTCGCTATGGGCATGGCCGACAGGCTCCGCGAGATGGGAATACCCTGCTTCGGTCCCTCGAAGGCCGCGGCAAGGATAGAGGCCAGCAAGATATTCTCCAAGCAGCTCATGGAAAAATACGGCATCCCCACAGCGAAGGCGGTCTCGCTCGATTCGCTCAAGGACGCCCTCAGGTATATCTCGGAGAACGAGCCGCCCATGGTCGTGAAGGCCGACGGGCTGGCCTTGGGAAAGGGCGTGTTCATCTGCCGCACCCGCGAGGAGGCGCAGGCCGCCTGCCTGGAGCTAATGGAGAACAGGCTCTTCGGCGAGAGCGGCGCGCGCGTGCTCATAGAGGAGTTCCTCGAAGGGCCGGAGGTATCGGTGCTGAGCTTCACCGACGGAAAGACGATAGTGCCCATGGTATCCTCCATGGATCACAAGACCATCGGCGAGGGAGGAACGGGCCCCAACACCGGCGGCATGGGCGTCATCGCCCCGAACCCCTTCTATACGGAGGATGTCGCAAAGACCTGTATGGAGAGGATATTCCTCCCCACGATAAAAGCTATGGCGGCCGAGGGCTGCCCCTTCACGGGCTGCCTGTATTTCGGCCTTATGATCACGAAGAACGGTCCCAAGGTGATCGAATACAACTGCCGCTTCGGCGATCCCGAGGCGCAGACGGTGCTCCCGCTCATGGAGACGCCGCTCCTCGACGCGATGCTCGCGTGCGAAAACGGCAGCCTTGCCGAAACGCCCGTCCGCTTCTCGCAAAGGGCGGCGGCGAACGTCGTGCTCGTCTCCGGAGGCTACCCCGGAAAGTACAACAAGGGGCTGCCCATCGCGATAGGCGGGCTCGAGGATGGGACGGAGCTTGTCCACGCGGGAACAAAGAAGACCGAAAACGGCTTCGTCACCGCGGGCGGCAGGGTGCTCAACATCGTTGCAGTTGCCGACACGCTTGAGGAAGCGACAAAGAAGGCCTACCGCAACGCGGAAAGGGTCAGCTTCGAGGGCATGTACATGCGCCGGGACATCGGCAGGACCGCGCTCGATCACATTAAGAGAGGTTGAATATGGTTTACAGGGTCTATTCGGAAAGAAAAAAGGAGTTCTCGACCGAGGCCGAGGCGCTGAAAAACGATCTTGTCACGCTGCACGGCATCAGCGGCATAGAGGAGATCCGCATACTCCGCCGCTACGACGCGGAAAACGTCGACCGCGAAACGTTCATGAAATGCGTCTCCGGCGTGTTCTCCGATCCCAGGACGGAGGTCAGCTTCTTCGATCTGCCTGAGGGGAGCTATAAGGCGTTTGCCGCCGAGTACCTTCCCGGTCAGTACGATCAGTGCGCCGACGCCGCGGAGCAGTCGATAAGGCTCGTCGGCATAGGCAGCGGAGAGGGCGCAAAGCCCGTCGTCCGCACCGCGCGCGTATACCTCGTATACGGCGATATCGGCGATAAGGAGCTTGCCGAGATCAGGGCGAGCCTCATAAATCCCGTCGATTCGAGGGAGGGCGTGATGGAGCCCGTCACGAGCCTTTCCCAGACATATACCGAGCCCGACAGCGTTGAGTTCATCAAGGGCTTCACGGAGCTGGACGACGCCGGTCTCGACAGGCTCATAAAGGGCATGGGTCTCGCCATGGACAGGGCGGACGCCGTCTGCTGCCGCGATTACTTCCGCGCGGAAGGCCGCGACCCCTCCGTGACGGAGATAAAGGTGCTCGACACGTATTGGTCCGATCACTGCCGCCACACCACATTCAATACCCATATCGATGAGATCGAGTTCGAGGACGAGGATGTTAAGGCGGCTTACGCGCGCTATATGAAGCTCCGCGAGGAGCTGGGCGACAAGAAGCCCGTCTGCCTCATGGATATGGCGACGATCGGCGCGAAGTATCACAAGCGCGTCACCGGGCTTTTGAAGAGCCTTGACGACTCAAAGGAGATCAACGCCTGCACAGTCAAGGTTAATATCGATCATAACGGCGAGGAGGAGCCGTGGCTCCTGCTCTTCAAGAACGAAACTCACAACCATCCGACCGAGATAGAGCCCTTCGGCGGCGCGGCGACCTGCGTAGGCGGCGCGATACGCGATCCGCTCTCCGGCCGCGGTTACGTATATCAGTCCATGCGCCTTACCGGCGCGGCGGATCCTACAAGGCCCGTTTCGGAGACCATACCCGGCAAGCTCCCGCAGAGGCGCATTGTCACGGAGGCAGCCGCGGGCTTCTCCTCCTACGGCAACCAGATCGGCCTTGCGACAGGCCTCGTACGCGAGCTCTATCATGAGGGCTACGCAGCGAAGCGCATGGAGGTCGGCGCAGTCATCGCCGCCGCCCCTCAGCAGAACGTCCGGCGCGAGGAGCCCGAAGCGGGCGACGTCGTGATACTCATGGGCGGCAAGACCGGCCGCGACGGCTGCGGAGGCGCTACCGGCGCTTCCAAGGCGCATACCGCTTCCTCGCTGGAGCTCTGCGGAGCGGAGGTCCAGAAGGGCAACGCGCCCGAGGAGCGCAAGCTCCAGAGGCTGTTCAGGAACCCCGCGGCCTCCCGCATGATAAAACGCTGCAACGACTTTGGCGCGGGCGGCGTTTCCGTCGCGATAGGCGAGCTCGCAGACGGGCTCTTAATCGACCTTGACAAGGTCCCCAAGAAATACATGGGCCTCGATTCCACGGAGCTCGCGATCTCCGAATCGCAGGAGCGCATGGCGGTCGTCGTCGAGGCGAAGGACGCGGAGGAGTTCACCGCGCTCTGCGCCGCGGAGGGCATCGACGCGACGCTCGTCGCCAAGGTCACTGACGATAAGCGCCTCACGATGTACTTCAAGGGGCAGAAGGCCGTCGATATCTCAAGGGACTTCATCGATACCAACGGCGCGGCAAAGCACACGAAGATCCGCGTCTCCAAGCAGAACAGATACGAAGGCACGGAGCTTTCGGGCTCCTTCCGCGACAAGCTCACGGCCGTCGCTGCCGACCTCAACGTCTGCTCCCAGAGGGGACTTGCGGAGACCTTCGATTCCACCGTCGGCGCGAACACTGTGCTCATGCCCTTCGGCGGCAGGCTGCAGCTGACGCCCACGCAGGCAATGGCGGCCAAGTTCCCGGTTCCGGACGGCAATACCTCGACCTGCTCCGTAATGGCATACGGCTTCGATCCCTATATCTCGGAGGCGTCGCCCTATTACGGCGCGTATACGGCGGTAGTCCAGTCCCTTTCCAAGCTCGCGGCCGCCGGCGCGGATATGGACGAATGCTGGCTGAGCTTCCAGGAATACTTTGAAAGGATGCGCACGGAGACCTCATGGGGCAAGCCCATGGCCGCCCTAATGGGCGCTCTCGATGCGCAGATAGATCTCGGCGCCGCGGCGATCGGCGGCAAGGATTCGATGAGCGGCAGCTTTGAATCGATACACGTTCCGCCCACGCTCATTTCCTTCGCGGTCGCTCTCGGCAGCGTCAAAAACATCACCTCGCCCGAGTTCAAGAAGGCCGGAAGGAAGATCGTTCGCCTGAGTGCCGAAAAGCGGCCGAACGGCCTGCCCGAGCCCGAGGCGCTGAAGATGCTTTTCGCCATGGTCGGCGAGGGCATAAGGAACGGCACTTTCACCGCTGTCAGCGTGCCCGAAAGGTTCGGCGCGGCTGAGTCGGTGCTCAAGATGGCTATGGGCAACGGCCTTGGCGCAAAGCTCGCGACGGACGATGTTTTCCGTCCGGAGTGCGGCGCGTTCATAGTGGAATGCGGCGCCGTGCCCGATGCTGTTAAGGGCGTCACGGTCGAGCTCATCGGCGAAACGACAGCGAAGCCCGGGATATCCTTTGACGGCTGCGAGGTCACGGCGGAGGAGCTTTCGAACGCCTACGAATCGAGGCTCGAGGGCGTGTTCCCCGTTTCCTGCGATAACGGCTCCATGATCGAACTCGAATGCGCCGACCGCCCCTACGTCAAGCCCTTCGGCGTCAAGAAGGCGAATCCCACGGCGGTCATCCCCGTTTTCCCGGGGACCAACTGCGAATACGAGACAGAGCGCAGCTTCCGCAAAGCGGGCTTTGACGTGAAGCCCGTGATAATCCGCACGGGCTCCTCCGCGAGCCTGCTAGATTCCATTTCCGATTTCACAAACGCGATAGATTCCTCCGAGCTCATGTTCATCCCCGGCGGTTTCTCGAACGGCGACGAGCCGGACGGCTCCGGCAAGTTCATCGCGGCCTTCCTCATGAGCGAGAAATGCCGCGCTTCGGTGGAGGCGCTGCTCGCGCGCGGCGGTCTTGCCGGCGGCATCTGCAACGGCTTCCAGGCGCTCTTAAGGACCGGCCTGCTGCCCTACGGCAGGTTCGAACCCATGACGGAGGATACCCCTTCGCTTACGCATAACGTGATCTCGAGGCATATCTCGAGGATCGTCCGCGTGCGCGTTGAGACCGCGGCGTCCCCGTGGCTGCGCAATGTTCGCAGGGGCGAGATCTACTGCGTGCCCGTATCCCACGGAGAGGGCAGGTTCACAGCTCCCGAGGATGTGCTCCGCGGCCTTGCGGAAAACGGTCAGATAATCACCCGCTACGTCGACGCGGACGGCATGCCCGCAATGGAGGAGGCGTTCAATCCCAACGGCTCATACGCCGCGATAGAGGGCATCTGCTCGCCGGACGGGCGCATATTCGGCAAGATGGGCCACGCCGAGAGGATAGGCAAGGGCCTGTATAAGAACGTTCCCGGCTGCTACGATATGGGGCTGTTCCGCTCCGCGTTCGATTTCTTCAACTGATAAGGAGGCAAACATGGCTGCTCTGATCGACGGAAAGGCAATCGCAGAAAAGGTCAAGGCCGAGGTCGCGGCGGGCTCCGAAAGGCTCATCCGCGAGTTCGGAGAGGACGCGCGCCCGAACATGACGCTCATAGTCGTCGGCAGCGATCCCATATCGAAGAAGCTCGTCAATATGAAGGCGAACGACTGCGAGGCTTCGGGCATCACTCCCACGGTGATCGCGCTATCCGAATCCACATCCGAGGGCAAGCTATTGCGGCTCATCGACAGGCTGAACCGCGACGACGACGTGAAGGCCATACTCTGCCAGCTCCCGCTGCCGGAGCATATCTCGACTAAGCGTGTACTCGCCGCCATCGCCCCCGAAAAGGACGTCGACGGCTTCTCCGCCCGCATCGACAGCGACGATTACGACGTCGCCGCCTGCACGCCCGCAGCGGTCATGCGCATGCTCCGCGAAAGCGGCGTGGATGTCGCGGGCAAGCACTGCGTGATAGTCGGCAGGAGCAATATGGTGGGCAAGCCCATGGCGATACAGCTGCTCTTAAACGACGCCACCGTCACCGTCTGCCACAGCAAAACGGAGGACATAGCCTCCCATACGAGCCGCGCGGACGTGCTGATAGTCGAGGTCGGCAGGCCGGGCTTCATCACCGCCGATATGGTCAAGGAAGGCGCGGTCGTTATCGACGTCGGCATGAACTACGTCGACGGCCGTCCCACCGGCGACGTCGATTTCCCCGAGGTCGAAAAGAAAGCCTCGCTGATAACTCCCGTTCCCGGCGGCGTTGGCCCCATGACGAGGGCGTACCTCCTCGTCAACGCGCTCACCCTCGCGGAGAGAAGAGCGGAAAAATAACAAACATGTAAAAAAACAGATCCCAAACGGGATCTGTTTTATGTTTCTCTTATTTTCTCAGCCTATTTGAGAAAGCTCCTTTTCGAGCGCGATAGCGGCGGATTCGAGCCCTATGCGGTCCTCCTCCGTGAAGCGGCCGAAGAGCGGGCTGTCTATATCGAGCACGCCGAACACGCGCCCGTCCCTGTGCAGGGGGATAACGATCTCCGAATTGGAGGCGCAGTCGCAGGCGATATGCCCGGGGAACTCGTGCACGTCGCTCACTACGATCGTGCGGTCCTCCGCGGCTGCGGTGCCGCAGACCCCGCGGCCCATGGGTATCTCTATACAGGCGGGCTTGCCCTGGAACGGGCCGAGCACGAGCTTGTCGCCCTCGACGATATAGAAACCTGCCCAATTGAGACCGTCGAGCGAGTCGTAAATGAGCGCGGAAGCGTTGGCGAGATTCGCGACAAGGTGGGGGACGCCGGAAACCAGAGCGGCGAGCGCGGAACTCAGTTCATCGTAAGGGATCATTTTTTTATCTCCGTCTTTTTGTTGATTACAGGCTGATTTTAACCGAAGGCCGGCGCTTTGTCAAGCGCGGTGACCGCCATGCGGTATTTGCCGCAAAAGGTTGAAAAACACGCGAAAAAGTATTATAATGTCTATCATGGCGGGGTATGCGGAAAAGCTCTCCGCCGGGTCTCGTTTTTTATTTGCGGGAAGCCGCGTTTTATAATATCAATCATTTATTCGAAAGGCATAATATGGAGACCAAAACGTTGAACGGCGAGCTCTTTGCCAATATGGTCGGGGGCGGCGCCGCAAGGCTCAACAGCAACCGCGTGACGGTGAACGAGCTCAACGTTTTCCCCATTCCCGACGGCGACACGGGCGATAATATGTTCATGACTATCGACTCGGGCTTTTCGGCCGTCGCGGGGGAGGCGGATGAGGCGCTGGGCCAGACCGCGGAGCGCATATCAAAGGGTATGCTGCTCGGCGCGAGGGGCAATTCCGGCGTTATTCTTTCACGCATTTTCGCGGGCATAGCGCAGGGCTTGAAGGGCATCGACGGCGCGGACGTTAGGACTTTCGCACAGGCCATGGAAAAGGGAGTCGCGGAATCCTACAGCGCGGTGCAGACGCCCGTCGAGGGCACGATACTGACCGTGTATTCCGACGCGGTCAGGGTCGCCAATTCGCGCATAGAGGACGACACGGATTTCGAGACCTATTTCGAAAACTTCCTCGCGGAGCTGCGCGCCTCGCTCGACCGCACTCCGGAGCTTTTGGATGTGCTGCGCGAGGCGGGCGTCGTCGATTCGGGCGGCGCGGGCTTCGTCTATATCGCGGAGGGCATGCAGGACGCGCTCCGCGGCGCAAGGTTCGCCCAAGGCGGGGCGGCGCCGGAAAAGGCCGCAAAGGTCGACGTTTCGACGCTCACGGAGGATTCCGCGTTCGATTTCGGCTACTGCACGGAGTTCCTTTTAAGGCTCCGCACGGAAAAGGTCGGCGAAGTATCCGCGTTTAACGAAAAGCCCCTCTTTGACTGGCTCGAATCCAACGGGGAATCGGTCGTCGCGTTCCGTGACGGCAGCATAATAAAGGTGCATATCCATTCCATGACGCCGGAACTGATACTTGCCCACTGCCACGAATACGGCGAGTTCCTTACGCTGAAGATCGAAAACATGATGCTCCAGCACAACGAATCGACCGTCAGGAACAATTATTCAAAGCCCAAAAAGCCGAGGAAGAAGTTCGGCATCGTCGCCGTCGCGGCGGGGGAAGGGATCCGGGAGACGTTCCTGAACCTCGGCGCGGACGCGGTCGTCGACGGCGGGCAGAGCATGAATCCCTCCGCGGAAAGCTTCCTTGAGGCGTTCTCGGAGGTCAACGCCGACTCCATACTCGTTTATCCCAACAACAGCAATATAATACTCACCGCAAAGCAGGCCGCCTCCCTCTTCGGCGGGGCGGAGGTGCGGGTGATCCCCAGTCGCTCGATCGGGGAGTGCTACGCCGCGCTCTCGCTGCTCGATATCTCTTCGGGCGATATAGATGAGATCGAGCGCAGCTCTATTGAGATAATGGGCTCCGTCGTGACCGGCACGGTCTCGAAAGCCTGCCGCAATACCGAGCGCGACGGCGTCTGCGTGCGTGAGGGAGACTATATAGGCTTCTCCGGAGGCACGATCTATTCCGACGCGCCTACCGCGTTCGAGGCGGCGGAGGGGCTCATCTCCGCGCTCTCCGCGGATGATTACGGGATACTGATGATAGTCTGCGGAAAGGACGCGGACACCGCGGAGGCGACGGCCCTGCGCGACGCGCTCCAGAAGGCGCACCCCATGACGGAGGCCATACTGCTCGACGGCGGTCAGCCCATCTACGACTACATTTTCATACTCGAATAATTATAGGATCCATAAGGAGAAAACCATGCTTAAGCTGTTCACCGACACCGACTGCGACGTCACCCCGGAAATAGCCGCCGAATACGGCTATTCCCTCATCAGCATGCCGTACTCAATCGACGGCGTGACTACATACCCCTATGTGGATTTCGACGTGTTCGACGCAAAGGCCTTCTATGACAGGCTGCGCGAGGGTGCGCTCCCCAATACGAGCGCCATCAGCCGCGAAAAATACATTGAGGCGTTCGAACCCGTATTCCAAAACGGCGACGACATACTCTACGTCCATTTCTCCCGCGCCATGACGGCGACATTCGACGCCATGGACCAGGCAGTAGCCGGTCTGCTCGAAAAATATCCCGGCCGCAGGTTCTACGATATCGACACGAAGGGCATCACCATCGTCAGCCTCAACATCGTGCTGGAGGTCGGCGACATGGTAAAGGCCGGCAAGCCCGTTGAGGAGATTCTCGAATGGGCGAAGACGGAGGTCGACAGGTTCGCGATCTATTTCTTTGCGGACGATCTGAAGTTCTTCAAGCACAGCGGAAGGGTCTCCGGCCTTGCCGCGACGATGGGTACGCTGCTCGGCGTCCGCCCGATAATATTCATGAACAGCGAGGGCAAGATGGTCTCCGTAGGCACCGAGCGCGGCAGGGCGAGGGCGATAGACCGCCTGCTCAGATATGTCGACGAGCTGGGCTCCGACGTGAAGGAGCACCGCGTCATCGTCGGCAACACCGACGCGCCGGAGATCGCGGCCGAGGTCGTGTCACGGCTGAAGGCCAAATACGGCGACGACCTCAACGTCATGACGGTCGTCGTCAACCCCACTACGGGCGGGCACTGCGGCCCCAACGGCGTCGGCATCTGCTTCCACGCCATTCACAGGTGATCGCCATGGTAGAGGTAAGAGAGGTCAAAACGAGGAAGGAACAGCGCGAGTTCCTTGATTTCCCGCTCGAAATGTATAAGGACGAGCCCAATTTCGTGCCGCCCCTTTACATGGATGAAAAGAAGATTTTCCGCAAGGATTACGTCTATTACGATACCTGCGAGGCGGTCTATTACAACGCCTACCGCGACGGCAGTATGGTCGGCCGCATTTCGGGCATACTGCAGAAGGCCGCCAACGAGAAGAACGGCGAGCGCAGGGTAAGGTTCACGCGCTTTGATTCGATCAACGATCAGGAGGTCGCCGCGGCGCTCTTCGGCGCGGTCGAGGATTGGGCCAGGAGCAAGGGCATGGATACCGTCTGCGGGCCGTTGGGCTTCTCCGATCTCGAGCGAGAAGGCCTTCTCATAGAGGGCTTCGATCAGCTCTCCACGTTCGAGGAGCAGTACAACGCCGAATACTATCAGCACCTCATCGAGGCATGCGGCTACGGCAAGGAGGTCGACTGGACGGAGAGCAGGATCTACCCGCCCGAAAGGAACGACGGCTCGTTAAAGCGCATCGCCGATAAGCTCATGGCAAGATACAACCTGCGCTTCGGACCGGCCAAAAACGTAAACGATTTCCTCAACAGATACAAGGACGGGCTCTTCGAGCTGCTCGATAAGTCCTACGATCAGCTCTACGGCACAGTCCCGTTCACCGACGGCATGAAGAAGCTGATGATAGACAATTTCAGGCTCATCATCGACCTCGAGCACGTCGCTGTCATACTCGACGAGAACGACAATGTGGTTTGCCTCGGCGTATGCTTCCCCTCGATCGCGAAGGCGGTGCAGAAGTCCCGCGGGCATCTGACCCCCGCGGCGGTCATAAGGATACTCCGCGCAATGAAAAAGCCGGAGATAATCGATCTAGGCCTCATAGGCGTCGATCCCACATGGGCCATGAGGGGCGTTTCAGTCGCGATCTCCGCGGAGCTCGAGCGCATGCTACGCATGCCGGGCGTGAAATATGCGGAGACCAACCTGAATCTTGAGGACAATCTTATGATACAGAACCAGTGGAAGCGCTTCACCGCCGTTCAGCATAAGCGCCGCCGCTCGTATGTCAAGAAGCTGGAGGACGGCGAATGATAAAGCTTGCGATAGACTGCTTCGGCGGGGATCACAGCCCCGAGGCGAACGTTAAAGGCGCGCTCATCGCGCTCAAGTCGCTGCCCGATCTTTTCCTCGTGCTCACGGGCGACGAGGAAAAGATAAGGCGGGAGCTCGATGGAAAGGACTTCGATCCCGCGAGGATCGAGGTCATTAACGCGCCGAAAGTCATCGGCTGCGACGAGACGCCGACCGTCGCGATAAGGCAGAAGAAGGACAGCTCGCTCATGAGGGCGATAGAGCTCCTTCGTACGGACGAAAGCGTGCACGGCATAGTCACTATAGGCTCGACAGGCGCGCTCGTGGCCGCTGCGACGCTGCGCGTCGGGCGAATACCGGGCGTCAAACGCCCCGCGTTCTGCCCGATACTGCCCACCATGGACGGCGGGATCGTAGGCGTGTGCGACAGCGGCGCGAACGTCGACGTAAGCGTACAGATGCTCCGCCAGTTCGCTGTGATGGGCAGCCTTTATCTCGAGTGTGCGTACGGCATAGAAAGGCCGCGCGTGGCGCTGCTCAATATCGGAGTGGAGGCCGAAAAGGGCGACGAGCTCCGCAAGGCCGCGTATCCCGCGCTTTCGGAGACGGAAGGCGTCAATTTCGTCGGCAACATGGAGAGCCGCGATCTGCTCTCCGGCGGATACGACCTTGTCGTCACCGACGGTTTTGCGGGCAACGTGCTCATAAAATCCACGGAGGGCGCCTGCCTCGAGATGCTTAAAAAGCTCAAAAAGGATATCTGCTCGCGCACGATCAACAAGATCGGCGCGCTGCTAATGAAGCGCATGTTCGATGAGGAGAAGCGCTTCATGGATTACCGCAATTACGGCGGCAGCGTGCTGCTCGGCTGTAAAAAGATCGTCGTGAAGGGGCACGGCTCCTCGAACGACGCCGCGGTAGCGAAATGCATAGAACAGGCCTACCGCATGCAGGCGGCGGACCTGACCGAAAAGACCGCGCAGGGTATCGCAGCGATCGCGCCCGAAGCGGAATGACATAGGGGAGAACACATGGAGACCGCCGCAAAAGGCAGAAAAACAGCGATACTGGTTTTGAGGCTCGCCGCGCTGGCCGCGGCCGCGGGCGTATTTACCGCGTATGCCTTTAAGAACGCCGCGGGGCTCGATGCAGCCGATCTTGCGATGCCGCTTGCCGCGCTTATATGCTTCACGTTCGTGTTCATCGCCGCCGCGCCGAATATCGTCCGCGCGGTGACGGGGGAGGAGCGCCCCTCTTTTGCAGAGGAGGAGCCCAAGGGCAGATGGGGAACGTTTGCGCTGATCTGCCTTTGCGCGCTCGCGCTGCACGTCGTAACGGGGCTTGCAGGCGCGTTCCTATACCGCGGGCTCGGGGATTTCATATCCCGCGACGCGGATATCGTCTCAGCATGGCGCGCCTCGTGGATGAAGCTCAACACCGACGCCGGGCACTACCTCAATATCGCGGAGAACTGGTACGTGAAGGAGGGCAACGACAGGCTGCTCATCGTCTTCCTGCCGATGTTCCCGGTCCTGATACGCGGGCTCAATAGTATCGTTCACGACAGCTTCATTTCGGCACAGATCATAAACGCCGCCGCGACCGCGCTGGCCTCCGGAATGACGTACATCACGCTGATACCCGCAATAGGCGAAAAGCGCTCCAAGGCCGCCGCGTTCATCGCGCTGCTGCTGCCGGGAGCGATATTCATGAACTCGCCCATGACGGAGCCGCTGTTCATGCTTTTTTCGGTCTGCGCGTTCTTCTTCATGCAGAAGCGCCGCTGGATCGCGGCCGGCATATTTACGGCGTTCGCCGGCTTCACAAGGTCGCTCGGCGTGCTCCTTGCTGTGCCTCTCGCGTTCATGGGCCTGTGCGAGCTGATTCGACTGATAAGGGCGAAGCAGGGCGTGCGCGGCACGCTCATAAGGCTCGTGACAGGGCTTGTGATATCGGTGCTCGGAACGCTCGCATACCTTGCGATAAACTATCAGATCCACGGAGAGGCTTTGAAGTTCTTCGAGTTCCAGTGGTCGAACTGGCATCAGAAGGCCTGCCCGTTCTTCGATACGCCTCGCTACATACTTGACCGCGCGATCCAATCTGTGCCGGTTAACATGGGCACGTTCTGCTCGCTCTGGCTGCCGGAGCTCATCGCGATATTCGGCTCGCTTGCGATAATGGGCGCCGCCGCGAAGCGCCTTCCGGCCGCGTACGTCATCTATTTCCTCTGCTATTATGCCGTCGCGATAGGCTGCACATGGCTGCTCTCCGCGGTGCGGTACCTTTGCGCCGCGCTCCCGCTCATCGCCGCCGTCGAGCTACAGTGCTCCAAGCCGCGCAGGACCGCAGTGGTATTCGCGGTGCTAATACCGCTGTACGCGGCGTATATGCTCATGTACATGGAACGGCTCGGAATCTATTGACAGTATTATAAAAAGCTCCTCCGGCGACTGCCGGAGGAGCTTTTTCTTTAGTTAGTCTCTTCAGCCTTCAGGAATTATTTGCCTTCCTTGGCATACATGAAGAAGAAGTAACCCATGGTGGTGTAACCGATGTTGGTCACGCCCTTGTTGCAGTACATGTTGGTGTAGTAGTAGATCGGGCATACGGGGAAGCCGCCCTCACCGAACAGGGTCTCCTCAGCCTCGTAGAGGGTGTTGTCGCGGTCGGCGCCTGCAGCCATGGACTTAGCGGCAGCGATCTTCGCATCGAAGGTGGGATCGCTGTAGAGACCGTAGTTGTAGGAGTTGCCGGTCACGAGCAGCTCGAGGTAGGTGATAGGATCGTTGTAGTCGGCGATCCAGCCAAGACGTGCAACACCGAAGTTGTGCTCGCCGAGGCCGGTGGTGTAGGTGCCCCACTCCTGGTTCTCAAGGGTGATCTTGATGCCGAGGACGGTCTGCCTGTCCTGACCGCAGGCTTCAGCGATCGCCTTATGAGCTTCGGAGGTGTTGAAGTTGTAAACGATGGTCGTGGAAGGATCCCACTTGCCCTCGTCCACAGCGGCCTGATAGAGCTGCTTCGCAAGCTCGCAGCGGCCGGCGTAGGTGGAGAGATCGGCATCGGGATACATGCCCTTAAGGGTGTTGTAGATGGCGCCGAGCTCGGAAACACCGAACGCGAAGTTCTTGCCGGTGGAGTCGAGGATACCGGAGGCTACAAAGCCGGTCGCGGGCGCCTGGCCCCCCTGGGTGACGTTGTTGACGATGTTCTCACGGTCAACGGAAAGTACCATAGCCGCGCGTACACGCCAATCCTGGATCTTCTCGCAGTTCAGATAGAGATAGTAGGTGCCGACGTACGGATTGATGAAGCAGTCGCCGCTCTCACGCAGGGAAGCGATCATGTCGGAGGGGAAGCTCTCAATGAACTGATACTCGCCGGACTGATAGGAGGAGAGGATAGCGGTCTCGGAATCGCTCAGCCACCAGGTGATGGACTTGGGACCAAGCTTCGCAAGATCATAGTACTTCTCGTTCTTCTCCATCTTGATGTAGCTGTCGTGCTGCCACTCGGTGATCTTGTACGGGCCGTTTACAACGATGGTAGCGGGCTCGGTCCAGGTCTCACTGCTCTCGACGACGTCCTGACGGAGGGGTACGAGGGAAGCGAATGCGCACATCTCGAGGAAGTAGGTGCAGGGGGAGCAGAGGGTGACTTCAAGGGTCTTATCGTCGACGGCCTTGATGCCCAGTTCGCTCTTGTCCTTCTCACCGGCCTGGATCTCGGCGGCGTTCACAACGATGCCGTCAAGGAAGTAGCCGTAGTCGGCCGCGGTAGCGGGATCGACAAGGCGCTGCCAGGAGTAGACCCAGTCTTTCGCGGTGACAGCCTGGCCGTCGGACCAGTAGATGTCGTCGCGAAGGGTGAAGGTGTAGACCTTCTGATCGTCGGATACGGTGTAGCTCTTGGCTTGGCCGCATACGACCTCGGTGCCCTTCATGTTGGGATCGTCGGCTGCATTGGTAGCAAGGAGCTGATACTTCATCAGGTTTTCAAACTGATGCTGAGTATAGGTGGAACCGTCGACAGAGCTAACGAGAGAGGGGTCGATGGTTTCGGGCTCGGATGCAATGCAGACATTGATCTCGAAGTCGGGGTTCTGCTTTTCGGTGCCTTTGCAGGCCGCCAGAGCGACAACCATGCAGAGAACCATAAGCAGTGCTAGAAGCTTTTTCATTGTTCGTCCTCCTTGTTTAATAAGATGCTTGGTTTGTATTATGCTCAACCATTCTGCTCAAGCAGATGGCATGCACCGAAGTGACCCGGAGAGTATTCCTTAAGCTCCGGCATTTCCTCCCGGCAGCGATCCGTCGCATAGGGGCAGCGCGTGTGGAAGCGGCAGCCGGAGGGCGGATTGATGGGGCTCGGGATGTCGCCCTCCAGAAGTATCCTCTGCCTCGTCTTGTTCTTTTCGGGATCGGGCAGCGGCACCGCGGAGAGCAGCGTTTGGGTATAGGGGTGGATGGGGTGGCTGCAGAGCTCGTAGCTTTCGGCAAGCTCCACAAGGCAGCCGAGGTACATGACGCCGATACGGTCCGAGATGTGGCGGACGACCGAAACGTCATGCGCTATGAAGAGGTAGGTCAGGCCCTTCGACTCCTGCAGATCCTCCAGCATATTCACGACCTGGGACTGTATGGATACGTCCAGAGCGGATATGGGCTCGTCGCAGACTATGAACTCGGGCTCGACTGCAAGCGCCCTCGCGATGCCGACGCGCTGCTGCTGACCGCCGGAGAACTCATGAGGGAAGCGGTTCGCGTGCTCGGTATTGAGGCCGACCTCGTCGAGCAGCTGACGGATCCTTTCCGTCCTCTCACCCCTTGACGAGGTGATCTTGTGGATATCCAGCGATTCGCCGATTATCTCGCCGACGGTCATACGCGGGTCGAGCGAGCCGGAGGGATCCTGGAATATTATCTGCATCTTGCGGCGGTAGGGGAGCATCTTTACGGAGATGTTTTCCGCCTTGTCGAATATGGGCACGCCGTCGTAGACTATGCGGCCGTCCGTCGGCTCATAGAGCCTTATTATCGTACGGCCGAGGGTCGTCTTGCCGCAGCCGGATTCGCCGACGAGGCCGAGCGTCTCTCCCTTATAGATGGAGAGGGATACGGACTCGACCGCCTGAACGAACTTTTTCTCGAACAGTTTGCCCTTTACGGGGAAGTATTTTTTGAGGTTTTCGACCTCAACAAGCTTTCTGCGTTCTTCGCTCATTTCTCAGCTTCCCCCTTATCGATCATGTCCTTATAGTGGAGCCAGCATGCGGAGATATGCCCCTCGCCGACCTCGGCAAAGGGAGGCTTCTGCCTCAAGCAGATCTTCATGCATTCGGAGCAGCGCGGGCCGAAGTTGCAGCCCTCCGGAGGATTCAGCAGATCGATGGGCGTGCCCTCGATCGGGACGAGTCTCTCGGTCGTCTCCTCGTCGAGCCTCGGTATGGAGGCCAGCAGGCGCTTCGTGTAGGGGTGCTGCGGATTGTAGAAGATGTCGTTGACCTTGCCCTGCTCGACTATCCTGCCGGCGTACATGACGGAGACGCGGTCGCATATCTCGGCGACGACGCCGAGGTTATGCGTGATGAATATGATGGAGGTGTTCTCCTTCTTCTGAAGATCCTTCATCAGCTCGAGTATCTGAGCCTGTATCGTAACGTCGAGCGCGGTGGTCGGCTCGTCTGCGATGAGCAGCTTGGGCCTGCATATAAGGGCCATCGCGATCATCGCCCTCTGGCGCATACCGCCGGAGAACTCATGCGGATACTGATCCATGCGCTTTTCGGCGTTGTTGATGCCAACGAGCTCCAGCATCTCTATCGCACGCTGACGCGCCTCCTGCTTGGAGACGTGCGTGTACTCTTCCTCCTCGGGCTCTTCGCCTTCGGGAGAGGGCTCGCCGTTTTCATCCTTTTTCTTTGCGGGCTTGCTGTTATGGCAGGTCAGAGCCTCCATGAGCTGGTTGCCTATCGTGTAAACGGGGTTGAGGCAGGTCATGGGGTTCTGGAATATCATACTGACCTTGTTGCCGCGGAACTGCCTCATCTGCTCGGGAGTGTAGGCCAGGAGATCCTCGCCCTCGAACTCGACCTTGCCGCCAATGACCTTGCCGGGGTTCTGGAGCAGGCCGATTATGGAGTAGGCCTCGACGCTCTTGCCGGAGCCGGACTCGCCGACTATGCCCATTACCTCGTTATAGCCAAGGGTGTAGGAGATGCCGTCGACCGCCTTTACCTCGCCCGCGGGGGTGAAGAAGGAGACCTTAAGATCCTCTACCTTGAGGAGCACGTCGTTTTCTCCGTGTTCTTCCTTGCCGGAGGGAACGTCGTTTTCCACGGTTTCTTCAATATTAAGGGGCACATTGTATTCTTCCATGCTGCGACCTCCTTTATTTCTTCAACCGCGGATCGAGCGCGTCACGCAGACCGTCGCCGACGAGGTTAAGCGTCAGAACGATGATCGTAAGTATGATCGCGGGGAATACCAGACGGTAGGGATATAGCTGTATCGTCTGCAATGCGTCGGAGCACAGGGAACCGAGACTTGCCATGGGAGCGGAGACGCCCAGACCGAGGAAGGAGAGGAACGACTCAAGGAATATCGCGGAGGGGATCTGCAGGCAGGTCGTGATAACGAGCGGGCCTATGCAGTTGGGCAGCAGGTGCTTCCTGATTATGCGGGAATTGGATGCGCCGAGCGCGGTAGCCGCGGTGACGTATTCCTGCTTCTTGAGCATCAGGACCTGGCCGCGGATGATCCTCGCCATAGTGACCCAATAGAGCACGGCGAATGTGATGAAGATACTGACTATGCCCGCGCCGAGGTCGCTCATCGCACGGACGAACGCGCTCGTCTCGGAATGAGCCTGGAACCACATCTGCAGGGGCTCCTTCAGAACGACTTGCAGCAGCAGTACCACGAGCACCTCGGGTATGGAGTAGATCAGCTCGACTATTCGCATCATCACGAAGTCGACCGCGCCGCCGCAGAGACCGGAGATCGCGCCGTAGAGCGAGCCGATAATGAGGACGATGAGCGCGGCGATGACGCCGATGATGATGGAGACCCTCGCGCCGTACATGGTGCGCGCCATAATGTCGCGGCCCGCGGAATCCGTGCCGAACACGTGGGGGAATATGCGCTTCGAGAACTTGAGCTGCGCAGCGCCCTCCGCGGGGGTATCGGTAAACGCGATGGGAGTGTAATTCGTGTAAGCGCCGTCGCGGACGTCCGCCTCGTTGACGATCCTTAAGGGTTCCGCCTCGTCAAGATCGAGAACGATCATGCAGTTGTCTATGGGCTTATCCAGCGTGAAGGCGTATGTCTTCTTTCCGGCGGTGATAGCGTAATCGCCCGCGGGAAGCGCGGTTATGCTGCCCGGGCGCATGGAGGTCGAATACAGACCGTCGACGCTCTTTTCTATGGAGTGGGCGATCTCCTCGCCGGGGGAATACTCGAACGGGCCGAGCTTCTGCGCCGTGCGGTACTGATCGGAATAATTATAGGGGATGAGATACGGCCCGACGAACGCGAAGAACAGGCAGCAGAGGAAGACGAACAGCGCGACCATAGATACCGTATTGGAACGGAACCTGCGCCAAGCGTCCTTCCAGTAGGAGATGCTCTTGTGCGTCTCCACCATGGATTCCTTCTCGTTGTCGGAGGCCTTCTCGAAATCGCCGTCGTTTATCCCGAACGTATCCATGATCTTTTCGGGATCGACCTGGAAGGGACTGAGCTTTGCAAACGGTGTTTTCATTCGTCAGTCCTCCTTTGCGGTCAGCGTGATGCGCGGGTCGACTATCTTATAGACGATATCGACGACGAGCATCATTATAATAACGAGGGCGGAGAGCACGACTGTCGTCGCCATAATGATCGGATAGTCGCGGGAGAGGACGCACTGCACGAAGTATTTGCCGAGGCCGGGAACGGAGAAAGTGGACTCGACGACGAAGCTGCCCGTGATGATACCTGCGGTGACGGGACCGAGGTAGGTGATAACGGGGATGAGCGAGTTTCTCAGCGCGTGCTTCAATATGATGGAGCGCGTCTTTACGCCCTTTGCCCTTGCAGTGCGGATGTAATCCTGATTGATGGCGTCAAGCATGCTGGTGCGCATGAGCTTGGCGATATAGCAGGTGTAATAGGAAGAGAGGCTTATTACCGGCAGCACGTAGCTCTTGAAATTGGGAAGGTTGCCGCTCTTGGTCGGGAATATCGGTATTTTGACCGAAAACGCTATCAATAACAGCGCCGCCAAAACGAAACCAGGGATCGCAACGCCAACGGTCGTTATAACACGCAAACAACCGTCGAGCCACGATCCGCGGAAATATGCTGCAAGGCAGCCAAGCGGGATGCCGACCAATATCGCGAGCAGCAGCGAATATATGCCCAATTTTATTGACAGGATGAACTTGCCTTGTCGGAATATGATGTCCTTTACCGGCGTGCCCTCCTGCATCTTAAGGGATGTGCCGAGATCCCCCTTAAGGTAGCTCTTGATGTAGTTCCACAGCTGGATGTGAAGCGGCTTGTCTAGGCCGTACTTCGCTTCAGCCATCGCGATCTGTTCGGGAGTCGATTTCTCGGTGAGGAACGGACTGCCGGGGATCGCGTTCATCAGCAGGAATGTGACGACCATGATCAGCAGCAGTATGAATATCGAACCCACGATGCGCTTCAGGATATATGAACCCATAGATCCTCCCTTCGAATTCGGCCTGCGCGAAATAGCCGCACAGACCTTTTTTCGCCGATTTCAGTACATATCTATACATACTCTCAACGAAACATACGGATATGTTTGCATTATATCATGCGATATACAGTTCGTCAATCGAAATATTTACACGGCATGACCGCAGGTTTTTGCATATTTGAATAAACGGGAACAAAAAAGCCCCCGAAAGGGGGCAGGATCGCAGTCGGTATTACAGGTATTTTATCAGCTCGTCCCTTACGCCGTCCATGCGCGCGTCCGAAAGGCCGAAGTCCATCTCGCGGTAGCTCCAGGCGGCGCGGCCGATGCCGTGTTTCTCGAAAGCGGCGTTTATCATGCGGAACCAGACAAGGGCGTCCTCGGGAGTTGCCCTGTCGATAACGCCGTATTCGCCGCAGTAGAGCGGGACGTTGTGCCTTTCCGCGGCCCCGACCGCCTCGCGGAAGAACTCCTCGAAATAGGCGGGGGAGAGGCGCGTATCCGCCGGATAGTCGGCAAGCCCGGAGCAGTCCCCCGGCAGGAGGCGCTTGCTCGCATCGTCGAGCATGCCGAACGGAGCGTCTGACGAAACGCGGAAACAGGTGTCCATCTCCTTTATCCACGGCGCGCCCTGGTGGGTGAATACGAGGGGCTCGTAGCAATGGAAATTGAAGACTATGTTTTCATCGTAGGGGGCGGCGATATCCTTGACAGCCGCGGCGCTGTTGTGCCAGTACCCGCCGACGAGTATAGGCGTCGCCGGCGCGATCGCGCGGATGCGCTTTATGCATTCGTGCGAGATCCGGTTCCATGTATCGCAGTATTCCCTTTCGGTGACCTCGTTCAGAAGCTCGAAGGCGATCCCCTCGCGATTCCCGAAGCGGCGCGCGATGTTTTCCCACAGGCGCATGAACCGCTCCTGATAGGACGGGTTTTCGAAGAAGCCCGCCTCGCGCTCATCCGGATCGAAGGAGAAGCCCGCGGTCTTGTGCAGATCGATGATCATATTGAGCCCGTTCTCGCGGCAGTATCCCGCCGCCCTTTCAAGATGCGCGTATCCGCTCTCTATAGGAGAGGCGTCCGCATCCTCGAGGAGCTCGTAATCCACGGGGACGCGCACATGATCCGCGCCCCAGCTTTTGATCACCGCGAAATCCTCACAGCGGATGAATCCCAGATACCTTTCCTCCGTATGGTCGCACTGGGAGAACCAACCGCCGAGGTCGATACCCTTCTTATAGCCCTGCCAGATCCTCATGCTTTATAGTTCCTTTCGTTTTTTTAGAAGAAACCGCCCTGTGTCCAGAGCGGTTTATTAGGAGGGACGGTAATGAAAAGTTCCATCACCCTTTTACGCTGCCGGCGGTAACGCCTTTGATTATCGACTTGGAAAGGATTATGTACACGATTATTACCGGCAGTATCGCCAGCAGTATGAACATGTATACCTTGCCCATGTCGAACTTGGAATAATCCGCGCTGCGAAGCTGCGCGATCATTATGGGAACGGTCTTCATATCGGCCTTGTTCAGGAGGAGCGCCGGGATGAAGTAGTTGTTCCACGAGCTTACGAAAGAGAATATCATCTGAACGGCGATCGCGGGCTTGAGCATCGGGAGCACTATCGTGTTGAATGTGCGGAATTCGCTCGAGCCGTCAACCCTCGCCGCGTCTATGACGTCGAGAGGGAGCACGCTCTCCATGTACTGCTTCATATAGAAGAACACGACGGGAGCGGCTATGCCGGGGATGATGAGCGGGATATAGCTGTCGGTCAGCCCGAAGCGGGTCATGAGCTGTATAAAACCGAGCGCGGAGACCTGCGCGGGGATCATCATGACCGCCATTATGAACGTGAATACGAACTTCTTGCCCTTGAAGTCATAGGCGTGCACGCCGTAAGCCGTGAGCGCAGAGAAATACGTGGTGATGACGGCGGTCGAAAGCGCGATGATGAGGCTGTTCAGCATGCCGCGCGGGATGTTGATGGAGGAATCGTTCCACGCGTTGATGAAGTTCTTGAAGAAGTTCTCCTTGGGCAGGAGCGAGAAGCCCGTTGCCAGCTGCGCGTTGGAGCGAGTGGAGTTGATCACCATCAGGTAGAAGAAGAACAGGCAGAGGACGCAGAGGAATATGAGTATGGAGTAAACGACCACACGCAGAATCGTGAGCTTTATCTTGCCGGCGGTATTATCACTTATCCTTTTCATAGTACGTTGCCTTTCCTCTCCCTGTGAGGCTTTTTCTTGCTCTGATCCTTATACTGCGCGGAGAGCATCTTGTAGACGACGCCGCCCAGTACGCCGGTGATTATGAATATGATAACGGAGACAGCTCCGGCCATTCCGTAGTTGGGCGCCCTCAGGTATCCGTTGAGATACATGACGAGCGTACGCGTGAGACCGTTGGGGACGCCGTCGCCCTTGGTCAAGACCTGCGGCACGTCGAACATCTGTATGCCGCCGATCATCGCGGTGATGAGGCAGTAGACGAATATCGGCATCAGAAGCGGCATCGTTACGCGGAAGAACACCTGAACGGAGTTCGCGCCGTCGATGGTCGCCGATTCGAAGAGGCTCTGGTCTATGCCCATGATGCCGGCCATCAGTACGATGGTGGTGTTGCCGAACCACATAAGGAAGTTCATCAGCGCGATCATGCCGCGGACGGTGACCTTATGTGCGAAGAAATCGAAGGAGTGATCGAGCACTCCCCAGTTTTCGAGGAGCCCCTGTATGGGACCGACCCTCGAGAAGAGCGTGAAGAACAGCATCGAGAACGCCGCAGCCATTATAAGGTTGGGCATGTAGATGACGGTCTTGAAGAAGCTCTGCCCCTTTATGTTGAGGCGGGCGCTCGTGAAGAAGAGCGCGAGCAGCATGGCGATAACGAACTGCGGCACCGCGCCGAGGACCCAGAGGACCAGGGTGTTCAGAGCGTACTTGAGTATCAGTATCGTGCCGTTGGGATCCGCGGTGAACAGTTCCTTGTAGTTCTGCAGGCCGACGAAATTGGGGCCGACCTCCTGGAGGCCTACGCGGTAATGCTCAAAGAAGCTGTTGTAAACGGTCAAAAACTGAGGTATCAGCGTGAACAGTATGTACGCTATGAAAAACGGGGTAATGAATATGTAGCCCCATTTGGCATAGCTGACGGACTTCAGCGTCCCGTCCTTTCTGCGGATCTGTTTTTCCATTGGTATAACTCCCAAGGTTCGTTAGGGAACGCTGCGGCAGGGTGACCCCTGCCGCAGCATGATGGTTTTATCAGTTGTTGGGCAGTACGATGGTGGGATAGGTCTCCTTGACGTACTGATAGAAGTTCTTCATAGCGGTATCCTTATCGACGGAGCCCTTGAAGTACTCCTGCATCTTGTTCTGCAGACCCTCGTTGAGGAGCTGATCGAAGTTGGTGTGGTTCTCCCACTTGATGTCGTTGGCAAGGCCGTAGAAGACGGCGATGTCGTTCTGACCATCGAGGATGGCGGTGTTGCCGTAATTGGGATCCTCGGCGAAGGCCTTGACGACGTCGGTGTTGTTGACGTACTGGTTATCGTCCTTGACCATCTTGTTGAGGACGTCGGTGTTGACGGTGAAGGTCTCGAAGATGCTCTTGAGCATCTCGGTGTTGTCGGAACCGGTAGCGGCGAGCAGCCAGGTGCCGCCCCAGAAGTAAGCCTGCGGGCCCTTAACGAGGCACCAATCGCCTACGCAGCCGTTATCGGGATCCATGGCGTTGGTCATGCAGAAGTTGTAGTACCAGGCGGGACCGAAGAAGCACATGGTCTTACCGGTGGCAAACATCTGATCGGTCTTCTCGGCATCCCATACGCCCGCGGTGAGGGTGTAGTCGTTCTCAATGTACTTTTCAGTCTGCTCGATCCAAGCGGTGATCTGGGGATCGAACTGGAGGTTGTTGTTGGCGTCTACCCAGGGAGAGGTGCAGTTGTTGGAGAAGGCGCGGAAGGTCTCGGCGAAGGAGGCGGTCATGTAGTAGCCCTTTTCCTTGGCCATAGCGGCTACGGCGTCGAACTTCTCCCAGGTGTCGATAGCGGCCTGGACCTCTTCGGGCTTATCGGTGCCGAGAACGTCCATAGCGATGCTCTTGCGGTAGATAACGCCCGCGGGGCAGCACTGGAAGGAAACGCCCTTGCAAACGCCGTTGACGTCGGAAGCGGCCTTGATGGTGTACTCATACTGAGTCTTGGCGTTGGTGAAGCCGATCTTCGAGATGTCCATGGTGTAGTCGGAATCTACATACTTGCCGATGTAGTCCGCCTCAGCGAGGAACATGTCGATCTTGTCGTCGTCGGCGGCATTGGCCTGATTGAGGAGAGCCTCGTCAAGCTTCTGCTGATAAGCGCCGTTGTCGGAGGGAGTGATGATCCAGTTGACGGTAACGCCCTCGGGTACGGTGTAGTACTTCTCGAAGAAGCCCTTGAACTCTTCGTTCCAGGCATAGATGTTGAACACCTTGCCCTGCTCGGCGGGCTTTTCTTCGGCGGGTTTCTTGCAGGCGACGATGCTGACGAGCATCAGAGCGGCAAGAAGGATAACGGCCAGTTTCTTCATGGTTTTTTCTCCTTTTAATAAAGATAGTTTTTTTGAAACCTTGCGGTTCCTGATTTACTTTTTTATTGAAAACGCTTTCGCGCATCAATCGGGTCTTGAAACGGTGTCGCCGGTCAAAAGCTCGCCCTCGACGGTCACCTGCTGAGGGAGCCATGTGTCCGGATGCTCGATCTGCTCGACGAGCAGTCTCGCCGCCTCGGCGCCCATCCGCTCAGCTCCCTGGCGGTAGGTGGTGAGCCTCGGCCTCAATACCTGCGAGAGCGGGATGCCGTCGTATCCGGCTACGCTCATGTCCTTCGGTATCGAGACGCCCTGCTTCTCAAGCTCGTTCATTCCTCCAATAAAGGAGAAGTCGTCGGGGTAGAGTATGCAGGTCGGCCGCTCGGGGAGGGAGAGCAGCGCCCTCGTCGCGAGCCCGCTCGAGCGGGGATCGTGGTATACGCCCTGTCTCATGTATTCGGGCAGGACGCTTATGCCAAGGGAGGCGCAGGTCTTCTTGAAGCTCGCGAGGCGCTTCTGCGTGACGGAGGTCAGCTCGCCGTAGATGAAGGCTATTCGGCGGTGGCCCATCGAGTGGACGTATGTCACGAGCTCTTCCATACCGCGAACGTTGTCCGAAAGGATAGCGGTGCGGCTGTCGTAGACGTAATCGAGCGTGACGGTGGGGATATCGCTCGTGCAGAGCCTTATTATCGCCGGGTCGTGGAAATCCGCGGATGCTACGACCACGCCGTCGCAGTTGCGGTACTTCGCGTGTTCGTAGAAGTCCATCTTCATATCGCCGAGATCCTTCGATATAAAGGTGATGTCGTAGCCGAGCTTTTCAGCCTCGGCCTTGACGCTCTCCAGTATCTTGGAGAAATACTCGTGCGATATGCCGCCGCCGGTGGAATCGGAGAAGAGGACCCCGATGTTATTGCTGCGGCCGACCTTCAGCGCCCTTGCCGTCGCATTGGGGAGGTACCCCAACGACCTTGCGCATTCGCGTATGCGCTCCGCGGTCTCTGCCGCTATATCCGGCGCGCCGTTCAATGCCTTGCTTACAGTCGCTCGGGATACGCCGCAGGCCCGTGAAATATCGGTTATCGTGACCATGCGTGCCTCCGATCCGTCAGAACTGCAAACTTAATCGATTACGATATACACATTATAGCGCCGGCCGCGCGTCCCGTCAAGCCCTTTTTTCATCTTTTTTACATTTTTCTGCCATATTTTATCTTAAAATCCGGTCGGCCGAGATTTTATCGGGTTATTTTTCAAAAAATGCTTGCAATCGTGCCGCCTCGTGAGTATAATTAACTTAATCGATTAAGTAAGGCCCCGGAACGGGGACCGTCAGTTCGGGAGACAGCATTATGAAATACGGATATTTCGACGATCGGGCAAAGGAATACGTGATAACAAGGCCGGACACTCCGCTTCCGTGGATCAATTATCTCGGGAGCGACGGCTTTTTCTCGCTCATAAGCAACACCTGCGGCGGCTACTGCTTCTATAAGGACGCAAAGCTTCGCAGGCTTACCCGCTTCCGTTACAACAACGTGCCCGCCGACGACGGCGGCCGCTGCTTCTACATCTGCGACGGCGATACCGTCTGGAGCCCCGCGTTCCTGCCCGCAGCCGTTCCTCTCGACAGCTATGTATGCCGTCACGGCCTCGGTTATTCCGTTTTCGAGGGAAAAAAGCGCGGCGTCTCGGGGTGTCTCACGGTCACCGTCCCGAAGGATGACCGCATTGAGCTGCAGCGCCTCGTGCTCAAGAACGAGAGCGGGGAGGATAAGGAGCTCACGGTGTACGGCGCCGTTGAATGGTGCCTTTGGAACGCTGTCGACGATTCCACCAACTACCAGCGCAACTGGAACATAGGCGAGGTCGAGATCGAGGACAGCACCGTCTACCACAAGACCGAGTACCGCGAGCGCCGCGATCACTACGCGTTCTATTCCGTCAACGCCCCCATTGCGGGCTTCGATACAGACCGCGACACGTTCCTCGGCCAGTTCAGAGGCTGGCGCGCGCCGCGCGCGGTGGAGGAGAGGACCTCCTTCGGGAGCGTCGCCTCCGGCTGGGCACCCATCGCGGCGCTCAGGATAAGCGTAAAGCTCGCCCCCGGCGAAGAGAAAACGCTCATATTCCGCCTCGGCTATGTCGAGAACCGCTCCGAAAAGAAGTTCACCGCGCCAGATATAATAAATAAGGAAGGCGCGTACGAACTGCTCAGGGCATATGAGACCGACGAGCAGTTCGAGGAGGCGCTCCGCGTTAAGCGCGAATACTGGGAAGAGCTGCTCTCCCGTTTCAGCATAAGGAGCGCGGAGAAGAGGCTCGACCGCATGGTAAATATCTGGAACCAGTACCAGTGCATGGTCACGTTCAATATGAGCCGCAGCGCCTCCTATTACGAGACCGGGACCGGCCGCGGCATGGGCTTCAGGGACAGCTGTCAGGATATCCTGGGCTTCGTGCACCTCATTCCGGAGCGTGCGCGTGAGCGCGTAATCGATATCGCCTCCGTGCAGTTCGCCGACGGCAGCACATATCATCAGTATCAGCCTTTGACAAAGCGCGGCAACGCGGATATCGGCTCCGGATTCAACGACGATCCGCTCTGGCTCATCGCCTGCACCTGCGCCTACGTCAGAGAGACGGGCGACTATTCTATACTCGAAGAGCCCACGCCCTTCAATAACGAGGAGGGGACGGAGGTCCCGCTCATGGAGCATCTGCGCCGCAGCCTCGCCTACACGGTCTCGCACTGCGGCCCCCATGGGCTGCCTCTCATAGGCCGCGCCGACTGGAACGACTGCCTCAACCTCAACTGCTTCAGCAACACCCCGGGCGAAAGCTTCCAGACCTGCTCCAATTTCGAGAGCGGCATTGCGGAAAGCGTGTTCATCGCCGGCATGTTTGTAAAATACGGCACAGAATACGCCGAGCTCTGCGAGAGCATGGGCCTTGCGGAGGAGGCGAAGGAGATCCGCTCCCATGTCGAAGCCATGGAGAAGGCGGTACTCGAGCACGGCTGGGACGGCGAATGGTTCCTGCGTGCGTACGACGCCTTCGGAAGGCCGATAGGCAGCGAAAAAAACGACGAGGGAAGGATATTCATAGAGCCGCAGGGCTTCTGCGTCATGGCGGGCATAGGCGGCAAAGAATACGGCCGCCGCGCGCTCCGCTCCGCGGAGGCGAATCTCGGCAACGAGTTCGGCCTCGAGCTGCTCTCGCCCTGCTACACCGAGTACAGGGATTATCTCGGCGAGATATCCTCCTATCCGCCGGGCTATAAGGAGAACGGCTCCGTGTTCTGCCACAACAACCCCTGGACGGTGCTCGCTTACTGCAGGATAGGGGACGGCAACGGCGCGTATGACCTTTATAAAAGGAACGCCCCCGCCTTCATAGAGGACAGGAGCGAGATCCACCGCACGGAGCCATACTGCTACAGCCAGACCATCGCGGGCCGCAGGGCAAAGAACTACGGCGAGGCGAAGAACTCCTGGCTCACGGGCACCGCGGCATGGACATTCGCTGCGGTAAGCCAAGGCATACTCGGCGTCAGGCCGGAGTACGACGGCCTAACGATAGATCCCTGCCTGCCCGATGAGCTTTCAGGCTTCGAACTCGTCCGCGTATTCCGCGGAACAAGGTATCTCGTGAAGGTCGAGCGCGGCGCGAACAAGGGCATGATCGTCGACGGCGCGCCCGTTTCCGGGAACAAGATCCCGCTCACGGACAAGGAGGAGTGCCGCGTCACGGTCACGATCTGAAAGTAAACAATAAAAGAGCTGGGGCTTTTGCCTCAGCTCTTTTGATATGCTCTTGTCAGATGAGGTTTTCCTCGGTCTCCGCGTCGAAGAGGTGTACGAGCGCTGCGTCGAAGCTGAAGCAGACCTGCTCGCCGTAGGCGAAGCCCGCGCGCTTCTCCATGGGAAGATCGACCGTCTGCAGCACGAGTACGACGTCCTTATCGCCGATATCGACGTGCAGATGCATGGAGGAGCCCATCATCTCGCAAACGTCGACCTTGCCCTCAAGACGGGGGTCGTCGTTTTCGGTGCAGAGCGAGATATGCTCGGGACGTATGCCGAGAGTGACGTTCTTCGGCCAGGTCTCTTCATTGGGGGAGTCGCTGACCTGCAGACCGTCCTCGTCATAGGAGATGGCGTTCTCCAGCCGCGCGGCCTCTTTTTCGGAAAGAACGGCGTTCTGCTCGGCGGAGAGCTCAAACTCCGCGCCGGCGGCGCGCACGACGTACCCGCCATCGGCTTTCTTATCGAGCTCCGCTTCGAAGAAGTTCATTTGCGGAGTGCCTATGAAACCGGCTACGAAGAGGTTCGCGGGATGGTTGAACACCTGCTGCGGGGTGCCGATCTGCTGGATGATACCGTCCTTCATGATGACGATGCGGTCGCCCAGAGTCATTGCCTCGGTCTGGTCGTGGGTGACGTAGATGAACGTCGTGTCGATGCGGTGACGCAGCTTGATTATCTCCGCGCGCATCTGGTTCCTGAGCTTGGCGTCGAGGTTGGAAAGCGGCTCGTCCATAAGGAATACCTTCGGTTCGCGGACGATCGCGCGGCCTATAGCTACGCGCTGACGCTGTCCGCCGGAAAGCGCCTTGGGCTTGCGGTCGAGCAGATCGGTGATGCCGAGTATCTCCGCGGCCTCGCGGACCTTAACGTCGATCTCCTTCTTGGGCGTTTTGCGCAGCTTCAGCGCAAAAGCCATGTTCTCATACACCGTCATGTGGGGGTAGAGCGCGTAGTTCTGGAATACCATCGCGATATCGCGATCCTTCGGCGCAACGCTGTTCACGAGCCTGTCGTCGATGTACAGCTCGCCGCTGGAGATCTCCTCCAGACCCGCGATCATGCGCAGGGTGGTGGATTTTCCGCAGCCGGAAGGACCTACGAAAACGATGAACTCCTTGTCTTCGATCTCGAGATTGAAATCGTCGACGGCGACCACCTTGTTGTCATAGACCTTTTTGAGGTTGACGAGAGACAAACTTGCCATTGATTTTTGACCTTTGACGGTCCCGAAATCCTTCAACGGACCGCCTCACACGCCGCGCATACGTCGGTCGTGCATTGCGGCAGGTCTCCACACTGCCGCACCCCGGGCCACGGGGGAGATTCCTCCTTATTTTCAGCCATTCCCCGGACAAAAAGTGGAGTGAACGGGTTCCGGCCTTATAACAAAGCAAGCGTCCTTTTTACGGGACATAAACATTATATTAAACATGATATCGGCTTGTCAAGAGAAATCTTAATCGATTTCGAAAAAGTTTTCAGCCGTATCCGAAAGGGGGTAGGACGGCGCTGATTTCGATCCCGGCCGACATAAAAAGGCATTGACAAAGCCCTGCCGATGGGCTATAATCACATTTGCGACGCGGGTGTAGCTCAGTGGCAGAGCGTCGGCTTCCCAAGCCGATAATGTGGGTTCGATTCCCATCACCCGCTCCAACGAAACAGAGAGCAGCGGTGCTGCTCTCTGTTTCGTTCAAACGAGAAACTGCGATGGACCCCTACTTTGGCATAGCCAAAGTATTTGCGTTCCGCCACGCAAGTCGGAGTGCATCATAGCAACTCGGAACGCGGGGTTCAGATTCCCATCACCCGCTCCAACGCAGCCCCCTC
>JAFZYC010000090.1 GCA_017616435.1 Clostridia bacterium
CGCGATACTCGGGAGCGTGTTCCATGCGTTCGATGAGTTGGAGGAAACAGCAGCACTTCTCGGGCATGTCTCCTCATATATTTCAAACGCCTTCCCTTTTTGATGTTGACAACGCCTTGAGGATTTGATATTATAAATGTCGGTCCAAAAAGGCCTTCTCTCCGTAGCTCAGCAGGATAGAGCGTTCGCCTCCTAAGCGAACAGTCTATTCTTCTGATAGAATCGAACAGGCACCATTAGCTCAGCAGGATAGAGCGTTCGCCTCCTAAGCGAAAGGCCACTGGTTCGAATCCAGTATGGTGCGCCAGAAAGGCCCCGAAAACCTTGAGTTTTCGGGGCCTTTCATTTTCAATATTCATACTACATCCATACTACATTTTTTGCTCAAAAACAGCACCATCCTCGATTTCAGTGTTCTAAAACGACGGTATTTGGGCCGCCGTTTTTTCTTTTTTGGGCAAATATACTACATTATACTACATTCTCTTTACAACTCATTGAAACAGAAGCATCTGAACCGCTGATAATGAAATGCCCTTTGCACTTTAACTTCTCTTCAAATTCTTATCTTGGTGCATCTTAATTATCCACAAATAAAATATATTCTCCCGAATAGGCCTTTTTCTTTCGGACACCCCCCTGTTTTTTTGCCAGGTATAAGTGAGGGGATATTTAGGAAAACCCTCGTGCAGCTTGACAACTGAATAGCCAACTCGGGCAACAGCATAATGATACTTCCGTCTTGAACGCTTCACAGCATTGGACGGCTCGGCACAGGCATGCGGGGATCTGAAATAGGATATGCGTGAGGACGACGGCCCGACGAGGTAAGAACCACTACTACTTAAGCGGATCCACGCGGACCTGCTCGTCAGGGAGTTGTGCGGTTCGGTATGCAGGGTGAAGATGCGACGGATCGCAGACAGCAAAAACGAGCTGAAGCCTGCACCTTGAGGGTGCAGGCTCCGCAGGGAACTCAATATGTTGACGGAACAAAAAGCTTTGCTTGTCACACATTGCTCCCTCATACGCGCATCAGGATCGATGACGGTCGTCTAAATCATTCGTTTGATGGATGGCTTCTAAATATCAATCTTTATCTATTTCCCATGGAAGAAAATAAATATTTAGAAGATGAGTGGAGAATGCTTGTTCATGGTACAATCATCAAATATAAAGAAGAGAGATAGTGCACCATAAGTCCACCGAATGGGCTAATCCATGGGTGTATATTTAAGCATTTCTAACCTAGAGGGAAGTTCTTTTACATCCGTCAAGCAGACTTCGCCATACGGCGTCGTAAGTGGTACCTCCATTGTTTCCAAATACATATAGAATACTACTCGAGTAGGATAGCAATTCAAATCATCATGGTTGAAAAAATCACCGATGATCCGCTCGCCTCTTTCATCTAGATAGTGTTCATCATATGGAGCCTGCCAATCTTCCTTGTTTTTCCCTCCTGTTTTTTGTAGGAACATGGACAAATCGACTAGCTTAGTTGGCCTACTTATTAATAACTCGATGAGATAAATTCTCTCTTCGGGCAATACAGGATATACTCCAATAAGAGATAGAGTTTTGTTAGTTGCAATGTTATTGGTTATCATTTCCATATTTTCATCTGCTCCTTTATGAAATCAAGTACATATTCACCAAATCGTTTAATCATATCCTTTGTGTTATACTGATTATACATTTCCTGCCAAAACTCAAAGGGTGACGCGTTCAAATGATTTTGTAACCATGAAACCATGTTTTTATCAATAAGTCTGTGCCATGCTTGGTATCCTCTGTGAGCCTGAGAAGTTAGGGCCTGAATAACAGATGCAGCTCGATCAAATAGTCCGCGAAGAGGATGATTTGCCAAAGCATTCATTATTCGATTGCTTAACACATGGTGGTATTGACCTGCGAGGTGCAAAGGAATAATGGTCACCCCTGCTTTAGCGGTGATTGATATACCAGCTACGCCTGTTGCGGTGGTGATAAAAGGCGCCAAAGCGTAACCTAAAGCTGCACCAATGATTCCACCTCCAAGTATGCCGCCGATAATATATTTTGCTCTTTTTGAACCAGAGTACCCTTTGCTTTTTGCGTAACTATTACCGGCGATTCCACCAATAAGGCCGCCCAGGATTGCGCCGCCAACAACACATATTGCAAGTGTCGACAAGAAAAAGTCGCCAGATGAATCAAAACGAGCAACTGGATTGTCTCCGCAATATGCGAAGGAATTGTGTCCGATAACGCCCTGGCCGGTGGAGAGGAGGACGTCAGCCGATATGAACCTGCAGGTGTTGGGATCGTAGTAGCGGGACTGGAGGTAGTAGAACTCCGTCTCCTCGTCATAGACGTAGCCTCTGTAACGGAAGGGCTGATTTGCACCTACCGTGTTTGCCAAGCTGCCCGTTGTGGCAATGAGCTTGCCCCAACTGTCGTAAGTGTATTCTACAACAGTGTTCCCGCTGCTGTCAATGAGTTTTACTATATCACCCTGAGCGTTGCGCAGGTAGTAGTAGATATAGCTCGTGCCGGAGCCGACTTTGTAAACTACCGCAACAAGTTTACCCGAGGCGTCATAGGAGAACCGCTGCTGGACCTTGTTTTCGCCCGTGCCCGTTACCATGTACATCAGCACGGAGCCGTTGTAGTAGTATTCGGTATCGGTGCCGTCTACTACCTTGCGCAGACGCAGCCCATCCTCGTTGTAGGAATAGGAGTAGGAATGCGTCCCGTCGGTGACCGAGGTCAGCTGCTTGCTTTCCCAGGAGAGCGTCTTGCCCAGATAGCTCTCGGGATTGCCCATGGCGTCATACGTGATGGTCTGACCGCCAAACGAGGTAAGCCTGTCGCCCCACTGGCTGTCATTGTAGCCATAGGCAATTGTTTCAACAACAGCGCCGAGAGTGTCGGCAGTGTAGGCATACTTCCTCTTGTTGAGGATATTGCCCCAGTCATCATACTCATAGGTATAGGTCGCATTGTTGGCGTTCCCGGAGCCATAATACAGGTTCTCCCTAATGAGCTGGTTGGCCTCATCATACTCATACGTGAAGCTCATGCTTCCCTGTATGATCTCGGTGATGTTGCCATTAGCGTCATAGGAATAGCTGTAGGCGTCGTCGTTCTTGTTCTGATAGGTCGAAACGAGAGCGGTCTTTGAGCCGTCAGCGCCGGGTACATAGGTGATGTTCGTATCATATGCACCGGAAGCAAGACCGATCCTCCTCTTCGTGATCCTGCCGATGGCGTCATACGTATTGGTGATGACCTTGCCGTTGTTCAGCGTGGTAGTTAAAGGCCTGTTGTCCTTGTCATACGTGTAGGTCGTATTCCAGGAACCGTATGCATTGATGCAGGTGAGCTTGGAGAGATTGTTGTTCGGATCGTACTCGTACTTGTAACCTGAAACGGTATCGCCGTAAGTATCATATTTGAGGGTGTTATCTAAAGTGGACAGCTGGCATACTACAATTATGCTACACAATTCTTGAGGATAATGCTGATATCGCGTAGAATGCGGATATTGAAGCAATGCCGCAGCACATTAAAAATACAGTGTTTGCTTGAAAAATCAAGCGCTGTAAGGGTTTTTAAACTCTGCAGACCAAACCGCTCCTAAGCGAAAGGTCGCGCGTTCGAATCGCGCCGGGGAGGCCAAATAAAAACCATCCGGTAATACCGGGTGGTTTTTATTTCGCACGCTTGCGTGTCGATTCGAACGCAGTTCGGTCACACGGCGTAAGCCGTGTATCCGTCGCCGCTTCCTTATTCAAACAATCAAAGCGGCGACGCATCGCGCCGGGAAAGCCTTGTGAGCGAAGCGAACAGCCCGCCCCATGACCCCAAAGGAAATACACCTACTCCGCCTCGATCTGCTTTATCGAAAACTCGTTTCCCCTCAGCAGATACGTTTCCTCGCTGCCGCATTGGGGGCAAGTCCTGCCGTATCTGACCGTTTCGTAAGTCCTTTCGCAGGCGGTGCAGAACGTCACTGCCTCTATCGTTTCGACATAGAGCGGCGCGCCTTTTACCAGCTCGTCCTTATCCCTGAAATAGTTCCAGCAGTCGGTGAGCTGCTCGATCACCACTCCGGAGACCTCGCCCACCTCGAGCGTTACGGAGCCGATGCGGCGGACGTTATTCTCCTCCGCGACCTCGTGCAGCGTTTTTATCACGTGCTTGACGATGCTGAGTTCATGCATGGCGCATCTCCCATTCCGATAGGAGATAGTTTTCCCATTCGGCCATCCCCTCGCCCGTTTTGGCGGAAACGGGGAATATGCGGATGGATGGATTGAGCTTCCCGGCCCTCATTTTTACCGCCTCGAGGTCGAAATCGAAATACGGCGCGGCGTCCATTTTGGTTATGACGAGCGCGTCGCTCCTTTGGAACATGAGCGGGTATTTCAAGGGCTTGTCGTCGCCCTCGGGCACGCTCAGTATCATCACATTTTTATGCGCGCCGGTATCGAACTCCGCGGGGCAGATGAGGTTGCCGACGTTTTCGAGGAAGACTATCTCGTTTTCGCCCTCCATTCCCGCAAGCCCCTCGCGCGTCATGCCCGCGTCCATGTGGCACATGCCGTCGGTATGTACCTGTATGCTCTCCGCGCCGAGCTCGCAGATCCTTTGGGCGTCCACATCGGAGGCGATATCCGCCTCCATAACGCCTATTTTTACCCTGTCCTTAAGATCGGTTATAGTGTGGGAAATCAGCGTCGTCTTGCCGCTTCCAGGCGCGCTCATTAGGTTTACGAGGAATATCCCTCGCTCCGAAAGCTCGCGGCGAAGCGCCTCCGCGTCGCGGTCGTTGGAATCGGTGACGGTCATTTTAAGCTCTATGGTCTTCATTCCCCCGCCCCCTTTCGCTTGCTTGAAAGCCCGGCCGCTATCGCGCCGGAAAGCGCGCATGTGAAGGCTTCCATGCCCTCGCCCGTCTTTGCGGATACGGGAAAGATCTTTAATCCCGGGTTCAGCGCGCGCACGTTCCTTTCGCATCTTGCGATATCGAAATCGAAAATCGGAGCGGTATCGATCTTGTTCACGAGCATCCAGTCGGATACGGTGAACATGAGCGGATACTTCAAGGGCTTGTCGTCGCCCTCCGGCACGCTCAGGATCATCAGCCGCATATCCGCGCCGACGTCGAACTCCGCCGGGCACACAAGGTTGCCGACGTTCTCCAGTATTATCACCTCGGGGAGGGGCTTTTCGAACGCCTCCAGCCCGCGGAGCGTCATCTTCGCGTCCATGTGGCAGGACGTTCCCGTATGCAGCTGCACGACCTGAGCCCCGTGCGCGGCGGCGGTGCGCGCGTCCACGTCCGCGTCCATATCCGCCTCCATAACGCCTATGCTGAAGGAATCCTTCAGCGCGTCGATCACGCGGCAAAGCACGCTCGTCTTGCCCGCGCCGGGCGACGCCATGAGGTTTATGAGGAACACGCCCTCTTTTTCCGTCAGCTCGCGCACGAGGGCGGCAAAGCGGCCGTTCTCGGCCTCTATTCCCGCCCTCACGTCGATTATATCAAAGTCTTTATTCATCTTCGTTCTTCTTGAACACTATCTTTACGGCGCGCTTCGCAGCATAGGGCAGCAGCGCCTTGACCTTCTGTTCGGACTTGTACATCTTGCTTGCGGCGGGCACGTCGCGCGTCAGATGGATAGCGTCGAACTCGCACTTTGTCGTGCAGAGGCCGCAGCCCACGCAGCGGTTGGTATCGACAGTCGTCGCGCCGCAGCCCAAACAGCGCTTGGCCTCCTTTTTGACCTGCTCTTCCGTGAAGGTGAGTCTTAGATCCTCGAATGTCGCGCTCGCCCTCCCCGCTTTTTTGCCGGGAAGCTGGCGGGGGGAATTGTCGAAGCTCTCCATCTGAGTGGGATCCGCGATATCGTCCTTGTCGAGCTCGATGAACTCCCTCAGATCGCGCGCGATGGTGAGGCTGTTGCCGGGATGCACGAAGCGGTTGATGGAAACCGCGCCCTCCCTGCCGCCGGCTATCGCGTCTATCGCGAACCTCGCGCCTGTGAACACGTCGCCGCCGACGAAGATATCGGGCTCCGCGGTCTGGCGGGTGACGGGATCGGCGATAACGCCGCCGTTGGGTCTCAATTCGACCTTCGTGCCCTTCAAAAGATCGCCCCAGATTATGCTCTGGCCGATGGAGAGCAGCAGGTTGTCGCAGGGAACGGTGATGGTATCGTCCTCGTCATATTCGGGTGAGAAGCGGTGATTTTCGTCATACACGCGGGTGCAGCGCTTGAATACGACGGCGCTGACGCGGCCGTTCTCCTTTACGACCTCCTTCGGGCCCCAGCCGTTTATTAGCTTCACGCCGTCGGCAAGCGCTTCCTCCACCTCGTCCTTGGCCGCCGGCATCTCGTCAAGCTGCTCGAGGCAGAGCATCGTGACCTCGTCTGAGCCAGCGCGGAGCGCGCTTCCCGCTACGTCTATCGCGACGTTGCCGCCGCCGACGACCACGGTCTTGCCGCTGAGACGTACGGAGTGATCGTTATTGATGCGGCGCAGGAAGCTGACGCCGGTTTCGACGCCCTCCGCGTCCTCGCCGGGCACGCCGGCAAGGCGGCCGCCCTGCATGCCTATCGCTATGAAGAACGCCTTGTAGCCCTGCTTCCTGAGTTCCTCGATAGTGACGTCCTTGCCGACCTCGACGCCGAACCTGAACTCGACGCCCATATCGCGTATGACGTCGATCTCGGCCTGCATGACGTCCTTTTCAAGCCGGTAGGAGGGTATGCCGTGCTCCAGCATGCCGCCGGCTCTCTGCTCCTTCTCGAATACGGTCACGGGATAGCCGTCGCGCCTTAAGAAGTACGCGCAGGAAAGGCCCGCGGGTCCGGAGCCGATGACGGCTACCTTGTACTCGTCGCCCCACATGCCGCCGTCGTGCTTTTCGCAGAGCGGGATATAGCGGTCCTGCTTATTGAGATCGAGCGAGGCGATGTACTTCTTTATCTCGTCGATGGCGAGGGGCTGATCGACGGTGCCCCTCGTGCAGGCGTCCTCGCAGCGGCGGTTGCAGACCGCGCCGCAGATCATGGGCAGGGGGTTATCCTGCTTTATGAGCTTAAGCGCCTCGTCATACCGTCCCTCCGCCGCCATCTTTATATAGCCCTGCACGGAAAGGTGCACGGGGCATGCGGTCTTGCACGGCGCGGTGCCGGTATCGTAGCAGTTGATCTTCGCGTCGTCGCGATAGTTGTAGTTCCATTTATCGGCGCCCCATTTGACCGCGTCCGGAAGCTCGGTCTTGGGATAGGTGACCTCGCTGCCGTCCTTTTTGCAGAGCTTCTGGCCGAGCTTAGCCGCGCCAACGGGGCAGACCTCCACGCACTTGCCGCATGCGACGCATTTCTCCTTATCGACGTGCGCGCGGTAGGCGGAGGCGGACATATTTGGAGTATTGAAAAGCTGGCTCGTGCGGAGCGCGTTGCACACGCCGGGAGCGCAGTTGCATATCGCGACGATCTTATCCTCGCCGTCGATATTGGTTATCTGGTGCACATAGCCGTGGCGCTCGGCGCGCTCGAGTATCTCGAGCACCTCCTCCTTGGTGACGTAATGGCCTATGCCGCGGTCGTCCATGTACTCGGCCATATCGCCGACGCCTATGCAGTAATCGCCCCGTATCTCGCCCGAGCCCTCGCCGCGCATGGTCTGCTGCTTGCGGCAGGAGCATTCGGAAATGCCGAACTTATCGTACATATCGAGCCAGCGGGAGATATGTTCCACGGGCACGCTGCGGCTCTCCGCGGATATGGCCTTTTCGACCGGGATAACATGCATGCCTATGCCCGCGCCGCCCGGGGGAACGAGCTGCGTGAGGCCGGCAAGGGGTATCTGCGTCATGAGGTTGAAGAACGTGGCGAGCTGGGGGAACTCGTCCGTAAGCCTGTCCTGCATCATCATGAACTCCGCGCTGCCGGGAACGAATATGGGCAGCTCGTACTGCAGGTGCTTGTCAGGGGTCTTGGCCCTGTTCTGCTCTATAACGCCTATCCAGCGCAGGCGCTCGATCATCTTTTGCGTGTCCTCAAGGCTCATGCCGTTCATTTCGGCAAGCTCCGGCACGGAATAGGGCACCCTCGTCTTTTTGAAATTCAAAAGGAACTTGACCTGCTCCTTATTGAGGATCATGTCGAGTATCCAGTATTCGGGGTCGCGGTCGTTTATCTTGTGAAGCAGCTTTTTCTTTACGCGGTCGGTGATCATCTCCGCAAGCTTCTTTACAAGCTTCTCCTTTTCGGGATCCTCCGGAACGTAGTTCGGATCCTGCCAGTAGTCCCTTTCGTTGATCATAGGATCGCCGATCTTCCATTCTTCAAAGCTCTTGCCCATTATGACACCCCATCTTTCCTTGTTTTAGCGGTCTTGATTAATATACCTTAAATAATAATATACCGCATTTTTCCCCGGCAGTCAACAGAATACCTCGTGTTTCGGCAAAAAAGCGGGCCGTGCGCTTTTGCACGGCCCTGCCTTGAATTATCGATCTTACCCGAGCATTACAGCTCCGCCCTCGCCATGGCTTCCTCGAAGTCCCTCGTTCCGGCGAAAACGGGGTTGGAATACGGGTTCTTATGCAGCTTTATGGAGCGCTTGATTATTACCGCGATGCAGAGCAGGTTCACGCCGATCGAGAGCATGGCGATAAAGCCCTGCATCCTGGGATCCGCGGTGATGCCCATTCCCGCTATCGCCTCGCCCGCGGCGGCTGTCTTGCCCTGGCCTGCGTTGTAAAGCGCGATCGCCTTCTCGTAAAGATCCATCGTGGTAACGCCGTTCGCGGTCGCCCCGCCGTAAACGGTGGGGAGCACCGCCGCGAACCTGCCCCTGAGCTGGAAGAGAGGCACGGTCTGCGCCCACATGCACCAGATGGCGAGGGTGTTCGCACGGTTCTGGATCCATCCGCCCTTGTTCCAGAGAGCGTTGGCTACGGTCGGCGCGAGAAGAAGCGCGAAGCCGCAGTACCACGCGTGGGTGGGGAGATTGAGGTAGGTATACTCGAAGTTCCAGATATCGTACGCGACAATGAACCAGATCGTCATGTCGGGCCAGAGCATATCGGATCTGTTCTTATCCTTGGAGGAGAACAGATAGATGCAGCCCGTCATGCAGAAGATGTTGATGAGGCCCGCAAGCGCGTTCAATACGTTCCACCAGCCGCCGTAGAGGAACACGCCCTCGTTGGAGGCCCACCATGTTCCGCTAAGGTTGCCGGATATCTTGAGCGCGGCTAGCGCGGATTCCATATCCGAAACGTTGGCGATCATGATGTTGGCGGCGACGATGAACCAGGGGAACCACTTGAACCATTTCTCCTTGCCTATGCCCCATTTGTATTTGATCATCATGAAGCCTATACAGCCTATCGTGGCGGCATAGAGCTTGAAGTAGTGGAACCAGCCGTCCATATAAGCGACGGTCGGGTTCTCCTTCCCCCCGAAAAGACCGAGGTGCGCCAGGACATAGTAGATCGTCAGCGCGATCGGTATCGCAACAAATATGAGTATGCCGCCGAACTTGGTCTTTCTGCCGATCTCATTCAAAATGATGAGTCCCGCAAACACAAGGCACCAGCCGAGTATCTGCCACAGATCGGTGATTTGGAAAATCATAAGTCCCTCCGCGGATGTGTCGATTTTATAAAAAACATCCCGAAAATATTATATCATTTCGCCGGATATTGTCAAGCGGCGCCTCGCCTTAAGCATTATACATCGCTAACTCAATCGAATCCATGAATTGGCACATGGAAAGATTGAAGCGCCTGTAATCCGCTTCCTCGAACTCCTCCGCCGCGCAGGCGACCGCAGCCCTCACAAGGTCGAGCTGATTGTAAAACGTTATCATAAGGGGCACTTTGATAATCTGCGAGAGCCCGCGTATTATAAGATAACCGTTCTCCTCAAGCGCGAGGACGCCTTCGGGATCCGAGACCTCTGCCCTACGCTCCTCATACGCGTCGCCCGTAAGTATCTCCGGCTCGTCGGTGTACTCGAAAATGAGCGCAGCCGCCCTCAAGATGTTCTCCCATCCGACTCTGTAGGTCAGGTTCCATTCGGAATAGAGCCAGCTCCCTTGCTTTTCAACGCCCAAAAGCTTCATATCGTTCCTCCCGTTGTTTTCCCGCTCGCGGCCGGTAGTTTGATTATATCAGCGAATACGGATAACGGCAAGGGCTGTCTTATGCATCCCCCGCCCCTTTCCGATTTTTCTTTCAAACAGCTTTCGCCCCTTTGTTTTTTTCGGTATCTCTGCTATAATGATAACGACATAATGACATTTCGGGAGGGAGCTTATGGATCCTAAATACGAACCGCTGTTCACGCCGTGGAAGATCGGTAACGTAACGATCAAAAACCGCGTGGTGATGCTGCCCATGGAGGGCACCAACATGATCCAGTGGGAGGCCAAGACCGGCTATGTCAAGGGGATCGACAGGTTTTACGCCGACCGCCGCGACATGGATATCGGCCTTTTCATACCCGGCCTCATCCCGCTCATAAGCATAATAGGCAAAAAATGGGTCTATAAGCATCCGGAGGTGTTCGACAAGGTCAGGCCCGTCATAAAGGGCATTCACGACAGCGGCGCGAAGGTCTTCTTCCAGATCAGCGCGGGCTCCGGCAGGTCGATGCTGCTTCCGCCCATGCTCCGCCCCTTTGTCAAAAAGGGCGTATTGAAGAAGCTCTCCTCGCCTTTTCTTATGACCAAATGGTGGTGGTCCGCGCCCGATCCCGACGAGCCCAACGTATGGGATCCGGATGTTTCGATGGATCATTTCACCGACAGCATGATCAAGCAGTTCGTTTACGCCTTCGGGCAGACGGCTCAGCGCTGCAAGGAGGCGGGCGTCGACGGAGTCGAGATACACGCCGTGCACGAGGGATACCTTTTGGATCAGTTCGCGATGCGCTACACGAACCATCGTGAGGACGAATACGGCGGAACGCTCGAAAACCGCCTGCGCTTCGCCTGCGATGTCGTAAAGGAGATCAAGAAGGTCTGCGGGGCGGATTTCCCCGTTTCCCTGCGCTACTCCGTAAGGTCAATGACCCGCGGCTTCAATCAGGGCGCCGTACCGGGCGAGGAGTTTTGCGAGGTCGGCCGCACGATGGAGGAATCCGAGCGGGCGATCCGCATACTCGAGGAAGCGGGCTACGACATGTTCAACTGCGACAACGGCACTTACGACGCGTGGTACTGGGCGCACCCGCCCGTATACGCGCCTCTCAACATTAACCTTTCATACGTTGAGCATATAAAGCGGTTCACCTCCAAGCCCGTAGTGTGCGCGGGTCGCATGCAGCCGGACGCCGCAGCGGAGTCGATCGCCGCGGGCAGGATAGACGCGATGGGTATAGGCCGCCAGCTCCTGTGCGATCCCGAATACGTGACGAAAATAAAGGAGGGGCGTTTGAACGACGTCCGCCCCTGCATCGCCTGCCACGGCGCATGTCTGCCCTTCAACGGCCTTAACGGAAAGGGCACGGATATCGACCCGATGCACGTTGAGATGGGCCGATGCGTGCTTAATCCGTGGACGAACAACGAGACAAAATACAGCTATGCTCCAGCAAAAACGCCCAAAAAGATCGCCGTTATCGGCGGCGGTATAGGCGGTATGGAGACCGCGATACAGGCGAGTTTTCGCGGGCACACCGTAGATCTTTACGAAAAGACCGAACGGCTCGGCGGCGTGTTCAACGCTGCCGCGGCCATGTCGTTCAAGGAAAAGGACAAGGAACTGCTCAAATGGTACGAAGCGAAGCTTTATGAGTGCGGCGCAAACGTTCATCTCGGCTCCGAGATAAACGATCCGGAAGGCCTCGGCGCCGACGTCATCGTGATCGCGACCGGCGCCCATGCGCGTACGCTCAGAATACCCGGCGCCGAAAGGGCGATGACGGCGGAAGAGTTCCTTGAGGGGAAGAAGAAAGTCGGGGAGCGCGTCGTGGTGATAGGCGGCGGCCTGACCGGCTGCGAGATCGCGTATGAGCTCGCGCTTCAGGGGAAGCATCCCTCGATAGTCGAAATGACGGAGCACCTCGTCGGGGCCCGCGGTATCTGCATGGCGAACTCATCCATGCTGCGCGAGCTGCTCAGATATCACAATGTTCCCGCGTATCTTTCCGCGACGGTCGATTCGATCACAAATGAAGGCGTCGTGATAAACACCGCCGAGGGGCAAAAGACCGTCCCCGCGGATTCCGTGATATTATCCGTCGGCTACACGCCGGATGACAGATTCGCCTCCCTCAAGGGGCAGAAGCGCAAAAAGGGTTCTCCGCAGGTGTATTTCGTCGGCGACTGCGATAAGGTCGGCAGCCTGAAGACGGTCGTAAAACAGGCATACGAGCTGGTGCAGGAACTCTCCTATAAGTAATAAGAAAGGGGCGTAATATGATAAAGAACAGAAAAATAGTCTTAACCGGCGCTTCGAGCGGCATAGGGCTTTCAATGCTCGAAATGCTCGCCTCGGAGGAGAACGGCAACAGCATCATCGCCGCGAGCCGCAGCATAGGCAAGCTCACGGGCTTTGGAGAGAACGTGATGCTCTTCCCCTGCGATCTGAGCACGCGCGAGGGCGTGGACGCCCTCTTCGAAAAGGCGGAGGAGGTTTTCGATAAGATCGACATACTCGTCTGCAACGCGGGCGCGCCGTATTACGAGCGCTACGATTACGAGGACTGGGACAGGATCGAGAACATATTCCGGCTCAACACTTTCTCCTGCATGTACAGCTATTCGAAATACCTGAACCACCTTGACGGGCGCGAAGGCCGCCTTGTCTACACCATTTCCGCGATGGGCGAGATGGCGCTTCCCGGGTACGCCCTCTATGCCTCCACCAAGTTCGCAATGAAGGGCTTCCAGCAGGCGATACGCATCGAATCGCCCAAGAACCTTAAGATCACCTGCATATACCCCGTTTCCACCAAGACGAATTTCTTTGAGGTCGGCGGCGCGGGGCACAAGGTGGAGCAGCCCTTCCCCGTGCAGACGGCGGAAGCGGTCGCAAAGGCAGCGATCCGCGGCGTCGAAAGGGGCAAAAAGCAGGTCTATCCATGCCCGGTTTATCTTCCGAGCAGGTTTTTGATGAACGTGCTGCCCCCGGTCAGGAACATGTATCTCAAAGCCCAGCACAGGATGCTGCTCCGGTTCCTCGAAAGAAAAGAGAACTCCGAAAAATAAGGCATTCGCCGATCGAAAGGATCATCGATATGACATACACACAGGAAGCCGTACACGGCATAGTGGAAAAGCAGCGGGCGTTCTTCCGCACAGGTGCGACGCTCGGGGTGGATTGGCGCAGAGAGCAGCTGAAAAAGCTCCGTCAGGCGGTGATCGACCACAAGGAAATGCTCGAAAAGGCGCTCTATGACGACCTCGGCAAGAGCGAGACGGAGGCTTATCTCTGCGATATAGGTCCGGTCATCGTAGAGGTCAACGAGATGCTGAAAGGGCTTAAGCGATGGGCGCGGCCGGAGCATCATTACAGCGGGCTCATGTGCTTTCCGAGCACGGATACGACCGTTTACAAGATGCCCTACGGCGTCTCGCTCATAATCTCGCCCTTCAACTTCCCCGTACTTCTGACGCTCGGCGTGCTTGCCGCGAGCATATCGGGCGGCAATACCGCCGTGCTTAAGACCAGCTCCAAATCCGCCGAGAGCACGAAGGCGCTTAAAAAGATGATCGCCGATACATTCCCGGAGGAATACGTCACGGTGATAGACGGCGGTCACGACGTCGCCGACATGTGCCTTGAGGAGCGGTTCGACAAGATCTTTTACACCGGCTCCCCCGCCGTTGCCAAGCATGTGCTCGGGATGGCCTCGAAAAACCTCACCTCCGTCGCGCTTGAGCTCGGCGGCGAGACGGGCAACTGGTGCGTCATCCGCAAGGACGCGGATATCCGCGACGCAGCCCGCAAGATCGCGTTCTTCAAGCTCTGCAACGCGGGACAGATCTGCATTAACATTAACCAGATCGCCGTCGCGGAGGAGATAGCGGAAGAGTTCCTCGAGGAGCTGAAAAAGGAGTTCTTACGCCAGATCGGCGAAAAGCCGGAGGAGAACCCGGAATACCCCAAGCTCATAACGCCCGCGGTCTACGATAAATGCGAAAGGCTCACTGCGGCGTACTCCGACCGCGTGATATTCGGCGGCACGGGCGTTCGTGAGGCCGTGCGCTTTGCCCCGACGATATTCTACCCCGTGCGCGCAGACGAGGATATCGTGCAGCACGAGCTGTTCTGTCCGCTGCTCCCGGTAGTCCCGTTCAAAGACTCGGAGGTCGAAAGCATACTCGGCGTCATCGCCGACCGCGAGCACCCGCTCTCAATGTACGTGTTCACTTCGGACAGGAAATGGGCGAAGCGGGTCATGAGTTCGCAGCAGTTCGGCGGCGGCTGCATAAACGAGGTCTGTATCCACATGATGGTCAAGGGCGTGCCCTTCAACGGCGCGGGACATTCCGGCATGGGCGCGTACCACGGCGAGTGGGGATTCAGGGAGTTCACGCATCCGCAGACCGTACTTACCGGCAAAACGCACATGAACCTTCCTTTAAGAGAGCACCCATATTCCGGAAAGGCCGGAAAGATAAAGATGAAGCTTTTGAAGCTGTTCGAGCGCTGATCGAGCCAAAATATCGGCAAAAAAATGACCGCAATTCTGCGGTCATTTTTTGTTTCGTATCGGTTCGGTTTTCCGGGAAGCCTTCTATAAGGCCCATTGCGTATCGCAGTATCATTAGCGCGTCGGCGGTGTTCAGAACGCCGTTATGATCCACGTCGCAGGCTGATGCGGTCTCCTCCGAAAGCTGGACTATGCCCATTGAAGCGCGGAGCACGATGAGCGCGTCCGCGGAATCCACGCTGCCGTCGCCGTTGGCGTCGCCAAGGAGCGCCGCGCCGCCGGTGAACCGGGCTGTAACGCGGGAGCGGCCGGCTCCGGGAGCGAGCTCCGTATTCTCCGAAATGAGTTCGCCGCTTTCGGAATACCATCCCAAAAACTCCGCGTTTGGAGCGGGCGCGGCCGCAGCGGCATTCATGCTGACCCAATAGCCATAGTCATCGATATAGCCGTAATTGCTGAATCCTATGAACCCGTTGCCGCTTGCCGATATCATGTCGAACGGCAGTCCCGGATTGCAGGTCAGATCGAGCGTTTTGAGCCGATTCTCTGTGCACCGGAGGTATTCGAGCTCCGGATTGCAGGTCAGATCGAGCGAAGTCAGCGAATTGTTTGCGCAGTTGAGCCACTGCAGCGCGACACAGCCCGAAACGTCGAGGCTTTCGATATCGTTGTCCGCGCACTCGATATCGGTGACAGATACGCAGTCGGAAACGTCAAGCTCCGCAATATGATTATCAGAACAGTCGAAAAGATCGAGCGTCGCGCAGCCGGTTAGATCGAGCTCCTCTATCTTGCACCCCTTGCAGGTGAGCGCGCGCAGAAGGGAGCAGCCGGAAGCGTTGAGCTTCGTTATCCCGTTGTGATCGCAGTACGCCTCGCTGAGTTCCGACATGCCCGAAAGGTCGAGCTCGCCCACGAGGCCCATATTATAGAGCTCGAGCGCGCAGACCCGCTTTTCCGCGTCGTCGGTCCAGAATATCCCGTAAAGGTACAGTATGCCGTTATCGTGATCGTAGTAGTAATAGCTCCAGCTTTCGGGATCGTTCGGCCTGTAATACCCGTTGAAGAACGATACTATCTTCTCGCCGTTCTTGACGCCGTATTCGTCCTCGGTCTCCATGAAAGCGACCGCCTTCTGATAGTCGTTCTCATTATACCCCTCGGGAGTCGCGTACTTCGGCGCGAATGAGCCCACGGAAAATGCGGGGACCGCCTGCATGATCAGGAGCGCCGCAGCTATGATCGCGGAAACTATGCGTTTTTTCATTGATATCCTCCTTGCCGGCCCGACAGGGCCATACCCCGGCGGCGCCGTTCTTTCCTGCAATGAACAGTTTACCACCTGCCGCGCCGCATTGCAACAACGCTTTGGAGTGCTCATTGCCGCGTTCTTTACCGAACTGTTCCCTCATTGACACAGGTTTAACACATATCGTACGGCTTCTGCCGTTGACTTGTGATATGCGCTGATGCTACAATAGCCGAAAAGAAACCGATCATCAAGGAGGCTTTGCCATGAAAAATAGAATACTCACAGCGGCGCTCGCTTTGCTGCTTTGCGCGGCGCTCGCGTTCACAATGACGGGCTGCAGGGGCGGTTCGTCCGATCCCGGGCAGACGGAGGCTCCCTCCTCTTCCGATTACGTGCAGGCCACTGCCGCGAGCGACAGCTCCGTCTCCGCGAGCGAGGTCAGCGGCGAATTCGTAATGACCTCCGCCGACGGCGTTTTCAGCCGGAACGGCTCCGTATACACCGTCACTTCCGCGGGCACGTATTCCCTTCGCGGCGCGCTTGAAGGCCAGATATTGGTCATTGCTGGCAAGGAGGACGTCGTAGTGCTGGAGCTGAACGGCGTCACCATCACAAACTCTTCCGATTCGCCCATCAAGATACTCTCCGCAGACAAGGTGGAGATCTCAGCAAAGAAGGGCACGGACAATGTGATAAAGGACGAACGCAGCCAAAAGACCACCGACGACGATTCGCAGGGCGGCGGCGCCATCTGGGCGGACGCGGATCTGAAGCTCAAGGGCGCGGGCACTCTCGTCGTGACAGCTTCCTATAATAACGGCATACACACGACCAAGGATCTTACGATCCAGAAGCTCTCCCTTAAGGTGACTGCGGTGAACGCCGCCATTAAGGGCAACGATTCCATAAAGATCAAGAGCGGCACCGTCGTTGCGATATCCACCTTCGGCGACGGCATGAAGACCTCTTCGACGGATCTCAACAAGTCCGGCGAGACGCGCGGAGATATCGTGTTCTGCGGCGGCAGCATCGCGGTCTACGCCGCGGGCGACGGCATCCAGGCGGCGCACAGCTTTATCATGGAACCCGACGAAGAGGGCAACGTCCCCGCCGTCAGCATATTCACAGGCTCCTATTCCGACTACACGGACGATTCCGCCTCGACCGACTCCTACAAGGGCGTAAAGGCCGAAAGCAAGATCGATATCTCCGCTGGCGCCATCACTATATCGAGCTACGACGACGGTCTGCACGCCAACTGCGGCACGACATTCGAGTCCGGCGAGCGCGGCATGGGCGACATCAACATCTCCGGCGGCAGTATCACGATCGCCGTCTACTCCCCCGAAGGCAAGACCGGCGGCGGGCACATGGGCCCCGGCCGTCCCGGCGGCCACGGCGGTTGGGGCGGTCAACAGACCGTGAGCGGCGCGGACGGCATACACGCGGACGGCGCGCTTACCATCTCCGGCGGCGATATCTATATCGACAGCGCATACGAGGGGCTCGAGGCGAATGTGGTCGTTATCGAGGGCGGCACGACCGTAGTCACCGCCATGGACGACGGAGTCAACGCGACGAAGGGCCTTGAGAGCCCTCAGGTGATCGTCACGGGCGGCATACTCGACGTTACTGTCTCTCCCAACGGCGACGTTGACGGCATCGACTCCAACGGCACATACGTTCAGACCGGCGGTCTCGTCATAACCCGCGGTCCCAACAGCGAGATGGCTGCGGCGCTCGACGCCGAAAGCTCCGTCAGCATCACCGGCGGCACGCTTGTCGTATTGGGCTACAGCCGCGTCCAAGCCGGAAGCGGAGTCAACTCCTGCCTGCTCTCGCTGAACTCCGAGGGCGAGCACAGCATCACCGTGAACGGAAGCACCTATACCTTCACGAACGCCTACTCCTACGGCAGAACGAGCTGTTACAGCGATACCTCGGTTTCGGGAAAATAAGATAGTAAATGCGGAAAAGGCAGCCGGAAGGCTGCCTTTTCGATATGGTTTTTCCGGCCTTCGGCCGGCGTACCCGTTC
>JAFZYC010000091.1 GCA_017616435.1 Clostridia bacterium
CATAGGCGAGCATCGCCGCAGAGCCCGCGGCCCATATATACGCCGCGGCTTTTATGAGCCCGCGCTTTCCGCCGGGTTTATCCTGCGTCCCCGCGATCGGCGCGGGAACCGCTGTACCCGTATTTTCAGGCTCCTCCGTCTCGGGAGCGAGGGTGGCCACAGGCGTTGCCCGCTCCGTCGCTTCGGGGGTCGCCGCCGCGGTGCTCAGAGGAGCGCCCGTCGGCTCAACGTACTCCGTGCCCGGCACGGCGGCGTGCGCGGGCCCTATCGTCGCCTCGGGAGAAGCGGCAGCGGCGAGCTTTTCGCTTATCACGTCCTCCGCCCCCTTCGGCATGAGGCTGAGCCTCGATTCCGGCACGAAGGGCAGCATGAGCCTCAGCGCGACGAGACCCCAGAGCAAGAGCACCGTCCACTTCGGCGCGCGCTTAAGGAGCTTTCTTAACAGCAGCACGGCCAGTATCATCACCGCGCCGGAAAGGCTCATCCAGATCAGTTTAGAAAAAACGCTTTCCATGGTCATTTCCTCATGCTGTCTATCATGCGCTGGAGCTCGTCGAGCTCATCCTCCGAAAGGCGGCGGTTCCTCGCGAAAGCGGCGACGAACGCGGGAACGGAGCCCTCGAACTTCTTTTCCATGAGCTCGTCTATCTCCGCCGCCCTCACCTCGTCGCGGCCGACGAGCGACCTTACGACGGAATCCCGGTTCTGAAGTATCCCTCTTTCGGCAAGCCTCTTTATTACGGTGTAGGTCGTTGTGGGCTTCCAGCCGAGCCTTTCCTCCGCGAGCTTCACGAGCTCGCCGGAGCGTATCGGCTCCGTTTCCCACAGTATCATGCAGAAGCGGTACTCGCTTTCGAATATTTTCGGCGTCTCCATTCCTTCGTCCTTGACCTTTCTTCCTCTAATGCATTAGAGTACGCTGTTACTCTAACACATTAGAGTAAATATGTCAACACCTTTTTTTCATAAACTTTCGGTCGTCGGCCGTCCGTCGGCCGTCTTTCGAAACTCCCTCTGTACTTTTGGCGCGCGTTGTAGTATTATTATTGTGTATGTAAATAATTTGGGGGTTAATGCGCTTTCATGAGACCGTATTTTATTGTGAATCCCATTGCGGGCGGCGGCAAGGTCGCGGAAAAGTTTGATCGGGTGAAGCAGTACTTTGAAAATAAGCGCGCCGAGTTCTCCTTTGTGACCACCGACCGCGCCGGCCAGTCCACCGCTCTCGCGGAGGAGGCCTATGAAAACGGCGAGCGGTACATCGTAGCGGTGGGCGGCGACGGCACTGTGAACGAGGTCGCCTCCGCGCTCTATACGAAGGACGACGCCGTGATGGGGATATGCCCCTTCGGCACGGGCAACGACTTCGCGAAGGCGCTCAGCATCCCCACCGAGCCCGACGAGGCGGCGGAGCTGCTCCTTTCGGGCGAGCCGCGCCCCGTGGATATAGGCATGGCGGGCGATAAGCCCTTTACGAACATCGGCGGCATAGGCTTCGACGTCGACGTCGTCATCAATACCGAAAAGTACAAGAGCCGCTTCCACGGCATACTCCCCTACCTCTTCGGGATAGTGCGGTCGATGACCCATCTTTCCGGCATCAAGGTCCGCCTCACCGCGGACGGAGAGGTCTCCGACGAGGAGGTGCTGCTCTGCGCGGTCGCGAACGGCTCGCACTTCGGCGGCGGCATGGCCGTAGCCCCCGAGGCCGACGCTTCGGACGGCCTGTTCGACGTCTGCGTGATAAAGCGCGTGGGGCTTTTGAAGTTCCTCTCGCTGCTTCCCCTTTTCATCAAGGGGAAGCATCTGGGGAAAAAGCCCATAAAGTACTTCCGCGCGAAGGAAGTTTCGATAGACTGCGAACGCAGTCCGCTGCAGCTCGACGGCGAGCTGGGCGAATACGCACCCGTGACGTTCCGGATCATACCGGGCGCGCTGAAAATAATGCTGAAAGGCTGCTGATATGGCTCGCAGGAAACGCAGGATAGTGATACGTGACCGCAGGAAGACGGCGCTGAGGATCGCGGCCGTGCTTCTCGGGCTCATCGCGCTCGCGGGGATAGCCGTGCTTGCGTTTTTCACCGTAAAAAGCTGCGGGGTGAACCTCGTGACCCGCACCGTGCCCATCTGGTCCTCGGAGACCCTCTGCGGCACGGGCGACGGCATAATGACCGTAAGGGCGGGCATGCTGGAGTTTCTGAGCTACCGCGACGAGGACTATAATTTCTCCAAGCCCCTCTCGGGCGTGCCCACGGGGCTTGCCGGTACCGCGGGCGTGAAGGCCGTCTACACAAAGGAGACCGTCCAGATCGTCGACGCGCCCTTTGATATAGTCGCGGAGGGCGAGATCCGCGCCGTCAGATGCGGCTCGGAGCACGCCGCCGTATGCACGCGCCGTCCCAACGGGAGCGAGTGCGTCTCCGTCTACAACTCCACGGGTCAGCCCATATACACGCTCGAGTACGAGGCGGGAAGGCTCGTGAACTTCGGCTTCAGCGAGGCTTCGGGCACGACGCTCTGGACGATGGAGCTGGATACCGACAGCGGCACCCCCCGCACCACCGTCACCACATTCGATCTCGGCCGTATGAGCTCGACGGGCGTCATAACCGTATCCGGCCAGCTCATCGAGGACGTGTTCTTTACGAGTTCGAGCGTGTTCCTCGTCGGGACGGAATCGCTCATTCGCTGTTCCGCCTCCGCCAACCGCGAGATCTACCGCGTCCAGCTTTACGGCTACAGGGTGATAGACCGCTCCATGAACGGCGAATCGCCCGTGCTGCTCCTCGTTCCGCGCGGGCAGGAGAGCCTTGAGGGGGCGTCGTCCGTACGGCTCCTGACCGTATCGCAGAAGGACGTCGCGGAGGAGAGCTCCTCCGTCGTAATGCTCCCCGCCGGGGTGATCGACTGCCATCTTGCGAACGGATCGCTCATAGTCACAAGGGCGAACTCCGTCACTCTCTACTCCGTCAAGGGCAAAGCGGAGGAAACGGAGCCCCTTCCCGAAGGGGTGACCGTCGCCTCGATAAAGCTTGACGAGCATCACATTCTCTTGGAAAGGAGCGGAGAATTCGTTCTCCTTACAGTGGGCAAATGAACCTGCTTGATTTCGCGATAATCGGCATACTGGGCATATTCGTGCTCGCGGGCGTGTACAAGGGCTTCGTGCATACGGCGCTCGACATACTCTGCTTCATGCTCTGCGCCCTGTTCGCCTTCCTTATGACGCCGCTTTTGTCCTTCCGCGTGGAGCAGAACGAGACGGTGTTCAACACCATGCTCTACTACACCGAGGGCAGCGAGAACATCTACGACGTCGAATACATAAAAAAGAACATTTCGGAGATCTCCAACGCGGAGCTGGAGGATATCTACGAGCATTCGAAGGTCGCCTTCCCCATGGACGACCGCATCCGCTCAAACGTCGCGGACGCCGCTTTCGAATCCTCCAACATCTACACGCTCGGCGATTACTTCAACCAGACTATGGTGCTCGTCACCATCAACATACTCGTGTTCCTGCTGCTCTTCATTGTGCTGAGGATAATCCTCGGGTTCATAATCGGCTGGTGGAACTACGCAAAGCCGCTGCCCGTGCTCCGCAGGTTCGAGATACCCGCCTCCGTCGGCGCGGGGCTCATCCGCGGCATACTCGCCGTGTTCCTCATATTCATGCTCTGCCCGATAATACTCACCATACTGCCCTTCGACGTGGTATCCGACCTCGTCGAAAACAGCAGGCTCGCGAAGTTCTTCTACTATTCCAACGTACTGCTGGGCCTCATGCCCGGCGTCTGACGCGGAGGGCGGCATGTACATAGCTTCTTCATGGAAGGATTATGAGATACTGGACGCCGGCGGCGGCGACAAGCTCGAGCGCTGGGCCGACGTCACATTGCTGCGCCCCGATCCCCAGGCCGTGTGGCCCATGGGCGCGGTCCCCCGCGATATAGACGCGAAATACATAAGGTCGAACACCGGCGGCGGGTACTGGGAGTATAAAAGGCAGCTGCCGGAATCCTGGCGCGTGTCCTACCGCGATCTCACGTTCATCGTGCGCCCCACGGGCTTCAAGCACACCGGGCTTTTCCCGGAGCAGGCCGTCAACTGGGACTACATGCGCGCGGCGGTGAGGCGCTTCAAGGCCGATCACCCCGATAAGCCCTTCCGCGTGCTCAACCTTTTCGCCTATACGGGCGGCGCTACCTGCGCGCTCGCTGCGGAGGGCGCGGAGGTCGTCCACGTGGACGCGGCGAAGAGCATAGTCCAGTGGGCGAAGCAGAATCTTGCGGAATGCGGCCTTGCGGAAAGGCCCGTCCGCTTCATAGTCGACGACTGCATGAAGTTCGTCCAGAGGGAGGCGCGCCGCGGGCATTTTTACGAGGGGATACTGATGGATCCCCCCAGCTACGGCCGCGGTCCCGACGGCGAGATGTGGCGCATAGAGAACGGCCTCTACCCCCTCGTTGAGGCGGCGGTGAGGCTCCTTTCGGACGACGCCGCTTTCTTCCTCATCAATTCCTACACGACCGGCCTCGCGCCGACCGTGCTCACCGACGTTCTGAAGGTCGCCTTCGCCTCCCGCGGGGGCTCCGTCGGATCCGACGAGATCGGCCTTCCCATAACCCGCGGCGGCCTCGTGCTGCCCTGCGGCGCATGTGGCAGATGGGCCGGCTGACGGTCACCAAACCCGTTACCCGTTACCTTAAATGCAGATCCTTTACGAAGACAACCACATAATCGTTCTTGTCAAGCCCGTTAACATCCCCGTACAGGCGGATGAAACGGGCGATATCGACCTGCTCTCGACGGTCAAGGCCTACATCAAGGAGAAGTACTCGAAGCCCGGCGAGGTCTACTGCGGGCTCGTTCACAGGCTCGACAGGCCCGTGGGCGGCGTGATGGTCTTCGCAAGGACGAGCAAGGCCGCCTCCCGGCTCGCGCCGCAGTTCGCGGACAAGCCCGGTTCCTGCGCCGAGAAGCGCTACGCCGCGGTAGTCACCGGCGAGCCGCTGCCCTGCGTGAAGCGGAGGCTCGAATGCTGGCTCAAAAAGGACGAGGAGAAACGCAAGTCCTTCGTCGTCCCCGAGGGGACCGAGGGCGCGAAGCGCGCTCAGCTCGAGGCGCGCACCGTTTCCGTCAAGGGCGGGCTGTCGCTCGTCGACGTGAAGCTCCTTACCGGGCGCCATCATCAGATCCGCGTACAGCTCTCGCACGCAGGCTGCCCGATATGGGGCGATCAGAAGTACAATCCCTCCGCGGTGCCCGGGCAGCAGATAGCGCTCTTCGCATATTCGCTCTCGTTCGAGCACCCCACGACCCACGAGCGGATGACGTTCACCGCGCTTCCCCGCGGCGGCGCGTGGGAAGGGTTCGCGGACGAGCTGCGCCTGCTCTCGGCAGGCGTATGCTGCGTTTATTCGGATAAGGACGTGCTCGTCGTCAACAAGCCCGCGGGCGTGACCGTCGCCAACGCCGACGGCGGCGAGGACACCCTCGAATCCCGCATCGCGGCTTCCGGCCTTGAGGCATACCCCGTGCACAGGCTCGACGCGAAGACGAGCGGGCTCGTCGTTTTCGCGAGGAACGCCAAGGCCAAGGCCGCGCTCGACGAGGCAATGCGCCTCCGCACGATCAAAAAGGTCTACCGCGCGATAGTCGGGGGCGTTCCCGAAACGGAGGACGGCCGCAGATCCGGCACGCTCCGCTTCTATGCAGTGAAGGATCCCTCGATGGGTCTTGTAAAGGTCTATGACGCTCCGCGCCAAGGCGCAGCCGAGATGGAGACCGCCTTCCGCGTCTGCGCCGCAAAGGACGGCGTCTCGCTGGTCGAGGCGGAGCTCGTCACCGGCCGCACGCATCAGATAAGGGCGAGCTTCGCGCATATCGGCTGCCCCATACTGGGCGACGACCGCTACGGCGACCGTGAGTTCAACCGCGATCCCGCCTTCAGGCGGCTCCTTAAGGAAGCCCCGCTCTGCCTCGCCTCGGTAAAGCTCGGCTTCGCGTTCCCGAAGGGCTCCTATCTCGAAAGGCTCAACGGCCTGTCCGTATCCGCAGAAGCCCCGTTCTCGCTGTGACGCGCGTTCCACGCCGCGATCCTTCTTTCAAGCTCCTCCAGCGGTACGTCCGCGACGTTTTGATAGGGAGCGATTATCTCCTCAACGTCCTTCGGCGTGAGGGCCCTGCCCTTTTTGGGGCTGCCCGTCTTTTTGTCTGCGGGCGAACGATAAAATGATCCTCTGCCGTCTGCGGGCATATCGTCTGCGGACGGTTTTTCTGCGGCGTCTTTGAATACCGCCTCAGCGTTAAGATCGTCTGACGGGTCTATAGACATAGAGTCTATAGACATTTTATCTGTGGTTTTGTCTGCAGACATAGAGTCTATAGACATTTTATCTATGGTTTTGTCTGTAGACATAGAGTCTGTAGACATAGAGTCTATAGACATTTTATCTATGGTATTGTCTGCAGACATAGAGTCTATAGATATATAGTCTATAGACCGCGCGCGTTCGCGCGCGTAAGCGCCCTCGAGCACGCACGATCGGTACATATCCTCGCCGAAGCGCGACCGTCGCTTTATCACGAGGCCCTTCTCCTCCAGCGACCTCACCGCTTTCTCCGCTGCGGCAGCGTCCGCTCCCGTCCATTCGGCGAGCCATTCCATCCTTCCGTCATAACCGCCCTTGTATTCTGTGTACGAGCATATCACCGCGAACGCGATGAGCTCCACCGGCGTAAGTCCGAGCCCGTTCATCCACGCGCTGAGTTTTACAAACTGATTTTTCATTTGGTATTTTATCCTTTTTTCTTTTGATCATGGGGGTCTCCCCCTTTAATAATATTATAGCACATTTGTTCTATTGTTGTCAAGCTTTCGGAGGCAGAGAGTTCCTAGAGTTCGTTTTTTCGCTTTCACACAAGGCAAAAAAAAGCCCCTCTGCGATCGGCAGAGAAGGCCAAAACCTGTGATCATCGGTTATTCGTTATCCGTTATCCTCGTCGCGGTAAGCACGCGGTGATCGCCGTCGTCCCTGATGGTGAACGTGAACATGCCGTAGGGCTCGCCATCCTGCGTGAAGGCGTTGAACGCGGAATACACCTCCGCAAAGTCCATGCCGTCGATATCGAGGGCGTGTATGCAGTGGGCGAATATCCTGTTCGATGCGCGGGTGCCGATATCCTTTATCTTTGCGAGCGAGAGCCAGAACGAAACGGATCTGATGTACCCGTCCTCATCGGTATCTCCGGTCATGAGCAGCTCGTCGGAGGTCGTTATCGCGAACGCCGTCGTCCTTATCTCCGAAGTCATGACGGAGACGTTCTCCCCCGCTTCGGCGTTGCTCGTGAGGTACAGGGAAAGGAACTGCCTTGCGGTAAGCCCGCGGCTCGCGAATATCGCCTTTATCTCGGCTATGCGCTCATCGGTATCGCGGTAGCTCGTGCCTATCCTTTCGAATGCGGCGAGCGCCTCCAAAAGGTTGCCCTCCCTGTAAAAGCTCATCGCGATCTCGTAGCTGTCCTCAAGGCGGCCTATGTTCTGCACGTATGAGGCGGAATCGGCGTACCCCTGCGCCTGGACGAAGCGCTCCTTGGCGAGCACGTAATCCTTCGCCTTGTACGCGGTCAGCCCCTCGTTATAGCGGGCCTCCAGCCTGTCGATAAGCGCGATGTACTCCGCTGCGTTTCCGAAGGTCTCTATCGATGCGAAGCTGTGCCGCGCGGCGGGATAATCGTGCGCGTCGAAAAGCGCAAGCGCGTCGAGGTAGATGCGCTCGTGCTCCAGTATGGAATTGAGGTACGACCGGGCGTTGGCGTAGCTGCCCGCGGTGATGAACAGACCCTTCGCCGTCTCGAAATCGCAGCTCTCGTACGCGGCGACGCCGGCGTTGTAGCTGCGGATCTGCTCGTTGGTGACGCAGGCGCAGGACAGTATCGCGAACAGTACCGCGGCCGTTATCAGTACGGCTCTTTTCATAGCGGTTTAAAGTGCGTTTACTGACCACGGGGACTGTCCCCGTGGTCAGTAATGTTTCAGTTCTTCCTTTCGACGGCGATGGTGACGTTCTCGCCGTTGATATCCCATTCCTTGGCGTACGCGCCCTCGGGGGATGCGCCCATCACGAGCTCATCCGCGAGCGTATCGCCGGTTATCGAGGCGGCGTTCCTTTCGGCAAGCGCCTCTATGCTCTCGTTGCCGGTCATGTAGATCCTTATGTGATCCGTGACCTCGAAATCGGCCTCCTTGCGCATGGTCTGCACCTTGGAGACGAGCTCCCTTACGTAGCCCTCCTCTATGAGCGCGTCCGTGAGGGTCGTTTCGAGCACGACGGTCAGCTCCTTCTCGGATACGGAGGAGAAGCCCTCCTTTTTGACCGTGTCGACGAGCACGTCCTCGGGGTTCAGCGCGATCCTCACGCCTTCTAGCTCGAACTCGAAGGGCTTGCCCTCGGCGTGCGCGGCGACACAGGCGTTTCCGACGCCCTCCGTGTTCTGGAGGTAGTTGTTTATCTTGGGCAGGAGCTTGCCGTAGCGCGGCCCCAAAAGCTTCAGCTGCGGCTTTACGCGGTAGGTGATGAACGCGGAGGCGTCCTGCACGTACTCGACGGCCTTTACGTTGAGCTCTCCGGAGATTATCTCGTTATACATATCGGGAAGCGCCTCGACGCCCTGGACGAAGAGCCTTGAAAGCGGCTGGCGGTTCTTTATGTTGGACTGCGCCCTTGCCGCGCGCCCAAGCACCACGACGCGGTAAACGGCCTCCATGTCGCGCTCGAGCTCCGCGTCGATGAAGCTTTCGTCAGATACGGGGTAGTCGCACAGATGCACGCTCTCGGGAGCGGTCTTATCGCAGGTGCGGACGAGGTTCTGATACATCTGCTCCGCCATGAACGGCGTGAACGGCGCGGTCAGGCGGGCCATGGTCTCGAGCACGGTGTAGAGGGTCATGTACGCGGCCTCCTTGTCGGGGGTCATGTCCTTGCCCCAATACCTTTCACGGCCGCGGCGCACGTACCAGTTGGAGAGATCGTCCGCGAACGCGGCGAGCTCGCGCCCGGCCTCGGTTATATGCAGGTTCTCCAAAAGCTCGTCCTGCTCCTTGATGAGCGTGTTGAGCTTGGAGAGTATCCACTTATCCATTACGGAGAGGTTCTCGCGCTTGAGCTCGTGCTTCGTGGGATCGAACCCGTCTATGTCTGCGTAGAGGATATAGAACGCGTATGTGTTCCACAGCGTGCCCATGTATTTGCGCTGCGTCTCGGAGACCGCCTCGCCGGAGAAGCGGCTGGGCAGCCACGGGCTGGACGCGGTGTAGAAATACCAGCGTACGGCGTCCGCGCCCTGCTTGGTCAGCACGTCCGCGGGAGCGATGACGTTGCCGACGTGCTTCGACATCTTCTTGCCGTCCTTATCGCAGACGAGGCCGAGCACTATGCAGTTCTTGAAAGCGGGCTCGTCGAATAGGCAGGCGGCGACGGCGTTAAGCGTATAGAACCAGCCGCGCGTCTGATCTACCGCCTCCGATATGTAATCGGCGGGATAGCGCTTCTCGAACTCCTCCTTGTTCTCGAACGGATAATGCCACTGAGCGAACGGCATTGAGCCGGAATCGAACCAGCAGTCGATGACGACGGGCTCGCGGCGCATCACGCCGCCGCAGTGCGGGCATTTCATGGTAAGAGGATCGAGCATCGGCTTATGCAGCTCGATATCGGGGTCGGCGTCGGGGAAGCACTTCAAAAGCTCCTCCCTTGAACCGATCGTGTGATGATGCCCGCAGTCCTCGCAGACCCACACGGGCAGGGGCGTGCCCCAGTACCTTTCCCTCGTTACCGCCCAGTCTATGACGTTCTCGAGGAAATTGCCCATGCGGCCCTCGCCTATCGACTCGGGGATCCAGTTTATGCGCTTGTTGAAATCGAGGAGCTTGTCGCGCAGCTTTGTCATCTCTATGAACCAGCCGCCGCGCGCGAAGTATATGAGCGGAGTGTCGCAGCGCCAGCAGAAGGGATAGCTGTGCTCGTAGGGGAGCTCGGCAAAGAGCCTGCCGCGCGCCTTAAGATCCTCAATTATGAGCTTGTCGGCCTTCTTGACGTTGACGCCGTCCCACGGGGTGCCGCCCGCGAGCTCGCCCTTCGCGTTGACGTTCTGCACGAAGGGCAGGCCCCAATCCTTACCGACCCTGCCGTCGTCCACGCCGAAAGCGGGAGCGAGATGGACTATGCCGGTGCCGTCGGTAAGCGTAACGTAACCGTCGGATACCACGCGCCAGCCCTTTTTATTGCCGTGATTCACGGGGAAATCGAAGAGCGGCTCATACTCCATGCCCTCGAGCTCCGCGCCCTTATAGCGCTCTATGACCTCGCAGCCCTCGCCGAGGACGCTTTCCACCAGCGCCTCCGCCATTATGTAGCGTTTGCCGTCCTTTTCGACCTTGACGTAATCCTCGTCCGCGTTGACGCAGAGGCCTACGTTCGAGGGCAGCGTCCACGGGGTGGTCGTCCACGCGATGAGCTCCGTGCCGTCGTCCATGCCCTTAACGGGGAAGGTGATGAATATGGAGGTCTCCTTGACGTCCTTGTAGCCCTGCGCGACCTCGTGGCTGGAGAGCGCGGTGCCGCAGCGCGGGCAGTAGGGGACTATCTTGTGGCCCTTGTATAGGAGGCCCTTTTCGTCGATGGTCTTGAGCGCCCACCACACGGACTCGATATAGTCGTCCGTATAGGTGACGTAGGGGTTCTCCATATCGGCCCAGTAGCCGACGGCGTCGCTCATCTCTTCCCACTCGCCCTTGTATTTCCAGACGGATTCCTTGCATTTTTCGATGAAGGGCATTACGCCGTAGCCCTCGATCTGCTCCTTGCCGTCGAGGCCCAAAAGCTTTTCGACCTCCAGCTCCACGGGCAGGCCGTGGGTATCCCAGCCCGCCTTGCGCAGCACGTCGTAGCCCTTCATGGTGCGGTAGCGCGGGATGATATCCTTCATGGAGCGCGTCAGAACATGCCCTATGTGGGGCTTGCCGTTCGCCGTGGGCGGGCCGTCGTAAAACGTGTAGGCGGGAGCGCCGCGCCTCAATTCGACGGACTTTTCGAATATCCTGTTTTCCTTCCAGAACTTCAATACCTCCTGCTCGCGCGGGACGAAATCCATGGAAGCCGAGACCTTCTTGTACATATTCCTTATTCCTTTCGGTGAATGTTCATAATAAAAATCCCGAGGGGTCTTTCCCCTCGGGACGCAGTAAACACGCGGTACCACCCGAGTTCGCGGCAGGGCAATGCCGCCGCGCACTTGGAACCCGTAACGAGGGCTGACGTGGAGAGCTAATACAGGTTCGCCCTCCCTGCTCCCGGGTGATATGCCGCAGACCGCCTCCTCCGCACTCTCACCGCCTGCGGATCGCTTGTGGCGCGCATTCTGCTCACCTGTCCCGTTCAAAGCATTTACAAAAAATAATTATAATACGGAAATGCGTATTTGTAAAGAGTTATTTTGATTTTTCTCCGCCGCTCACTTGATAAGGAACAGGAGCGCGATAAGCAGCACCGATATCCCGAGCACGAGATCGACCGCGGGGACTATCTTCACGATCAGCCTGTCGTCCGTGCGCTTGTTGACGATAAGCGCCGCGATCGCGAGCGCGGCCGTTACCGCCGCCCATACGGGAAGAAAGTAAAATATGAATATCAGCCATTCGCCGCCCTCGGTCCACATGCCCCGGGCGTTCGCCCACGCGCCGTACGCGAAGGTCAAAGCGGCGCCGAGCAGGAACAGCGCCCACGGTATGAGAGAAAGTATTATCGGAGCTTTTCTTTTCATTTTCTGCGCACCTCCCGTGATCTCTGCCTTAATGATACCGCAAAACGGCGGCTTTGAAAAGGTTTTTTTGCGCCGGCGAAAAAACCCGCAAATATACTTTATTTCATGCTTGACAATTCAAAAGCCCTGCACTATAATATTCAAGCATTAATAAGCGCCCTTGGCTCAGCTGGATAGAGCGTTTGGCTACGGACCAGAAGGTCGGGGGTTCGAATCCCTCAGGGCGCGCCACTTACATACGGCCTTTCCTTCTTTTTGAAGGAAGGGCTCTTTTTTTATCTTTTTTTGCTCAAAAAACCCGCATATCCATTGACTTTTTCAATACCCATCTTGCAAGCACCTATACCACATTTCTTTATCAAATCACCCTCGCATCCTCTTCAAAATGCCTGCTGAAAGCCCGATTCAGGCTGCCAAAATTATCACATTTTGGGCCGCTGTACCACATTTTACCACATTTTCCTTACAACATAATGAGGATGTCGCCCATTTAACCGCACATAATGAACGACTGTTTTTATTCGTTTGGCTCTCTTTTTGTGCCGGGCAAATGCTCTCAATAGGCCCGGAGCAGGCGATTTTGTCACTCATTTCGGCTATGTGTTTTGAGGCGTTTTACCCCTCAAGCCAGGGCATAAAAATCCAACTCAATAAGATTTCAATATGTGGTCTCCAAACATTCATTCGAAAAATATATTTGCCAAAAATTTTTTTCAGGGGTTACACCCCCCTGTTTTTTTTGCCATAGAACTATAGAGGGACTTTTTCGTAGGAACCTCGTGCAGCTTGACAACTGAATAGCCAACTCGGGCAACAGCATAATGATACTTCCGTCTTGAACGCTTCACAGCATTGGACGGCTCGGCACAAGCATGCGGGGATCTGAAATAGGATATGCGTGAGGACGACGGCCCGACGAGGTAAGAACCACTACTACTTAATATGGAGGCACACCATGACCAAAGTAATCGCAATAGCGAACCAAAAAGGTGGTGTCGGAAAGACCTCCACCACCGTGAACTTAGGCACCGGACTTGTGAGGCAGGGATATGCAGTACTGGCGATCGACTTCGATCCTCAGGCCAACCTCACAATGGCGCTCGGGTTCAAGTCCCCGGACGATATGGAATACACGGTCTCGAACATTCTTGCAAAGGCAATGGACGAAGAACCGATCGACCCGTCCGATGGAATACTCACCACAGCCGAGGGCGTCGATCTGATGCCATCGAGCATACAGCTCTCGCGTTTTGAGCTGGCTCTCGTCAATGAGATGAACCGTGAAAGTATGCTGCGTCAGTTCGTTGACGCGGTAAAGCCCGATTACGACTATATCCTCATTGACTGTGCTCCTTCGCTGAACGTACTCGCGCTCAACGCGCTCACGGCAGCGGACAGCGTACTTATCCCCACGCAGCCGGAATTCTTCTCGAATGCCGGACTGCAGATGCTCCTCTCCACCGTTTCAAAGGTCAGGAAGAAGATAAACCCCGATCTTACTATTGAGGGTGTTCTCGTCACCATGATGGACAAGCGTCCTAACTTCACTAAGGAGCTCGTTTCACAGCTCCGTGAAGCTTACGGCGGGGCTATCAAGGTATTTGATACCGAGATACCCAAGTCCATAAAGATGACCGAAAGCAATGTGAACGGTAAAAGCGTTTACGGCTATGACCCGAAGAACCTGGTGGGGAGAGCATATGAAGCCTTAACTCAGGAGGTGATCGCGCATGACAAAGCCCACGAGCGCATCGGGCGTGACGTTCAGGAAGCTCGATGATCTCTTTGAGCCAACCGACGGAAGGGCTGATCTGCCCCAGCTTGCCGAGCTTGAAGTAGACAGTCTCGTTCCTTTCAAGGATCATCCTTTTCGGGAGTATCCCGAGGAAAAGATGCAGGAAATGATCGAAAGCGTATCGGAACACGGTGTATTGAGCCCAATACTGGTCCGCCCGCATAAGTCGGGAGAAGGATATGAAATCATCGCAGGGCATAACCGTGTGGAAGCATGCAGGAGGGCGGGAATAAAAACGATACCCGCCACGATACGCGAAATGGATGACGATACCGCTACGATCGTAATGGTGGACAGCAATCTTCGCCAGAGAGACAAGCTCCTGCCAAGTGAAAAAGCTAAGGCGTATCAAATGAAAATGGAAGCGATACGACGCAGAGCGGGTCGTCCTGGGAGAAATGGTGACCAACTTGGTCACGATTTACAGGGCAAAAGGAGCGTTGATGTTATAGCCGAAAGCTCACCGGATAGTAGAAATCAGATTCAGAGGTTTATTCGGCTTAATAACCTCACTCCGCCGCTCATGGATTACGTCGATGACGGTACATTGGCATTCAACCCCGCAGTCGAAGTCTCATATCTCGATCCCGCGGATCAGGAGGTCGTGTTCGAGATAATGGAGCGCGAACAGATCTCGCCCTCGCTCTCACAGGCGCAGAAGCTGCATAAGCTGGCACAGATAGGAAGGATCAGCGAGGAGGCGATCGAAGCCGTAATGACCGTCGAAAAGCCCATGTACACTACTATCACGCTCAGGCAATCTACCGTTGCAAAGTACTTCCCCGCGGGGACTTCGGGACGCGACATTGAAAGAACGATCATTCGCCTGCTGGAAGAATACCGACAAAAACGCGAGAACAAAAAAACATATCAGGAGGAAAGATAATTTGACTCACAACACCGAAAACACGGAGCCCTGCATCGAAATGTGCGGCGTCTCCGCTCACAGGGGCAGGACAAGCCCCCTCAATCGCATAACAGCCGATCAGTACCTCAAGAAGGCCGATCTCGTCGGTAAGGACGGCGGTCTCAAGTATGACAAGCTCATGCCCATGATCGACGATGCCGCCGATTGCCTGTACTCCGGCTGCGTCGTCATCCGCAACAAGTTTCTCGAGGCTGCAAAGCTCCATGACTACAATGAGATGTACCGGCTCCTGGTTGCGCAGTATGCCGTGATCGAAGAGGATGTGCCCTTTTACATCAGGGCTGTCGCCGGTCTTCACTCCGAAGGCTTCTGGCAGCTGTTCGCCGAACTCACCGCGGACAAGCTCGATCTCATCATTGAGCTTGCGATCGAGGAAGAGCTTGAGGATGAGGGTGGACTGGAAGAGGATGGAGCTGCTGTGGGGATGACGGAATGAGCCTTCTCCCAACGCCTCATCTTCAGTACATCGACAGACTCATGAGAGAAAAACCCGGTTTTTACCGGGATGTACCCCGTAAACGGAACAGGTACTGCAAGCGTCGGGATAAGGATCGTCGCATTCCCGGAAACAATGCCCGCAGCGTCAAAGCATGGCGGGCAGAAGGCGAGTCCATGACCGACCCTCGCGTACACGATTAACCCATAGGATTAACCTCCAGTAAGCTGAGGTTATTCTGAGAGACCCAATAACAAAAAACCAATAAACAAAAGGAGAAATGTATGAAGAAATACACCCGTTTCATTGCGCTGCTTCTTGCGGCGCTTTTCTGCGTAAGCCTCATCCCCATGAGCGCCTTCGCAAATACCGATACCATTCGTCCCTATTCCGAAGGCACCGTTACGATCCAGTCGGAGTATAACAACGCTTTCGACTACCTGGAGTATTATTCGAGCGGCACATGGAAGGACCTCAACACTCCGAAGCATTGGATCGTCGAGACCGGCGAGATAGTCTACTGTGTCGAGCATTCCGAGGGCAACCCCCACGGCAACGGCTACACCGAAGCCTCGCCCTCCTCGCTCTTCGGGGCTATCACGCTCGAGGGCCTGCAGTCGATATTCATGTACGGCTATCCCTGCAACCTTCCCGATGGCTTTACCGAAGACGAGGCGCGTCAGGCGACCGCCAATGCGATCCGTTTCTGGCTCTCCGAGCAGGGCGAGCCCGGCTCCTTCAGCTTCACGAACCGCCTTGCTCATCCCGACTGGATACGCGCCAAGTCCGGATATGAGCACGTGCTGACCTGGGCGGACGAGCTCCTTGAGCACGCCAGGAACAGGGATACCATCACCCACAACATCACCTTTACCCCCTCCGAGCTCCAGCTCACCAAGAGCGGTTCGTCTTACACGGGCCAGACCCGCGTAACGCTCACCAACATCAACGGCGGCTACACGCTCAATACCTCCGAGCTTCCCGACGGCGTAAGCGTTTCCGGCTATACCGGCACGGGCAACGATACGCTGACCATCACTGCGGCTCAGTCCCTCAACGGATCCTCCTTCGTACTTGCGGCCGAAGGCAGCGACTCCCGCAGCATCTCCAACATGGCGGCATACGTTCCGAACGGCGATGATCTCCAGAACGTATTCATGTGCGCCACCACCGCGCAGGTCGTGGCTACGGCTTCCGTCTCGGTCAATACCGAAGCTTTCGGCGGCCTCCGTATCGTCAAGAAGGGCGACGACGGCGCGCTCCTTGGCGGCGTCAAGTTCGGTATCTACTCCGACTTCGCCTGTGAAAACCTCATCAAGGAAGTCACCACCCGTTCCAACGGTGTCGCTACCGCATCCGACCTTCCCGTAGGCGTGGTGTACGTCAAGGAGCTTTCCACCATCGAGCCTTACTGGATCGACAACACGGTCTATACCGTCGAGATCCCGCTCAATGACACCGTTGAGATAGAGATAGAAAACCAGAGCGCGAGGGGCCGCATCCGCATCGAGAAGATCGGCGAGGCCATGACCTCCGTTATAACCACCGAGACTGAGTGGGGCACCGTCAATGCTCCCGCATACAGCGTGGGCGGTCTTGAGGGCGCGATGTTCCAGATACTCGATTCGGGCATGAACATCGTTGCGACGCTCACGACCGACGAGTACGGCGTCGCCGAATCCGATTACCTCGATTTCGGAGACTACTACGTGGTCGAGGTCAAAGCGCCTGCAGGCTACATCATCGATTCCGACGTCTATCCCGCGACCGTCAGCTATCAGGACGGCGATACACCCGTCGTTGTTGAGACCGTTGAGGCATATAACGAGCGTCAGCATGCTTCCATGAAGCTGCGCAAGATGACCGAACGCTGGAACAGCAAGACCTTCGAGTTCGAGCCCATCAGCGGCGAGGGCTTCGTCTTCGGGCTCTACACCGCGGAGAACATCGGCATCCTGCCCATGGATACTCTCGTCGAGGTGCTCATAACCAGCGACCGCGGCGTCGCTTCCACAACGAACGACCTGCCGGCCGGTCATTATTACCTCCGCGAGCTTTCGGTCCCCGACGCAGCTATCTGGATGATCGAGGATTCCATGCCCGTCGATCTTACGGGAGACACCGAATACATCGAGAACTACTATTATTTCTCGAATCCCATCGTAAACGATATGTTCAAGGGCAATATCAAGGTATGGAAGCTCGATGAAGCCGAGCCCCATGCCGGCCTTCCCGGCGCTGTTTTCGAGATATATGACGATAACGGCGTCGTTTACTGCACCATGACGACGGATGAGACGGGCTGCGCGATGTCCTGCTATCTGCCCATAGGCAATTACCATGTGCGTGAGATCCACGCTCCCGCAGGTTACGTGATCTCCGACGAGGTGTTCGACGTAACGATCACCACCGAAGACAAGGAGACCATCGTCCTGGAGTTCTACGACCACAAGAACGATTTTACGTTCAATAAGACCGACGTTTCCACCGGTCTTCCCGTTGCAGGCGCAAGGTTCGAGATCTACCGTGCGGACGGCACACTTTACGCTTCCGTTACCACTGACGAAAACGGCGGCTTCGGCCTTGAAGCCATCCCCGCAGGTCATTACACGATGATCGAGGCAGAGGCTCCCGCGGGATACGCGCTTTCCCATCAGATCTACAGCTTTGACGTCGACGAGCACGGCAATATCACCGGAGACACTTCCGTCACCGATGAGCCCACCGACCTCATCATCGACAAGCTCAACACCTACACCGGTCAGCCCTTTGCTGGTATCGAGTTCACGCTCCTGAACTCTAACGGCGAGATCGTCAGGACCCGTATGACGGCCAACGGTTGGCGCGTGCCCGACGATAACGGCGAAGAGAGCTTCTTTACCAACGAGAACGGTCACGTTGAGATCCGCTACCTTCCTGTCGGTGAATACACTCTCCTTGAGAACACGCCCACCGGGTATGTCTCCGTTGGCACAGTTAATGTAACTGTCGCAACCGATAACGGCATAAGCAACCCCGCACACATCACCGTCGAGAATACGCCCACAGGCCTCATAATCCACAAAATCGATCAGGAGACCGGTAATCCCCTCTCCGGCGCGGGTTTCCGTCTCAAGGTCAAGAACGGTCTTGGCTTTACGACTCTCACCTTTGACCGCATGGACGACGGAAGTTGCTTTTACAACGCCGATGGCGAGGGAGAATACACCGACCTCATGGTCAACGGCATGGGCGACCTCGTTATCTACGGCCTGCCCGTAGGCTACGTATGGATCGATGAGACCGTAACGCCCGAAAACTACTTCCCCATTTCCGCCCAGAAGGTCGAGATCACCGATGAGACCACCTTTGCTTCTCCCATCGAGTTCGTCATTCGCAACAGCAAGTACGTCAAGCTCGGCCTTGACTCTGACTGGTGGGAGTTCCCGGCTCTTGTAGGCGGTATCACCCTCGCTGTCGGCGGCGCAGCGGCATACATCATCATTGCAATGAAGCGTAAGAAGAGCAAGGAACCCGAGGAGGCGTAATATGCCTGTAAAGACAATCATTGCGATAGCGCTCGTCGTGTTCATGATCGGCGGATTTATCTTCCTTCAGATAAGGAAACGCAAGAAGTAACACAGATAAGCTTTTGCGGCAGGGGCAATTAAGCCCCTGCCGCTGAAAGGAGCAATATGCAAATAGAAATACTCGAAGCCACCAAGCCCGAACAACTCTATACCTTCACGCAATCACAGCTGATCGCATCGCAGACCGGGTGCCTTGGGCACTTCCGCGCGGACTTCGGTCCCGACGGCGACGAGTTCCATTCCACATGGGAGGACCAGCGATCGGATCTCAAGACCGACGCCTTCAAGGTTCAGTTCAACGAGATAATCGACGAGCTGCGAAACGGAACGGATAACGGCAAGCTCTTCTCAACGAGGGCCAACCTTGTAAGATTCTGCTTCCGGCATCCGACTGCGGTGATTCCACAGGCAAAGGATTCTTCCGCCTACCGTTTTGACGTCGGCGACTACGCCTACCTCATGCGGCTCAATTCCAACCGCGGAGATTACAACGTCTACATCTACGTTTACGTCGCCGATTGGCTGGACAGGCACACAAAGGAAGCTGAAAATGGCGTTAGGTTCATCGATCCTCATTACAACGAGCTGTTCCGAATGCCCGACGGAGGCCAGTTAAGACTCACATACCGTGACGGCAAGAGCGTCGTTCGCACCTGCCGCTACATCGACGATTATCATGCGGAGATCGGCAGCAGCATGTACCATATCTGCGAATTAGCAGAAATGTGCGAGCAGTCGGGCATTAAGGTCGAACCCGTAACGCCCATCATACAATCGAGAGCAAGAGAAACGAGCGAGATCGGAGATGAGGAAAGATGAGAGTACTTGTAGTGGAACCGTATAAGGAGCCATATGAGAAGGAGATCGATCCCGGGCTCGAAAGCTTGCAGCACGAGGTCGGAGGCGATATTGAAGTCGTTTACCCCTTCGACGATCCCGTTGCCGTTATCTGCAACGAAGAAGGCAAGCTGGAAGGACTGACGCTCAACCGCTCCCTCAGAGATGGGGACGGCGAGATCTACGACGTGCTGTGCGGCACGTTCCTCGTTGTAGGCCTCGGCGAAGAAAACTTCGACGGCCTCAGCAAAGAGCAGATGGACAAGTTCAAGGAGCGTTTCAAAACTCCCGAACAGTTCATATTTATCGGCGGGAACATCGTATCCATCCCTTTGGGTGATCCGCCTTTCGCTCCCGCGCATCCCGAGCCGCCTCACGATTGGGGTGATCGGTAAATGAGCGCATACGTTGACGCAAGGACGGAGCATTTCGAGGAGATTACCATTTTCGACGAGCCCGCCCTTTTTACGTCGCTTCGTATTGATCCTTCCACCATTCCGGTGGGGGTGTATAAGTACGAGATACGGCATGACGATGAATGCCGGGGCATTGCGTGTGAAGTCGCCCGCAGGATACTTGTCAACCATTGGGGCAGCATCTTAACGCTTCGCCCACTCGACCTCGGCGACGAAGGCCGCATCTATATGGACGGCGACGAGATCAATTACGGCATAGACAGTCCGGTAACGCTCGGCGAGTTCATGAAGCGGCATTCACAGGGAATAGAAACACCTGCCAAGCAAGAAGAAAGATAAAGGAAGGAGGCCAAACCGTGCCTAATAAACTGCAGGCAATAACAGAACTGCTGATATTCTCAACGAAACAGTCCACCGCAACGGTCGAGGATTGGAAGTCCTTTTTGACGAGCTCGGCTTGGCATTACAAGTACCCATACACCGACCGCCTGCTCATTCACGCACAGCGACCGGACGCTACCGCCTGCGCGGAGTTTGAGGTCTGGAACGAAAGGCTCGACCGACGCATATCAAGAGGTTCAAAGGGCATCGCCCTACTGACCACCTCGGGATCGAAAACACAGCTTCGGTATGTGTTCGACGTATCGGATACATACAGCCGTAGGAACGTACCGTTCAGGCTTTGGGAAGCGAAGCCCGAGTACGCTCCTGCGATATGTGAAGCGCTCTCCGACAGCTACGATTTCAGTTTTAATGACAGTATCGAAGCCGCTGTATTCGGTGCTGCTGCAAACGCAGTTTCGGATAACAGCGCGGATTACCTTCAAAGGCTCGAAGTCAGATCCGTAGGCAGTATGCTGGAAGGGATCACAGGCGACGACCTCAAGATGCACCTTTTTAACGCGCTGACCGTCGCAGTTTCCCACACTGTACTGACGCGTCTGGGCTTCGATCCCTCGGAGTACATACAGGATGCCGATTACGAGCCTGCGCTCATGTTCAACACCCACACAACGGCGAATGTTCTGGGAACGGCAGCCGGCGACATATCCGAGATGATACTCCGCACGGTAGAGCGAACGGTCCGTGCCGAAGAAAAAAAGCGCGACATCGTTGCAAGGCGTGAACGCCCGCGCGATAATGTGCGCGAGAACAATAACGAAAGGAGAACCGACAATGGAGATAACCTACACTCAGAAGGGCGATTACCTGTATCCGGACCTGTATCTGCCGCCCCAGCCAACGGAGGACATCGGGAGGTTCGGCAGGATGCGCAAACGCTTCCTCAAGGAGCATCAGAAGGACACCTTCGCCCTGCTCCTCATGGAGAACCGTCTGCAGGAGCACCTGATAGAGATAAACCGGCAGGCGCTGGAGATGATCGACACGATCTCCGAACAGACAGCGAAAGCGACGGGCGTGACCGAGGAGCTGAAAGCCTCGGATCAGCTCGAATGGATCCGCAGGATGAACGAGCTGAGAGCGGCGGCGGAACAGCAGGTGATCAGGGAGATAGTCCTCATCTGAACCTACTTGGCGAAGAGACGGGTACACCACCCGTCTTTTCCATTTCACAGGAGGACTTCGATGCGGAGCTGCTTCGGGGCTCTTTGGTCTCCAACTGCAAGTACCGTATTTACTGTCATTATCGAGACAATCCCACAAAAGAAGACGCTATCAAGTTTCTTCGGAGCGAGTACGGTATAGGCGGACATTCACATACCTATCTTGACCGAAAAGAGGGCTTCGTAGACTTCAACGGCAAGGGAATAACCTTCACTGTTTACGACGGAGACAAGCGATCATCGCATCTATATAAATGGCCGCAGGTGGATTCACGCCTGCGGTTTTTGATCGCTGCGGAACGATACCTCTCTCAAAAGGAGAATGACGGGCTCCCGGCATATGAGGAGCGCGAGCGTGAACGCCGGGAGCAACTCGAAGAAGAGCGTCGAAACCGCGAGGAAATGCGCGCTGCGGCACAGCGGATGGAAGAGACAAGAGCTGCCGCTCAATACCGTCTGTCCCTCGGTGCAAAGGTTTACATCGGCTCGCAGGAATACAGCATTTCCTCTTTCGATGAGAACACCGTCCTGCTCTATAATCCCCGCTGTCCGCTGATCTCGGAAGAGATATCCCGAAGCGAGTTTGACGCTAAGCTTCGTGAAAACCCGCTCAACGACGGGCTGATCGACGACGGAAAACCCGACGAAGAACAGCCTGCTCCGGAAGCACCCCTCTCCGATACCGTCCACAGCGGTGATACCATAGAGCACGACGGCAGGAGTTATGTTGTGGAAAGCATCGGCAGCATATCCCGCGACGTATCCATGCGGGATGTTACCTTTGCTCACGAAAACGGCTTCCCGATAAGCCGTGTCGAAAAGCTCGAAACGGTTGAGGGCTGGCTGGAAGAAGCAGAAACGGACCTTACGCCCGCATGGGAAAAGACCAAGCCCGAGGATATGCCGATAGTGCCCTCCCCAACGGGAGAGAAGCACGACTTCCGTATCACCGATATGGAATTGGGCTACGGCGGTCCG
>JAFZYC010000092.1 GCA_017616435.1 Clostridia bacterium
GCTTCGACGGAATCGTCCGCGCTGGTCATGATGTAGTAGAACTCCTTGTCCTTGACCTCCGTCCATCTTGCGACGGTGCGGTCGATCAGCGTTTTGAGCTGAGCGTCGATCGAATAGAAGTAGACCGGGCTCGCGAGCAAGATAACGTCCGCGTCGATCATCTTCTGCAGTATCTCGGGCATGTCATCCTTCTTGGCGCAGACGCCGCCGGACTTTACGCAGTAGTAGCACCCGCTGCAGAAGCCTATCTTCTTCTCCGCGACACGGATCTTCTCGACCTCGTGTCCGGCTTCGACAGCGCCCTGCATAAAGCGATCGCAGAGGGTATCGGAATTACCGCCTTTACGCGGACTGCCTGATAGAATAAGTACCTTCTTGCTCATATTATCATTCTCCTTAAATTATTATCGCATCTGTGCCTTCGCCCAGTCGGCGACGGTCTTTTCGGAGCTCTTTGCGTTCGAGCCGAGCACGGCGAGGCCCTGTCCCACGACCGCACCTTTACAGTATTTCTTGAGCGCTGCGGGAGCTCCCGCGAGACCCGAGCCCTCGTGCGTCATGAGGGGGAATACCTTCTTTCCCGTGAAGTCGAGCGCCTCGAGCTGTGTGAATATCGCGCAAGGGTATGTGCCCCACCAGCAGGGGCCGCAGATGAAGATGTTGTCGTATTTGTCGATATCGGTCAGCATCTTCTTGAGCTCCGGCCTCGCGTTCGCGCGAAGCTCCGCCTTCGCCTCCTCAGTGCAGGTCATGTAGTCTTCGGAATAGGGCTTGACGGTATCGACCTCGAAAAGATCGCCGCCGATCGCCTTCTGTATGTATTCCGCGCAGATCTCGGTGTTGCCCTTCTCGATACTGCGGATAGCTCCGCCGAAATAGTTCTGTCCTTTTCTCGAATAGTAGATTATCAGATTCATGTTCATTCTCCTTCTTCTTTGTCCCAGGTCAACACGCCCGTTTCCACCGCTTTGCGGTAACGGGAGATCTTCCAGTCGAGCAGATCAACGGCTTCGGTCAGCTCCGCAAGCTGCTTTCCGAGCTCTTCGCGTTCCTTTGAGAGCAGATCGAGCCTCGCTTCAAACGTCTCGTCGCCCATGTTGAAGAGCCGCACGTATTCGGCGATAGCCTCGACCGAGACGCCGGCCTTCCTTAAACAGACGGCGTTCTGCACCCATGAAAGCGCTTCGTCGTCATACTCGCGTATGCCGCCCTGCGACCTTCCCACTTTCGGTATCGCGCCGACCTTTTCGTAATAGCGGAGCGTGTCGGCTGTAATGCCGAACTTTTCGCAAACGTCCTTTATCGTCAATCCTTATCACCTCCCGATGTTCTTCATGAGGCCATTGTACTATATGGAGTTGGCTCCAAGTCAAGTGGTATTTGTGGGATATCGAAAATATATTGTTTTAGTAACATTCTTCACGCCGCTTAGCTAAAGGTCGCGCGGCAGAAATCGGGGCGCCTGATCGCTCAAAACTGTTTCCTCTCGCCGTTATCTATGGTATAATTCAAATGGAAACCTTTTCTGTAAACGGAGTGCGCATGAGATTCACCCACACAAACCGCAAGGGCTTCTGGCTCGGATTTATCGATTTCTTCACCGCGGGGCTGTTCTTCCTGTTCTATATGCCGTTCGGCGGGCTGCAGAGCGAGCTGGAGGAAGTCCTCGGCCACAAGGTGCGCCCGTATTGGCAGGCGTATCTTTTAGGCATACCGACGCTGTTCATCTACACGCTCGTATGGATGGCTCGGATAGCGGAAGAACTGAAATCGAAAGCCGCCGAAACGGGTATCGAAGGGCCGCACACCTCGTGGCGGCACATGTTCTGGTGGAACATGCTCGGCTGTCTATGCTTCGGCCCGATGATCGCGACCGAGCGGTTTTTCAATACCCTTAACAAGATCGAGACCAAACTGAACGAAATGGAGCAGATATTATGACCCAGCGCGAGCGGATGATAAAGGGTCTTATCTACGACCCGATGGATGAAGAGCTTCTTTCTGAGCAGTTCCCTTTTCAGGACATGCTCCGTGAGTTCAATCAATTGAAGCCCTCCGATATTGAGAAAAAAGAGCAATTCATGAAGGCGGTCTTTGCCGAATGCGGCGAAAACTGCTATATCGAGCTGCCGTTCCACGCAAACTGGGGAGGCAGCCACGTGCATTTCGGATCGGGCGTCTACGCCAATTCCAACCTCACTCTCGTTGACGACGGACATATATACGTCGGGGACAGGGTTATGTTCGGTCCGAACGTGACTATCGCGACGGCAAATCACCCGATCGATCCGGAGCTTCGTGCGAGGGGACTGCAGTACAACAAGGACGTGCATATCGGCGAAAACGCCTGGCTCGGCGCGGGCGTGATAGTCGTTCCCGGCGTCACCATCGGAAAGAACGCGGTCATCGGCGCGGGGAGCGTCGTTACGAAGAATATCCCCGATAACGTCGTCGCGGTCGGCAATCCCTGCCGGGTGCTGAGGGAGGTCTCGGAGCGCGACAGAAAATACTTCTACAAGAACGAGCCGATCGATTGGGACGAATTGAAGCCTAATAATCGGAAAACGGAGGAACAGCCCATGGAACATTCTTTCAGACCAATGCGCCGCTTCAAGCAGGAGCTTTCCGAGGAGGAATGCAGGAGCCTTCTCAAAACCGAAAAGCGGGGCACGCTGGCCGTTATCGGCGACGGAGGCTATCCCTACGCCCTGCCGATCAACTTCTATTACGACGAAAACGAAAACAAGCTTTATTTCCATTGTTCGCGTGACGGACATAAGGCCGACGCGATGAGCAGCTGCGATAAAGTCTGCTTTACCGTACACGACGAAGGAGAGCAGCGCGGCGACTGGTCATACTACGTCAAAAGCGTGATCGTGTTCGGCAGAGCCAAGCAGGTCGAGGATCCGACCGTCAAATACGAAAAGGCCCGGGCTTTCGGCATGAAGTATTATCCGAGCGCGGAGGAACTCGACCGTGAGCTGGAGCGCGATCTCGACCGCGCCCGGATCATGGAAATAACCATAGAGCATATGAGCGGCAAGCTCGTGCACGAAAAATGAGGATAGGAGATCAATAAGTATGAAGGTATTAATGATAAACGGCAGTCCCCACCCCAACGGGAACACCGCAACAGCCCTTTCCGAGATGGAAAAGGTCTTTGCCGCCGAGGGCGTGGAAGCCGAGACCGTGCAGATCGGCAATAAGGATATACGTGGCTGCATTGCCTGCGGTTTCTGCAAAAAGAACGGAAGGTGCGTATTCCATGACGTAGTGAACGAGCTCGCTCCCAAATTCGAGGAAGCCGACGGTCTCGTCGTCGCCACGCCTGTCTACTATGCATCGGCAAACGCAACGCTTATCGCCTGCCTCGACCGCCTGTTTTTCAGCACGGGCTTCGATAAAACGATGAAGGTCGGCGCTTCCGTTGCCGTCGCAAGGCGCGGGGGCTGCTCCGCGACGTTCGACGAGCTTAATAAGTATTTCACCATCTGCGGCATGCCGGTAGCCTCCAGTCAATACTGGAACAGCGTACACGGCAGAGAGCAGGGCGAGGCTTCCGAGGACGCGGAAGGCCTGCAGACCATGCGCACGCTTGCGAGGAATATGACCTTCCTGATGAAGAGCATCGCCCTCGGAAAAGAAAAGCTCGGCCTTCCGGAGGCCGAGCCGTGGCAGCCGACACACTTTATACGCTGAAAATCGA
>JAFZYC010000093.1 GCA_017616435.1 Clostridia bacterium
GGAAGGCTTTGTCATAGAGATATGCGAGGAGTATGACACAGGCTTCGAGGTAAAGCGGATCATCCGCACCATGGAGCCATATCCCGCGCTCCTTCATGACCAGATAGAGCTTGCAAAATGGATCGCGAGGGCGTATCACTGCACGCTTTGCGACGCGCTGAGGCTCATGCTCCCGGCGCAGCTCCGCGGCTCGAGGGTCAAGGAGAAGACGGTCAGGACCGTCTGCGTCGCCGGCGGGATCGATACCGAGAAGGCGAGAGAGACTCTTCTCAAGAAGGACGGCACGGCAAGATCGCCAAAGCAGCTTGAGGTTTTCGATCTGATCCAAAGGATCGGCTCGCCGATATCCGTCGCCGATCTTAACGCGTACATACCTTCCGCTTTCGCGGCGGTCGCGGCGCTCCTTAAAAAGGGCTTGATCGCGGAGCAGGGCTTCGTGACCTTCAGGAGCCCGTTCACGAACACTGTGGAAAGGGACGCGCCTCCGGAGCTAACTGACGCGCAGAAGGCCGCGGTGGAAGCGATAGACGGCGGGAAACCCGGGGATGTGTTCCTGCTTCACGGCGTCACGGGAAGCGGTAAGACGGAGGTATATCTCAACGCGATACAGCATGTCCTTGACGCGGGCGGCGGCGCGATAGTGCTTGTGCCCGAGATATCGCTTACCCCACAGACGACGGACAGGTTCCGCATGCGCTTCGGCGAGACCGTCGCCGTGCTGCACAGCCATCTGAGCGTAGGCGAAAGATACGACGAATGGCGCAGGCTGAGGCTCGGCAAAGCGCGCGTCGTTGTCGGCGCGAGAAGCGCGGTATTCGCCCCGATAGAGGACCTTAAGCTCATCATCATCGACGAGGAGCACGAACCGTCCTACCGCTCGGAAAGCGCTCCGGAGTATTCAACGGACGAGGTCGCTGTACGCCGCGTAAGGCTCACGGGCGGAAAGCTCGTACTCGGCAGCGCCACGCCGCAGCTCATATCCTATCTTCGCGCGAAACAGGGCGCATACAAGCTCCTTACGCTTCCCGAGAGGATAAACGGTATCCCCATGCCGGAAGTGGAGATCGTCGATATGCGAAGCGAGTTCATGTCCGGCAACACGAGCATTTTCTCGCGGGAACTCGCACAGAAACTGACAAAGTGCATCGCGGAGGGAGAGCAGGCGATACTGTTCCTTAACCGACGCGGATACTCCTATCATGGGGAATGCCGCGCCTGCGGGTTCGTATTCACATGCCCTCACTGCGACGTTGCCATGACATACCACAAATTCGACGGATCTCTCCGCTGCCACTACTGCGGCTATTCGGTAAAGGTGCCGTCCGCCTGTCCGTCCTGCGGATCAAAATACATCAAGTATTCCGGCGTCGGCACGCAGCAGGTCGAGGAACAGCTGAAAAAGCTGATACCCGGCGTACGCTGCCTGAGGATGGATACGGACACGACCGGAGGCAAGACCTCCCACCGTGATATCCTTGACAGCTTCGTCAAGGGCGATGCGGATGTCCTGATCGGAACGCAGATGGTCGCCAAAGGCCTTGATATCCCCGGTGTGACGCTTGTCGGCGTGGTATTCGCGGACGCGTCGCTTTTCCATTCCGATTACAGGAGCGGCGAGAGGACGTTCCAGCTTTTGACCCAGGTCGCAGGCAGAGCGGGCCGGGCTTTGACAGAGGGGGAGGCAAAGAAGGGCAGGGTGGTCGTTCAGACCAATGCTCCGAACCACAGAGCTGTAAGGCTTGCCGCGGAGCACGATTACAAGACGTTCTTCGATCTCGAAATCAACGACAGACTGAGGACGCTCTTTCCGCCTTTTGCGGTATTCGCTCGAGCGCTCTTTGAGTGTGCGGATGAGAAAAAAGCCGCGGCAAACGCGGAGGAGTTCGCGGGAGCGGCGGAGAGGGAGCTTAAAGCGGCGCTCAAAAAGAACGACGCGGAGAACGAGCTTCTGTTCGTGTCATACGGCGCTGCGCCTATCAGGAAGCGGGAGAACCTTTACAGGTATGCCGTGATCATCAAGCTTGCGCGCACAAAGCACACTTACGAAGCTGTTGCCGCGCTTTGGAACCTTTCCGACAGCTATAACGTCGAAGGCTTTCGCGGCGTGGAGATCAATCCAAACGACCTTCTTTGATAAAACTCGATATGTAATGCGGCGGTAATCGCCGCTTTTTTATTGCGGGATCCTCAGCCATGAGAGGAGCATTTTTATCATACTGTCCCTGAATCCGGCCTTTTCGACGCTGTTTGCTGCGATGATAGGGACTTCTGAAAGGATCTCGCCGTCGCGGTCCTTAATGAGCAGAGTTCCAATAATGTCGCCTTTTTCTATCGGCGCCTCGACTGATAATGGGAGAACAGCCTCAGTCATGAGCTTAGCGGAGCTTACGGGGACGAGCGCGGTCACAGAGCCGCCTGTAACAGCCTCGACCTCACGCGAGACTCCGCCTGTAACAGGTATCGTTCCCACCGTATCGCCAGTTTCTCCCAAAGACACCGATCTGTATGACGAGAACCCGTAGTCCAAAAGATCGGAGGCAAGCTTGAAGCGAGAGGCGGAATCCGGCATACCCATAACGACCGCGAGGAATGTAGTTGTACCCCGGCGCGCCGCGAACACCCCTGCGTAATCCGACGAACCGACGGAGCCCGTAGCCACACCGAAACAGCCGGAGTAATGCCTTACCAGCCTGTTGGGATTCGCAAGCTCTGTGGGGGAGGCGTTCTCGTGCCGGAGGACGTCGAGGTATACGGAGGAGTATTTGAGAAACGATGAGCTTGTAATGAGCTCGATCGATATTGCCGCGAGCTCTTTTGCGGAAAACTGCCGCCCGCTTCCCATTGGGCTATCATCAAGCAGCCCGACTCCGAGCTTTGACAATTCTGAGTTGATAGCATCCAAAGCCGTCTGCTCATCTGGGAATATCGCCTGAAGAAGCGCAAAGATCGCGTCACCGGGATTCAGTATCACGGCAGCCTTTATGAGCTCACCCGACGATATCCGCTCGTTAGGGGAAAGGAATGCGGTGACGCCCTTTATCTTTGCCGCTTCCGCGGAAACTGTCACGGTCCTGCCTTCGTCGATCAGTCCCTCGTCAAAGGCTTTGCAGACGGTGAGCAGAGCCGGAAGCCGCACGAGCCCTGCCGATTCGACCTGCTTTTCGGCGTCCTTCTCAAGGATCACCCTGCCTGACTCTACGTTAATCAGCAGCGCCGATCCCGCACGTGACATATCGACCGGTGCCGCTTGCGCTATAACCGGCACCGCCCGGATCACCAGTATCAATGAGATCAGAATGATAAATGCTTTCTTCATGCTCTATCCTCCGATGAGCTGTTATCACTTGATTATACGCGTTGCTGCCCGGAAATTATTATTGCGCGACGCTTTATTTTGTTGCCAGGAACGGCTTTTTGTATTATAATGAGAATATGAAAAGTTTTGGCATGAACCATGCCGGAGGACATTTTGGATAAGACCCTGCTCAACAGCATACTGAAAAAGGTCGAAAAACCTTCCCGCTATACCGGCGGGGAGCTCAATATGCGCGTCAAGGAACCGTCAATGGCGGACGGTTCTAAGAGGAACCGCTTTGCGCTCTGCTTCCCGGATGTGTATGAGATCGGCATGAGCCACTTAGGCTCTAGGATAATCTATAACGTTCTTAACGAGAGGGACGATACATACTGCGAGCGCGTATATGCTCCGTGGTTCGATATGGAACGGGAACTCAGGGAAAACGAGCTGCCAATTTACTCACTCGAAACCGGCTCTCCGCTTAAGGACTTCGATATCATAGGATTCTCGCTTCTCTATGAGATGTGCTATACGAATATCCTCACCGTCCTCGATCTTGCGGGCGTCCCGTTCAGGAGCCGAGAGAGAGGCGATCGAGATCCGCTTATCATTGCGGGTGGTCCGTGCGTATGCAATCCCGAACCGGTAGCCGATATCATGGACGCGCTAATATTCGGAGACGGCGAGGAAGTAATGAACGAGTTCATGGACGTCTACTCTTCGTGGAAGCGCGAAGGAAGCGGCAAAGCCGCTCTGCTGAAGCGTCTGTCCGCGATAAAGGGCGTCTACGTTCCATCCTATTATTCCGCAGAATACGATGACAACGGAGATTTCAGAAAACTAATTAAGCTCGATCCCGATGCGCCCGGATCGATCGAGCGCCGCATAGTGCGCGATCTCGACAAGGCGACATACACCGGCGATCTTGTCGTGCCGTACATGAGCATAGTCCACGACCGCGTAGCGCTCGAGATTTTCCGCGGATGCACCAGAGGCTGCCGCTTCTGTCAGGCGGGGTTCATATACCGCCCAGTCCGCGAACGCGAAATGGATACCGTCATCAAGCAGACCGATGAATCGCTCGACTGCACGGGATATGACGAGATCTCGCTTTTCTCGCTTTCGAGCGGCGACTATTCGCATATACACGAGCTCGTGCCTCTTATTCTCGACCGCTACGAAAAGGACAGGGTCAGCGTATCGCTGCCTTCTCTGCGTATAGATTCGTTCCTTAAGGACGACCTTGAAAAGATCCAGAAGGTCAGGAAGACCGGACTGACTTTCGCGCCGGAGGCGGGCACGCAAAGGCTTCGCGACGTCATAAACAAGGGCGTGTCGGAGGAGGACTTGCTGCGGTCCGTACACGACGCTTTCGTTGCCGGATGGCACGGCGTAAAGCTTTACTTCATGATAGGACTTCCCACGGAGACGGACGAGGACATCCTTGGGATCGCGGAACTCGCCAGAAAGGTCAGCCGTGAGTTTTACTCCATGCCGAAAGAGCTTCGAGGCAAAGGCCTCCGCTGCACCGTTTCCGCATCGACCTTCGTCCCGAAGCCGTTCACTCCCTTCCAGTGGGAGCCGCAGATCTCGGTTGACGAGGTGCTTCGCAGACAGGCGCTGCTTCGCGGAGCGCTGAAGGGCATAAGGGGCGTTGAGTTCTCATGCCATTTCTCGGAGACGAGCAGGCTGGAGGCGGCCTTTGCCCGCGGGGACAGGAGGCTTTCCGAGGTGCTTATCTCCGCATTCGAGCACGGAGCAAGGCTCGATTCGTGGGACGAGCATTTCAATAAGCCTGCATGGGAAGCGGCGTTCTCTGAAAACGGCCTTACCGTCGAGCAGTTCGCCAATCGCAGGATCGACGTCGGCGCTCCGCTTGCATGGCAGCACATGGACGCAGTCGTAAGTCAGGATTATCTTATGCGCGAGCACAGGAAGGCGTATGAGCAGATCACCACCCGGGACTGCCGAAAGGGCTGCAACGGCTGCTTCGGATCAAGATCCGGTGCTATCTGCGGTAAAAAGCCGGAGGAAAACACATGAGGCTCTGCGTCAAGTTCACAAAGGAAGCCCCCGTAAGATTCGTCTCGCACCTCGATGTGCAGAGGCTGTTCCAGCGCGCGTTCCGCAGAGCGAGGCTGCCGCTCGCTTATTCGCAGGGATTCAACCCGCACCCGCTCGTTTCGTTCGCGACCGCGCTCTCCGTCGGGATGACGAGCAGGGGAGAGTATCTCGACGTTATACTTACGGATCCAATGACTCCGGAGGAGTTTGTTTCCGCGGTATCGCCCGTGCTTCCTGATGGGATCAGGATAGCGGAGGCGTTCGACCTTGGCGAATCGAGAAAGAGCCTGACTTCCGCCATGAGGACTGCAAGCTACTCCGCCAAGGTAGTTTTCACGGAGCCGATAGAGGCAGATAAACTCGTCAAAGCCGCGGAGGAACTGCTGTCGGATCAGATCGTAGTCCGGAAGAAGACGAAGGGCGGCATAAAGCCCGTCGACATCCGACCTATGGTGCTGGATCTTAAGCTTGTCGGAACGGAAGGCAACAGAGCCGATCTCTTTATCAAGGGCGCGCTCACAGCGGAGGGTGGCCTTAATCCCGATATGTTCCTGACAGAGCTTTACCGCGTGCTCGGCTCAAACGGCTTAGCCGAGATCGAACGCACCGAGATAGAGCTTGACCGTTCCGCGCTCAACTGAAACAATATAATTCATCGGAGAAAGATATGAAAGCCCGTCTGAACGACAATGCCGAAAAAACGATACTTGTCGACGTCAATCCCTACCGCACGAGGGTGATGCTCCTTGAGGACGGCGTCCCCGTGGAGTTTTATCTCGAACGCCGCGACAGGGAAAGGCTCGTCGGCAACATTTACAAGGGCAGGGTGCAGAACGTACTGCCCGGCATGTTCGCGGCTTTCATCAACATAAACGAGGAAAAGAACGCTTTCCTTTACGCAGGGGACATTAAGCCGGAAGGCCCCTTTGCGGATGGGGAACAGCTTGAGGGTAAGCTCACTCCTTCAATGATCTGCGACATAATAAGGGCAGGTCAGGACATAATGATACAGATCGTGAAAGAACCGATGGGCACGAAGGGCGCGAGAGCGAGCACGCATATATCGCTTCCGGGAAGGAATCTTGTATTCCTGCCGACGGTCGATTTCATAGGCATAAGCAAGAGGATCGTATCGGAGCATGAGCGCAAGCGCCTTAAAAAGGCGGTGGGCGAAGTCCTTCCCGCGGGAACGGGCGTCATCGTCAGGACTGCTGCGGAAGGCCTCGACGAGGAACTGATAAAGAAGGATCTGTTTGATCTTGTTCGTGAATGGGGCGAGATAAAGCGCCGTTATAATGAAGTCAAAGCTCCCAGCCTTATCCATAGGGACGATTCGCTGATTTTCAGGACCATGCGCGATCTCTTTACTGGCAACGTTAAGAAGCTCGTGGTCAACGACAAACAGCAGTTCGAGCTGATATCGTCCCTCGTCGGCGAAAAGGACAGGGGCAAGATAGAGCTTTATGAAGGCCTCGATCTGTTTGCGCGCTATGGAGCGGAGGAGGCGATCGACACCGCGCTTTCCCGCAGGGTATGGTTCAAGAGCGGAGCATATATCGTTATCGATCAGACGGAGGCGCTTACGAGCATCGACGTCAATACCGGAAAGTACGTCGGCAACGTCAGCCTTGACAGGACTATCGTAGAGACGAATAAGGAGGCCGCATCGGAGATAGCGCGCCAGCTTCGGCTCAGGGATATCGGCGGCATTGTGATAATCGATTTTATCGATATGAACGACGAAAAGGACCGCGAGGAGGTCATCGCCTCACTGAGCGAGGCATTGCGCTGCGACAGCACGAAAACGGTTGTGCTCGGCATGACGCATCTCGGACTCGTCGAGGTGACGAGGAAGAAGCTCGGGATGAACATTTCGGCCACTCTTCAGCAGGAATGTCCCTACTGCGAGGGGACAGGGAAGGTGCTGTCCTATAAGAGCGCGGCGCTCAAGCTGAGGCATGATCTGTTGTCGAGGCTAGACTATGACCGCGGCTGCGAAGGGTTCAGCGTTACCGCTCATCCGGAGGTAATCAGGGCGGCGAACGAGCACATGGCGGAGGAGACGGGGCTCTGTCCCGAGCTCGCTTCGAAAAAGATCGTGTTCAAGGCCGATCCGCTGCTTCGCCCTGGCGAGTATTTCATTAAAAATATATAGTTAAAATATAGCTTTTTCGGCAAATTGACGCTTGACACGGCCGCAAAAAACGGATATAATAGCCGCTGTGCTTTGTTTATGGTGGAGTAGCACGGTCACTAGCCCCGAACGTGGTGATCCATTATAAGCGCAGATATCAATTGTACAACAACCTATTGGAGGTCATTGCATGAAGAGCTATATGGCAAAAGCAGAGACCGTGGAGCGCAAGTGGTATATCGTCGATGCAGAGGGCATGGTGCTCGGCCGTCTCGCATCTCAGGTTGCCGCCATTCTCCGTGGCAAGCATAAGCCCATTTATACCCCGCACGTTGACTGCGGCGATCACGTTATCATCATCAACGCCGATAAGGTCGTTCTGACCGGCAAGAAGCTTGATGAGAAGCTTTATCGTCATCACAGCAGCTATCCCGGCGGACTGAAGGAAGTCAAGTACCGTGATCTCATGGCCAAGAAGCCCGAATTCGCCGTTTACGAAGCAATCCGCTGCATGATGCCCAAGGGTCCCCTTGGCAGGCAGATGCTTACTAAGGTCCGCATCTATCGCGGTTCCGAGCATAAGCAGGCCGCCCAGAAGCCCGAGGTTCTCGTGCTCAAATAATCGGGAGGAGGATTAGATTATGGCAAACGTTACTCAGTATCTTGGTACAGGCAGGCGTAAAAAGTCCGTCGCCAGGGTCCGCCTCGTTCCCGGCACAGGCGTCATCACCATCAACAAGAGGGATATCGACGACTATTTCGGATATGAGACCCTCAAGATGATCGTTCGTGATCCCATGAAGCTTACCGATACCCTCGGCAAGTTCGACGTCATCGTCAATGTTTACGGCGGCGGTTTCACCGGTCAGGCGGGCGCTATCCGTCACGGCATCTCCCGCGCGCTGCTCAATGTTGATCCCGAGCTCCGCGGTCAGCTCAAGAAGGCCGGTTTCCTTACCCGCGATCCTCGCATGAAGGAGCGCAAGAAGTACGGCCTCAAGGCTGCACGTCGTGCACCTCAGTTCTCGAAGCGTTAATCGCAGCGAACAATTACCCCATCCCGAACGGATGGGGTTTTTCTTTTGAAATTATTGACATAATGGCAGAGGTATCTTATAATGATATAAGGAAAATCTCGGGAAATGACGAAGTCGCTTCCTGAAATATTAAGGAGGATAATACATGGAAGAACAGAACAACCAGAACAGCACTTTTGAGACCATCAAGGCAGAAGCGAAAGAGACCTTCCAGAACATAAAGGAAGAGGCTCAGGAAGTCGTTCAGGAAGCAAAGGCGACCGTCAGCGGTCAGAAGCTGGACACAGCGGATACCGTTGGCGCCGCGGGATATCGTGAGGACGGCACCGCCAACAACGGCATGGCTGTCGCGTCTCTCGTGCTCGGTATCCTTTCCCTTGTTTGCGCGTTCTTCGGCTACAGCTCCATCGCTGGTCTTATTTTCGGTATCATCGGCGTAGCCCTCGGTGCGAACGCCCGCAAGCAGGCTCAGACCGGTCTTGCTACCGGCGGCTTCGTTTGCAGCATCATCGGTTTGATCCTTTGCGCGATCGGCCTTGTCTGCGCTATCGCCTGCGCAAGCGCTGTCGGCGGTCTCTTCAGGGCGGCAAGGTAATAGATGCTTCCCACAGTCGAACTCTTTGGGCGCAGTATCCCGACCTACTGGATCTGCGCCCTTTTCGGTTTCATCGTTTGCGGTATCGCTGCCATAATAAGGCACAGGAACTTCAAGGACTTACAGCAGGTCGATATAACCAACTGCGCCGCGCTGATCGGGATCGGCATAGTTGTCGGCGGACGCATACTTTCGAAACTGACTATGCTCCCCGTGCTTATCCGCAACTGGGATCTTGTCAAAAGCGACTGGCATATCGCGCTCGAACTGCTTTCAAACGGGCTCGTTTTCTATGGCGGGCTGTTCGGTGCGCTGATCGTTCTTTATATCTATACGCGCAGATATAAACTGGGCAGAAAGGCGTTCTTCGATTATTTCATCCCGCTGTTCCCGCTTTTTCACGCATTCGGAAGGATCGGCTGCTTCCTCACCGGGTGCTGTCACGGCGTTGTGTCGGAGCGCTTCGGCATCGCCTTTACAAACAGCGCTTCCGCGCTGAACGGAGTTCCGTATTTTCCCATTCAGCTCGTCTGCTCGGCTTGCGATCTGCTGCTTTTCGGCTTCCTTGTCATGTATGAACGGCGGCGCCACAGGCAGGGTAAGGCGCTTGCGTGCTACCTATTGCTTTACGCGGCTGGGCGCTTCATTGTGGAGTTCTTCCGCGGAGATGAGATAAGGGGCTTTTTCCTTTGGTTCTCGACTTCGCAGTGGATAAGCCTTGCGTTACTCATTGCCGTTCCATGCATATTGCTGATAAAAAGGCGAAAGAAAGCCGAGACCTAAGAGACCTCATCCCTTGCGATGGGGTTTTTCTTTTGCGCTTCACACGACTTCTCGTGTTTACACCTTGGAAGCGATATGCTATAATCCAAAAGTCGATCCATATCGTAAGAGGCAGCCATGTTCGAGTACAACAGATATCTGAACTATTTCAGATCGAAAAAGGAGCTTCGCTCGTTCATATTGGAGGACGGCCGCGGGAGCGTTATCGTATCCGCTCCGCACAGCGCAGAGCAGACGCGCGAAGGCAGGCCTAAGGTCGGCGAATACGTCACCGGCGTTTTGGCGCGCATGCTCCATGACAGGCTGGGATGCCCCGTGATCTATAAGACGAGGCACTGCTTTGACGACGCGAATTACGATGAGAAATGCGAATACAAGGCCGCTCTGCGCGAATACGTAAGCGGGCATGGAATAACTGCGCTTATCGACCTGCATCAGATGTCCGCAAAGCGTGATGAGAACATCGATATCGGGACCTGCTACGGAAAGAACGTTGAGAAGGATCCCACTGTCGTCGATAAGGCTGTCAGCTGCTTTGAAAGGAACGGGATAGACGGAGTATTTATCGACGAGCCTTTCGCCTCTATACACCCGTTCACTGTCTCGTCGTACATCTCAAGGGAGTGCGGGATCCCGTGCATACAGATCGAGATCAATACAAGGCTTCTTCTTACACGATTCAAGGACGAATGCTATAAAAAAGTTTTAAAGGCTCTTTCGGAGCTCGTGACGGAGCTGAACGCAGAGGGGGCGGAAAGATGAGACAGCACTTTATCAACGGCAGGATCTATACGGGAGAGCTCCCCTTTCAAGAGGCTTTTTCTGTCGCAGACGGCGTTTTTTTGAAGGTCGGCTCCAACGAAAAGATACTCTCGGACGCTTCCCCTCAGGATGAGATAATCGACCTTTCCGGCCGCTTCGTCTGCGCAGGATTCAACGATTCGCACATGCACCTTCTCAACTTCGGGCAGACATTGAACGACGCGCCGCTGTGGAAGCACACGGGGAGCCTTTCGGATCTCATAGACAGCATGAAGGAGCATCTCGAAAACCATCCCCCAAAGGGGAACGCATGGCTTTGCGGCAGGGGCTGGAACCAGGATTATTTTGAGGATGCAAACAGGATGCCCGAACGCAGGGATCTTGACCGTATCTCAACTGAGATCCCGATAATGATCACCCGCGCATGCGGTCACTGCTGCGTTGTCAATACAAAGGCGCTGGAGCTGGCGCGAATCGATAACGATACAGCCGCGCCTGATGGCGGCGCCATAGGCCGCGACGGCGATGGACCCGACGGAAGGTTCTTCGACAACGCAATGGATCTCATAATGGCAGCAAGGCCGGATCCCGATATCGACGATATCAAGGAGATGATACGGTCAGCTTCGAGCGAGCTCAATCGCTACGGCATAACCAGCGTGCAGTCCGACGATTACTGTGTGTTCAGGAACGTCGATCCGGAGCTGATAAACAGAGCATATCGCGAGCTGGAGCGCGACGGAAGCCTTTCCGTCAGGGTTTATGAGCAGTGCAACTTCACCGGCTTGAAAGATCTTGAAAGCTTCGTTAATGCGGGCAACGTATCGGGGAAGGGGACCGATCTGTTCCGGATAGGACCTTTGAAGATGCTCGGCGACGGAGCTTTGGGGAGCAGGACGGCTCACCTGTCGAAGCCTTATAACGATTCTCCCGATAACAGCGGTTTTTCGCTTTTCTCTGCGGAGACGTTCAACGAGATGATATCGTTCGCCAACTCGCACGGCATGCAGGCAGCGGTCCATACTATCGGCGACGCATGCCTCGATACTGTACTTGACGCTTACGAGAAAGCGCTTGCGGAGCATCCGAAAGCCGATCACAGACACGGCATTATCCACTGCCAGATCACACGGAGCGATCAGCTTGAAAGGATAGCGAGGCTCGGTCTTCACGTCTACGCACAGTCGGTGTTCCTCGATTACGATAATCACATAGTCGAGAAGCTCGTAGATCCATCTATCGCAAAGACGAGCTATAACTGGAAGACGCTTATGGATATGGGCGTTTCCGTTTCGAACGGTTCGGACTGCCCCGTAGAGCATCCGGACGTCATGAAGGGTATAGAATGCGCGGTCACCCGCCGCTCGCTGGACGGAACGGGGCCATATCTTATGGATCAGGCGTTTTCTGTCCGAGAGGCAATAGACAGCTTTACTCTAAGGAGCGCGGAAGCCTCTTTCGAGGAGCGCTTCAAGGGTAGGATCGCTCCGGGATACGTCGCCGATTTTACGGTGCTAGGCGAGGATCCGTTCCGATGCGACGCTTCATCGATCCATTCGATATCGGTGATTATGACCTGTCTCGGAGGACGATGCGTTTATAAAGCATAAAAAAACGGCTTCTTAAGAAGCCGTTTTAATTATCTCTTTTTACGCGAGAGTAGCGATAACGCCCATGACATAGCGCAGTATTTTGAGCGCGTCGGCGGATTCCACCGTTCCGTTGAACGTCACGTCCGCCGCGGCTTTCTGCTTAACGGAAAGATCGACAACGCCCATGACATATCTTAACGCAAGCAGCGCGTCCGCGGACGTCACAGTTCCGTTAAGATCGGTGTCGCCGAGGAGCACATACTCTGCATGAACGTCCAAATCGGAGGTGACAAAGCTGAAATCCTGATCCCAGCCGCCGAATACGAAAGTGCCGTTTGAGTTGTTGACGACGCTTTCCGGAGTCGGCGCCTGAGCCGCCTGTCCGTGTACGACGCTCATCTGGGAGAGCAGCACTCCGCCATAGCCGTAGAACCTGACGGTATGGTATTCCGTAGGCGAGGAGCTGTTCGTAATGAGCAGCGCCGGCAGATTGTTGTTATTGGGATCTGGAGCGGTCGTGAAATCGCCGCTTGAGAACGCGCCGATCTCAATATTGAGGCCGGATGCGAACGTCGATTCGCCGGGATTCTTGCAGTACAGGACCTTTGTCAGAGGATACCGTACCGTTGTAAAATAGATCCTCGTTATGTTCTGACCGACGTTGAGCTTGCTGCAGTAAACAAGCGCAGCGGAATCGGCCGTGCTGACGGGCATGGATACTATGTTGACGCTGCCGCCGTCGATCGTGAGGGAGTGATAGGAGTAGATGCTCGACGAGCCGGCGTTTATCGTAACGTTGCTGGAGCCCGTGATCTTCACTTTTCCGAAGGTAGTGTGAATGCCTTCCGCATAGTTCCAAAGGCCGTTGTCGCTGTAATTCTGAATATTTACGGTACTGCTGTCTATGAGGATAAGGTTCGCGGTCTCCTCGCTCGTGCCGCCTATCGGGGTGAAGCCGTAGCTGTAGATACCGTACCTGCCGAAGTTCGTATTGATAACGGCGTTGTGTATCTCCACGCCGTTGTGACCGTAAATGCATGCGGGATATGTATGGGTATCGTACATCGTGCGCTCCATGCCGTAGCAGTTGACGGTGACGTTGTTGATGTACAGGAACTCGTTGTTGACGTTTTCTCCGCCGTTCGGAACGCAGATGCATCTGCCCTTGTAGCTTTCGGCATAGAGGTTGAGTGTGCCGTTTCCTTCTACGATAAGATACCCGTCGCAGCAGGAGCTCAATACGTCGAATTGCTCGCCCATATAGACGTTGTCGATATAGCAGTCGCCGTTTACGATCACCTTTGAATTAGCTGGAACCAATATCGGCGCGCCGTGGGCGTTCGCCCTGCCGTAGGAATTGAGCGTGAGAAGAGGCGAACCGTTATTGCCCGTGGGATTGAACGCCCAACCCTCCGAGGTCGAGGAGGAGCTGGTCGTGGCATTGCTGAGGTCGAGCAGCGTCGTTCTTGCGACGGTGGATCTTGACGGCATGGACAATACCGGAAGCGCCGTCAGTATAAGAAGGAGCGCGATCATGAGCGCGAGCAGTTTTTTCATATCGATCGACCATTGCCTTTGAGGATCAGAGGCATCCTTTCGTTGATTCAAATAGATTATACCAACTTGATAAAAGCTGTCAAGAAGCGCGGACTGAAAAAGTGAAAAAAGGCGCCCCTAAGGGCGCCTGTGAAAGCATGGATCAGTCTACGTCGCTGACAATGGAAACGAAGAGCACGGTGCTCGTCTCGACGTTATAGATCACCATAGCGTAGGGACGGTCGCAGATGACCTCGGCTTCGACCTTGGAGAAGCCGGCGTTCTTGGTGCCGACGATCGCGGTCGCCGCGGCAGCGGTCGTACCGCTCTCGGTAACGGAGAGGGACGCGCCCTGAAGGACCTTTGTGATCTCAACATTGCCCTCGTCGATGAGCCCGGGATATCCGCCGTGCAGTCCGGCCTCGAGGTTGAGCTTAGCGGCCATTTCCAGAATGTCGTGCTTGCTGTTGATCTCGACATGGGGCATCGAAAGCTTTATCGTCGCGGGCTGGCAATCGTCGAACGTGCCGAGCATAGCCGCGACAGCCTCCGCAGGGGATACGCCCTCGGCGGGAAGTATGACAGCCATATTGTACTCGCCGCCCTCATAGGGGACTATGACGAGCTGACCCTGTTCGCACTTGCTGTAGCCGTAGGTGTTGGTCGCGGTGAGCATGCTTATCATCTTATCGCCCTTGGAGCCGTGGAACTCGGTCGCCTCACGCATGGTGACGAAGGGCTTTTCCCAGTTGAGCTTGAGCAGGAGCGTGTTGAGCAGGACGATAGCCGTGTTTGCGGGAAGAGTGTCAAGGAGTTCCTTGATAAGGCCGCCTGTGTTTTCGGAGATCCATTTATTGATCTCTTTCGTTGCCTTGGCAGGGTTGGAGAAATCCAGAGCCCCGACAGAGGAACGGTAATAATCCGCAGCGGTATTTGCGAACTTCTCGCTGAGCTGGTACGCGTTGTTCACAACGACAGCGGAGTTCATAGTCACGCCCTCTGACTTGAGGAGCTTGGAGATGAGGTTCGCAGCGCTGGCGTTCACGTCCTCGCGGGTGAGACCGGGGCAGACCGTGTTGAGCAGTTCCTGCGCGGTCTCCTCATCGCCGCCGTTCGCAAGTATCTGAAGAGCGATCTGCAGGGAGAGCGGGGAGAAGACGCCGGTCCAGCCCTTATCGAAGGCGTTGGCCATGGTTATCGCAAAACCGTTGTTCGCCTCAGTATAGAGTTTGTTGTACTCGGTGGAATAAAGTATGTTCTCATCCGTGGCATGCAAGGAGAGAGCGACTGTCTGTCCTTTATTGTTGATGTATCCGGCCTTGGGCGGTTCGTCTGTGTTTCCGGGCTTTTCGGTGCAGCCAATGAGGAGCACCGCAAGCAATACCGCCATAGTCAAAGCAATTATCTTTTTGAGCATTTCAAATACCTCCTTTATCTGATGGCACATGACCATTTTACTAATATAACGTTTTAATTGCAAGATGGGTTCCCAAAAAATAAAAAATAGTTTATAATATTCTCATGAACGACGTCATCAGGGACAAATTGAAGCTTCTGCCCGACAGCCCGGGAGTGTACAGGATGTATAACTCCCTAGGGGAGATCATCTATGTCGGGAAGGCTGTAAACCTCAAAAACAGGGTAAGACAGTATTTTCAGAATACCGTCAAACAGCCCAAGGTCGCCGCGATGGTGTCAAATATAGCCGATTTCGAGTTCACGATCACCGCTTCTGAGGCGGAGGCGCTGAATCTCGAATGCAATATGATAAAGCAGAACCGTCCGAGGTATAATATCCTGCTGAAGGACGACAAGCATTTTCCCTATGTAAGGATCGATTTTACCAAGGACTTTCCGAGACCTGAGATAGTCCGCAGAGTGAAAAAGGACGGCGCAAGGTATTTCGGGCCGTATCTGTCCGCTCTGACGCTTAGGGAGGCAATTCAGGCCGTTCGCGACTTTTTCCCCGTCCGCCACTGCAAAAAGGATATCGCAAGGGCTGTTGCAAGGCGTGAGCGCCCCTGCCTCATGTACCACATCGGAAAATGCTGCGCACCTTGTTCGGGGAAGGTCTCCCGCGAGGAATACCATAAATACCTTGACGAGATCGCGCTGCTCCTGCAGGGCCACTGTAAGCCTGTCGTAGAGGAACTGACCAGGCAGATGAACGACGCCGCGCAGAACCTCGAATACGAACGCGCGGCGGTATGCCGCGATAGGATAAAGGCAATGGAAGCGCTTGCGGAAAAACAGCGCGCCGCAACTACCGTTATAAACAGCTTCGATGTATTCGCAGTCGCGCGGGACGATATGAACACCGTCGTATACGCAACGATGATGCGCGATGGCAACGTCGTTATGACGGACGGCTATTTCGTGACCGCGAACGAGGAATCGGACGCGGAGATAATGGCCTCGTTCCTGACCCAGTTCTATTATGACAGCGGATATGTCCCGGGAGAGATAGTTTGCCGCAGTCTTCCCGAAAACTCGCAGGGGATAGCCGAATGGCTGAGGTCGAACTGCGGACACGCGGTAAAGCTCATCGAGCCTAAGCGCGGAGAGAAGAAACAGCTTGCCGAGCTCGCTTTCCTAAATGGAACCGAGGCGCTGAAGCGCAGGAAAGAGCTTACCGTAAGGGAATGGGAACGAAGCGAAGGCGCGCTCGCGGAGCTTTCGAGGATCGTAGGAATGGACGAGCTCCCGCACAGGATGGAGTGCTTCGACAACTCACACTTCCAGGGCCGTGATACCGTCGGATCCATGGTCGTTTTCATCGACGGCAAGCCCAACAAGGATCTCTACCGCAGGTTCAGAACAAGGACGCAGGTCGAAGGCGACGATTACGAAGCAATGCGGGAGCATCTGACGAGGCGTTTTCAAAGGGCGGCGGACGGTGATACAAAGTTCAACGAGCTTCCGGATCTTTTGATAGTCGACGGCGGAAGAGGCCAGCTGAACGTTGCGCTCGAAGTGCTCGACGCATTCGGACTTTCCTATATCCCCGCGATAGGCCTTGCCGAGCGGAATGAGGATATAATACTCCCCGACCGTGATGAGCCGGTATCGCTCCCAAGATCCAGCAGCACGCTGCATCTGCTCCAGAGGATAAGGGACGAAGCTCACCGCTTTGCCATCACGTATCATCGCAGCATGCGCTCAAAGACAGCGCTGTATTCCGTCCTGCAGGAGATACCGGGAATCGGTGAAAAACGGCGCAGAGCACTATTCGACAGATTCCTGACCATGGACGCCATAAAGAACGCATCCGTGGAAGAACTCGCCTCCGCCGAGGGGATGAATCTTCCTGCAGCGCGGAGCGTTTATGAGTTCTTTCATAAGGACGAAAAGGAGAAACACTTGAAGTACAGGCTTCTCGCGATAGATATAGACGATACGCTCCTCCCGAGGAACGGGTCGATATCGGAACGCAACAAGCGCGCCATAAAAGCCGCGGAGGACGCTGGCATTTACGTTACGCTTGCCACCGGCAGGGGCTATCACGGAGCGTCCAAAGTGCGTGAGGAGCTGAACATAGAACGACTCGTGATCAATTACGGCGGGGCGATGATAAACGATCCCAAGACCGGCAAGCCGTTCATGACGACGGAGCTCGACAGCTCAACGGTGACCTATATAATGGATCTTGCCGAAGGGCTGGGACTGCACGTTCATCTGTATCAGGGCGATGAGATCGTCTATGAGCACGAGCACGAATACGGCAGGCTCTATTCCGAGCATCTGGGTCTCCCCGCGAGGATCGAGCCGAACGTCAGGAAAATGGTTTGGAAGAACGTTCCGAAGGTGCTCATAATTACCGAACCAGAAAAGGTTCCCGAACTGTTGCCTTTCTTCAGGGAAAAGCTCCAGGGCCGAGCGGCCGTATCCGGCTCGTCTCCCGGCTTTATCGAGTTCAATAAGATCGGCGCGAGCAAGGGCACCGCGCTCAAGATGCTCGCGGAGCACCTCGGTATAGCGCAGAACGAAACAGCGGCGATCGGAGACAATACTCTCGACAAGGAAATGATCGAGTGGGCGGGCTTGGGCTGCTGCGTCGAGGACGGGAACGAAGAAGTAAAGAAGATCGCGGACGTCATCGCGCCTAAATGCGAGGATGACGGCGTTGCATATTTTATAGAAAACTATCTTTTGAAGGAGAGTGAATGATATGCTGTCTCTTGGATTCGATATAGGCGGAACGACCGTAAAGGCCGGCTCCGTTGACGAAAACTATCGCATCATCAAAAAGCTCGCAAGACCGACTCCCAAAGCAGATGCGGAGGCGCTTTGCGCCCTTATCTGTTCGCTTGCGGAGGAGCTCTTAGGCGAAGCCGACGAGATCTCGACGGTCGGCGTTACGGTGCCCGGCTCCGTAGACAAATGGGGCGGGATAATCGACGCGTGGAATATCGGACTTAGAAACGTTCCTTTGAAGCAGATGATTGAGGAGCGTATCAAGGCGGAGCGCGTGATCGTGAGGAACGACGCCGACGCCGCTGCCGCCGCGGAGCTTGAACTCGGCGCGCTCAAGGACGTCGAAACGGGGCTCATGCTGACGCTCGGTACCGGCGTTGGAGGCTGCCTTGTGTTGGGAGGCGAGCTGTTCCACGGCGGGCTTGACAGAGGAACGGAGATCGGTCACGCCATGCTCGAAAGAGGCGGCATGCTTTGCGGATGCGGCCACAGGGGATGCGTTGAGACAAAGTGCTCCGCGACGGCACTAAAAAGGCTGGCGGAGAAAGCCGCGGCTTCCGGCTGCGGAATGATCGCAGCAAAGGCCGCAGAAGGCGAAGAGGTCGACGCGAAGCTGCTCATCGAATGCGCGCAAAGCGGCGACGAATGCGCATTGAGGCTCTTTGACGAGTACACTGACGCGCTTGCAGACGCCGTCGCTTCATTTGTCAACATAATCGACCCGCAGGTTATTGTCATCGGAGGAGGGATCTCCGCCGCGGGCGATTTCCTGCTCGATCCCCTGCGGGCGAAAGTTCCCGGAAAATGCTTCTTCGGCTCCTGCGGCAGGTTCGAAAAGGCGCAGGCCGGCAACGACGCCGGGATAATCGGCGCTATAATCTGAAACATCGGAGGAACCAATATGTCCATTATGTGTGCAGTCTATGTCCCGGAGGGCATAGTAATGGCGGCGGACAGCCGCATGACGGGTAACATCGTAATGAAATCCCCTGACGGAAAGACCCAGCAGGGTATGTTTTCCATATCCGACAACGCGCAGAAGATATTCCTCCTAAGCAAGGTCAAGGTAGGTATATCCTCCTGCGGGGCGGCGATACTAGAAAACAAGACCATATCCGATTATCTCAGGATATTCGAGATAGAAGAGGTCAGCAAAAAGGATACCGTTACGGACGTGGCCAAAAAGCTGCAAGGTTACGCTTTCAGACATTTTCCGAACGTACACTTCTTCGTTTGCGGATATGAGGAGGAAGAACCTTTCGTCTATGACGTCGCGAAGGAGCTTAAACGGATCAACATGGACAACGGCAAGCTGCGCTACGCTTCTTCGTGGAGCGGAGAACAGCAGGCGATCACGAAACTCTTGAACTCTCAGCCCGTAACTCCCGTCGATCACAACCTGATGCCGCTGAAGGACGCGATAGATTTCGCGGATTTCCTTGTGGATGTGACGATAAAGCTCCAGAGATTCGAGATGAAGCCGAAGACCTGCGGCGGGGATATCGATATCCTCGTTCTCACAAAGGACGAAGCGTTCTGGCACAGGCATAAGATATTGAAGCCCGGCGGCAGATAGACCGCATTACCCGTCATAAACGTATCGATAAAGCATTAACATTCTTGTATGAGGAGATATTCCGTTTCATACAGGGTGCTGATGCTTTTTTGTTCTAATGCGCTGCTCCAGCTCATGGGCTTTTTTTATCGCGTGGCGCTAAGCAGACTGGCCGACGCATCCGCTCTGGGGCTCAATTCGCTTGTCATGCAGATATACGGTATCGTTGTATCCATCTGCATTTCTGGCGTGAACGTCGCCGTTTCTGCGACGGCAGCGCGAACGGACAGGGGAGAGATCGCAGGCCTTTTTCGATCCGCTCTAGTTATCTATACAGTTTTGTTTTCTGCCGCGGCAGCGCCGATTCTTTTATTCTCAAAACAGATAGCGGAAAGGGCGTTGGGCTGCGCCGGGACAGAGGGCACGCTGATGCTGATGCTGCTGTGCATTTTTTTGACGGGCATCGAGAATGTGCTCAAATCCTTACATATCGGCACGAAGCATGTTAAGCAATGCGCATTATCCGAGCTTATCGAGCAGGCCGTGAGATTCGCTCTCGTTATACTTATGCTCATAAAGCTCGAACACGCGGATGACGCCAAAACGGTGTTCCTCATAATGCTCGGAATGACTGCAAGCGAGTTCGTGAGCGTCGGTTTCCTTACGATATCGTTTCGGCGCGTATTCGGAAGGATCGATCCGGTTGGAAAAGCGCCTTTAATAAGACCTCTTGCGGCGACTGCTTTTCCCGCGCTGCTGACAGCGGCGTCGTCGACAGTGTTTGCTTCCGTGGGTTCGCTTCTGCTTCCCGCCGCGCTTATCCGGTTCGGCATGACGCGGGAGGCCGCGCTTTCGGGGATAGGGGAGATCAACACCGCAATAGTTCCGCTGACGATGCTTCCAATGGCGTTTATAGGGGCCTTATCGGCCGTTGTTATGCCGGAGGTATCAAGCCTTACCGCTGCGGGCAAAAGCCCTGTAAGGCTCATCAGAGGCTCCTTGCGGTGCGCCGCGGCAATAGGAGCGGCTTCCGCCGCGATCATGCTCTTGTTCGGCGGGAGGATCGCCTCGTTTTTCTTCGGATTCAGGCCTGAGGCGCAGCTATTGGCCATGCTTGAGCTTAAGGCTTTAGTGATATATCTGCAGGTCACATCCGTCGCTGTGCTCAACGGACTGATGAGACAGAGGACGGTGCTTCTGTTCGCCGCATGCTCCGAAGCGTATCAGCTTGCGTTGATACTGCTGCTGACGCCTGTATTCGGCTTTATAGGATACGCTTTTTCGCTGCTGACGGGTGAGCTGCTCCGATTGCTTTTGGGACTTGGCGCCATAAAAGACATTTGCAAAAACGGTATGGAAATAAACCTTGGTATATGTTAAAATCAATGCAGTACTTATACCGTGAGGTCGATATGGCACGCAAACAAAAAAAAGAGGGCGGCAGGTCCGCATACGATACGGCGCTGGCTTATCTTACGCCCAAGGCAAGGACAGTCCGCGAGGTCGAGCTCAAGCTTGACGAGGGCTGTTATTCGGAGGGAGAGATCATGCAGACCATAGAACGTCTGCAGGCAGCGGGTATTCTGAACGATGAAAAATACGCTTCAGATTTTGTCGAATCAAGGCTTCGCACAAAGCCCGTAAGCCGCTTCCGCCTTAGCGAACAGCTGCGCGGCCATTATGTCCCGGACGACGTCATCGATGCAGCATTGCGCGCCGTACCCGACGATACGGAGTTTGAGAACGCAAGGGCCGTTGCGGAAAAATATATGCGTCAGTTCGATAAGATGGATGACGAAGAGGAAAAGCGCAGGCGTGTATATGCGAGGCTCAGGACCCGCGGTTTTTCCCACGAGACAATAACAGCGGTTATGAGGGAGCCGGAGGAATAATGGAGAACAGCAAGTTTTCGTATTATCCATATACCATCTATACCTACGATTCGGTGGATTCAACAAACGCCGCCGCAAAGAGATGCCTCAACATGGCAGGCACGGGCATGGATCTTACCGTGCACGTCGCGGGCGAACAGACCGCCGGCCGCGGCAGGAACGACCGCAGCTGGATCACAACTGAGGACGCGGTGCTTATGACGATCGTCCAGGGTACGAAGCTGAGCATGGACAAGATCCCCATACTGAACCTTGTCGCAGCTGCAGCGGTAAAGAACGCGCTCACGAAGCTCACCTCAAAAAAGGTCGATCTTGCAATAAAATGGCCCAACGACGTGCTGACTGCGGAAAGGCTCGAAAAGGTCTGCGGGATACTCTCGGAAGTGATCACCGTCGACGGCAAAAAGTTCGCTATTATCGGAATAGGCGTAAACCTCAACGCGACAAGCATGCCGGACGATCTTCTGCAGCCCGCCACGAGCATATTCCTCCAGTACGGAAAGTACATCGGCGTACTCGACGCCGTGAAGGAGATATTGAACGAGTACACGGTACTTTACAAGGTGATGATGAAGGACCGAGAGGCGTTCCTCAAGGATTTCTCCGACAGCTGCATTTCCGTCGGCAGGCATGTGGCGGTCAACGACGGCGAGACAGTAAGATACGGGATCGGCGCTAAGCTCGCCCCGAACGGACAGCTTATCGTGAAGTTCGAGGAAGGGCCTTCCGAAGTCGTATATGCCGCGGATGTTTCCGTACGGAATATGGGCGTGATAGACGAGGGATCGGCAAGGAAGCTCCTGCCCAAAAGAAAGCCCGCCGCAAATAAAGGCGCTTTTGGCAAAGCGGCACTCATCGTGGGTTCGCCAAAGATGCCCGGAGCAGCGCTCCTGTGCGCAAAAGCCTGTATCAGATCCGGCGCGGGGCTGACACGCGCGCTCATCCCGAAGGAGCTGATGCCTTCGTTTTCGGCAGTGCCGGAGGCTATGCTCTTAACAGACGACAGCGAAGCGGACGAGCTTATCGAATGGGCTTCCGTTATCGGTATGGGCTGCGGAATGGGCGTAAGCCGGAGGACGAAGGAGCTTCTTGAAAAGGCGCTTCGTTCCGGTAAGAAATGCGTTATAGACGCAGACGCTCTCAATACCATGGCAAAACACAGGGAGCTATTGGAGCTTCTTCACGGGAACGTTGTTATTACGCCGCACCCTGCGGAAATGGCGAGGCTCGTCGGAAGCACAGCGGAGGATGTTGTAAAGCACTTTTCGCCGACCGCGATATCATTCGCGAAGAGATACGGCTGCTGCGTTCTGCTCAAGTCCGCAACGAGCATTATCGTATCTCCCGAGGGCGTCGTCCGTTATAACGAGAGCGGGAACAACGGCTTGGCAAAGGGAGGCAGCGGCGACGTTCTGACAGGCATTATCACCGCCATGATCGCGCAGGGCGCAAAACCCTTCGACGCAGCATCCCTCGGCTCGTATCTGCTCGGGACTTCGGCGGAGAAGGCGCTTGATTTCCTGCATAATCGGTTCATCGCTGCAAGCGATATTATCGATATCGTCTCATCCGAATTAATTGAAAAGGAGATATAAACATGTACATTCTGAAGAACGCAAAGATCATCGCAATGGACAAGGATCTTGAAAGGGAGTTCATTGGCGACGTTGCGGTGGAAGGCCGCGAGATCAAGGCAGTCGGAAAGGACCTGCGCTATGACGGCGCGCAGGAGTACGATCTTACCGGCATGACGCTCATACCCGGTATAGTCGACGCACACTGCCATATTGGCCTTTTTGAGGACGGCATGGGATTTGAGGGCAATGACGGCAACGAGATGAGCTCGACGTCTACTCCCGAGATGCGCGCGATCGACGCGATCAATCCCTTTGACAGGTGCTTTGACGAGGCGATGTGCGGCGGTATCACGACCTGCGTGACCGGTCCCGGCAGCGCGAACGTGGTAGGCGGCACTTTTGTCGCCATAAAGACCCACGGAAAGGACGTCGAAGATATGGTACTTCGTTATCCTGTGGGCATGAAGGCCGCTTTCGGCGAGAACCCAAAGCGCGTGTATCACAACCAGAAGATGATCTATACCCGCATGCAGACCGCGGCTATACTTCGCAAGACGCTCACAAAGGCGATCGAGTATCAGAAGAAGATCGAGAACGCGGGCGACGACGATACGAAGCTCCCCGAAAAGGATCTTGCCATGGAGGCGATGCTTCCCGTCATCCGCCGCGAGCTGCCGCTCAAGATCCACGCTCACCGCGCCGACGATATCCTTACCGCGCTCCGCATAGCAAGGGAGTTCAAAATAAGGATAACGCTCGATCACTGCACCGAAGGCTATCTGATCCCCGATCTTTTGAAGCAGGGCATAGAGGATACCGGCGCAGGGATCATTATCGGGCCGCTGCTTTCCGACAGGAGCAAGATCGAACTAAGGAACCAAAGCTTTACGGCGCCGGCTAAGCTTTATGAAAACGGTATCGAGTTCGCAATGATGACCGACCACCCCGTAATCCCGGAGCAGTATATTCCCGTCTGCGCGGGAATAGCTGTCAGAGAGGGGCTTCCCGAGTATGAGGCGCTGAAGTCGATCACGATCAACGCCGCAAAGATCGTCGGCGTCGACGACAGGATCGGTTCTATCACCGTCGGCAAGGACGCAGACATAGCCGTGTTCAACGGAGATCCGCTGGAGACCCGCACGCGCTGCGTCATGACCGTTATCAACGGAGAGATCTGCCATAATGAGCTTTGAACCGGATCTTGCGGAGGCTAAAGCCACGCTGAGAAAAGAGATACGCGCAAAAAGGCGCGAAATAGGGGAGGCGGAGAGGCGCCTTGCTGCGGATGTTGTTGCCGCAAAGCTCCAGCGCCTCGAAAAGCTTATCGGAGCTCATACCGTGCTTTCCTATATGCCGATGCGCTATGAGCTCGATATAGCGCCGGCTTCCGCTATGCTGAAGGAAGCGGGAGTGAGGATCGCATACCCGCTCTGCATTGAAGAAGGAGGTCTGCGCTTATTCATACCGGCGGAAGAGGACGGCTTTAAGATCGGCGCGTACGGCATTTTGGAGCCCGACACCGAAACGGCGTTGGAGATAGGCGCGGAGGAGCTCGACGCGATCATCCTCCCTGCGATCGGATTCGACTATAAGGGCCGCAGACTGGGGCAGGGTGGCGGATACTATGACAGGCTCCTCGCGAGGACGGACTGCTTTACAGTTGCCGTGGGATTCGACTGCCAGCTCGTCCCGTCCGTTCCCGTCGAGCCGACAGACAAAACAGTAGATATTGTGGTCACACCCGGGTTTACCATAGTACCTTGACACAATATTTTGTATTATTTTTTGATTCGCCTATTGAATCACGGCCGATGCGGTGATAAAATAGACAATAAGGGAGTATGACTATGCGAATTATTGCGGGTACTGCGAAGGGCAGGGAGATCGTTGCGCCGAAGGGACTTAATACAAGGCCCACGCTTGCAAAGGTCAAAGAGGCCATTTTCGGTATGTTGCAGTTCGATATCGGGGGAGCAAAAGTGCTCGATCTGTTCTCCGGTAGCGGAGGTCTCGGCATAGAGGCCATATCGCGCGGGGCGGATCATGTAACCTTCTGCGATGCGGACAGGCATGCGATAACCGCAGTCAAGTCAAATCTCAAGAAACTCGCATTTGAGGATCGCGCGTCGGTGTTCTTCGGTGATGCGATAGCTCTGCTCGGTTCCCTCTCCGAAAGAGGGGAGCGGTTCGATATAGTGCTTCTCGATCCTCCGTACGAAACGGATCTCGAGAGCCGCGCTCTTGCAAAACTTTATGAAGGCAGTCTCCTTAACTATGGAGCAATAGTGATCTGCGAGCACTCCCTTAAGAACCCGCCGGTATTCCCCGGTGGATTCAGCGCGAAAAAGGCAAAAAAATACGGCGATTCATACGTCACCTATGCGACCTATGAAGGAGCGGAGGACAGATGAGCATTGCGGTTTTTCCAGGTAGCTTCGATCCCATAACGATCGGGCATCTCGATATAATTAGGCGTGCGGCTCAGGTGTTTGACAAGATCTACGTCGCGATACTCGACAATCCCGGCAAGGAGAGCGAGTTCACAGTTGAGGAACGCCTTGAACTTATCAACGACGCCATTAAGGATATCCCCAACGCAGTCGCCGATTCCAGCGCCGGCCTCCTCGTGGATTATTGCCGAGACGTCGGCGCGAATGTCATCATCCGCGGTTTGAGGAATGGGTCGGACGTCGAATACGAAGCGATGCTCGAAGCGGTGAATACTCGCATAGCTCCGGAGATTTCCACCGTGTATCTCATATCGAAGGGCGAGCACGCGCATATCAGTTCCAGCCTTGTCAGGCAGCTGATCCAAATCGGAATTAGCATTGATGGACTTGTACCGAATGCTGATCATATAATACTAAGGAGAGAGTGAATATGGCAAAGAATACGGATCCCAATGTAGTCCTGAGCCTCGAAAAGATCAACGAGCTCGAGGAGATCATCGAGTCCAGCCCCGCTCCCCGCTTCGGCGGCAACACGGACAGGCGCATAGTCGACATCGATGAGATATATAATCTCCTCGGCGATCTGAAGGTCACCATACCCGAGGATGTGCGCAAGGCTGACAGCATCATTTCCGACGCGAAGAACATCACCTCCAAAGCCGAGACCTATGCCACGGAGCTTGTAGACAACGCGCAGGCAAGGGCCGACGCCATCATCGGCGAAGCGGAGACCAAGAAGAACAATATCATCACCACTGCGGAGGCGAACGCTAGCAGCATAGTCGCCGAGGCCGAGGCAAAGCGTGAGGAGCTTATCAACGAGCATTCCATCATGGCGGAAGCCGAGCGCCGCGCGAATCTGCTCGAGCGCAAGGCCGAGTATAACGCCAAGAAGGTCTATGACAACGCAAAGACCTATGCGGACGGCGTGCTCGGTTCCCTGATGCAGTTCCTGGAGGATTATTATGAGGTAGTCGAGATCAACCGCAAGGATCTCGGCGTTGTTCCCAAGCCCGACTTCAACGAATCTCCCGATGAGGCGAAGGCGAAGGAAGAGGAGGCCGAAAAGGCAAAGGCCGCCGAGGAAGAGGAATCGGGTGGATTCTTCGGCCTGTTCAAGCGTAAGAAAAAGCCCGAAGACGTCGAAGAAGACGACGAGGACGTATAATGGTTATTGCATTGGGCTGATCTAAAAGTTTAGCCGGAGGGAACGACCTCCGGCTTTTCTTATTCGTATCACGGCTCATTTCCTCCTTCCAGCGAGACGTGAATACAGTACTGATACGGCGAGAGCAAACGCCGTTATGGCAGCTCCGCACAATATAGAAGAGATTCGCGAGGAAAAGATATCCGGGCTTTTTCCCGAGAGCGTTTCGTTAAGACCTGCCATAGTCGGCTCGGAGACAGGTAAAAGAGGATAGAAGAGGTAGAATAAAGCGCCGGAGAGAAAAGCAAGGATAAGCTTTGCTGTGAAGTATTCCTTTGCAGATAGTTCCTCAAATAACATCTTCGACTGTATGAAAATACATACTCCGCCGAATGAGAGAAGCGCCGCACACAACGAAAGGCAAAGTCTTGAAGGCGTGCGGCATAGGAGCTCGATTCCGTTCGTCATCTCAAACATGCCTGTAAAAACTCCCTGTGCGGCATTTGGCATGCAGCCGAAAACGCCCGCGGCGATCACTACGGAATAGAAAACGCGGAAGAAAACAACGGTGCCGCCCACGCGAAGCACGGTCGTTACCGCGGAAGAGATCGCGGCGGAAAAGGAGATAAGCGCGTCGGATCCTGAGGGCTTTTTCCGCGCGGCGTGGGAAGCGCATTCCGGTTTGAGAAAACAGCAAAAAGCAAGGGCGAGAACGAAAGAAGGAATGTAATGCGAGACCGCGAACAGGAGCGCGAATGACCGATCGCAGAGGAAACGTGCCGAGATCGTCGAGATAATAAAGATCGGCCCTGCCTGATTGATAACAGCGCAGAGAACGGACGCACGACGCCTGTCAAATACTCCGGAAGAAGAGAGCTCACGGCAGATAAGCGCCGCGGACGGAGTTCCGCAGACTGCGGCGATAACAGCAAAGATAAGGATCGAAAACCGTTTTCCGGCGAGACTTTTTGATGATAAAACGCCTGCTGATATCAGGTAATGAGCACAGACAAGAAATGGAAAAAGGGAGGGGAGCACGTTCAGCGCAAACAGCTCAAGCCCTTCCGACGCGCCGTAAAAGGCAGCGCTGCTGAAAGGAATGAGCAGCGCAGTGATAATGAGCATTATAACAAAAGCGGCATATCCCATGTTGCAGGATATGCCGGATTGTAGAGGGATAATCCTTTATCGTACGATCAGCCGATAAGCGCTGTCCTCGCGGACACTCTTTTCGTACGGTTGACCGACAGCCCTGATACTGTGAGCGAGGGCGGAGATGCGCTCGACTCTCCTTGCGAGCGGCGGGAGCGTTTCCCTGTCGGAGGCTTTGATAATTACGGGTATCGTGGCTTCGCTATGCAGACGATCCAATACATCCGAAGAACCTTTCCTGATTCCGAGCACGCGAGCATACAGAGCGCTGACATCTACTGCAGCGGCGTTTTGCAGCTCTGCCGTGATGCCCAGAAGGGCATACATGAGTATCCGCTTAATCCTCGCCATGGTATAACGTTTTGATTTGACAGCGGTAAGCAGTTCTCCGATATCGTTCGCATTCATGCATTCTCTTGCAATAAGGTTTTCGAGCCCTTCCGCGACCTCGGGAAGCAGGGCAAGCTCTTCCGTATCCATCGAGCGCAGACGATAGAGCAGCAGATCCGAGAGCCCCGAGATATCGACCGGTGCTTTGCCTTCGCGAACGAGCGCGGAAATACCCTCAAGCACGCTTCGAGGCATAGCGTTGTTCAGCCCGTCGAACACCGCAGGGGACATTTTGGATCCGTCGCAGTATCTTCCAAGCGCTTTTCTTATCGCGTTAGCGGAGCTGAACTCTCCCGAAAGCTCATTATCGGAGTAGCCGCCGCCCTCGCGTCTGACGGTGAAAAGCTCTGCGTCGGGACAACACTTTGACGCGGCTTTGATGTATTCCAGTGCGAGTATGTCGTTAGGGGATAGGGAGGAGCCTGTTGATTCCGCCACAGCTCTCGGGTAGGATTTCCCTTCCTTGAGCGCTTCTTCGAGCTTTGATCGGTCTTCACCTGCGAACGCGATCTTTCGAAGCTTCTCGATATCGCCCGTCTCGCTGCCGAAAGAGAGGATATCTGCGGCGCCGCAGCCGGATAGTATCCTAACAGCGCCGGAGGCGAACCGCTCGGCACAGGAGAGCGAGAACACGTCTGGCAGTTCCAAAACAACGTCCGCGCCGTTATCCAAAGCCCATCCGGCGCGTACGAACTTATCTGCGAAGGCGGGCTCGCCGCGCTGAACGAAGCTGCCGCTCATAATGACTGCGATCCTGTCCGCTCCGGTCTGTCGGCGCGTCTCCTCTATATGGTATTTATGCCCGTTGTGGAACGGGTTGTATTCGGCTGTTATGCCCGCAATTCTCATAAAAACCTCAAATTATATTATTTTGATACTGCCAATTCTTACTCATATATGTTATAATCTAATTTGATGTGACCGTCAACTATTTTTCGGAAGGAGATATAAAAAATGTCGGTTATTGATAACATTAAGGCCAAGGCCAGGAGCGAGAAGAAGCACATACTTCTTCCCGAAGGTACTGAGGAGCGCACCGTTCAGGCGGCTCAGCGCATTATCGAAGAAGGTATCGCCGATATCTCCCTTATGGGCAATGAGGATGAGATCCGCGCGGTCGCCGAAAAGTTCTCCGTCGATCTTACGGGCGTAGGTATCGTCGATCCCGTCAAGTCCCCCGATTTCAACACTTATGTCGAGCGCTTCTATGAGATGCGCAAGGCCAAGGGCGTCGATATGGAGAAGGCCGAGAAGATGATGCACGATCCTCTCTTCTTCGCCTGCATGATGATAAAGGACGGCAAGGCCGACGGTATGGTAGCAGGCGCTATCAACACCACGGGCAACACGCTCCGTCCCGGCCTCCAGATAATCAAGATGGCAAAGGGCATAAGCACCGTCTCCTCCTGCTTCATAATGGAGATCCCCAACAAGGCGTACGGCGACGACGGCGTTATGGTATTCGCAGACTGCGCGGTCAATATCGATCCCACCGCGGAGCAGCTCGCCGCTATCGCCATATCTTCCGCCGAGAGCGCGAAGAACCTCGTCGGCATCGATCCCAGGGTCGCGATGCTCAGCTTCTCCACAAAGGGCTCCGCAAAGCATGAGAACGTCGACAAGGTCGTCGCAGCAACCGAAATGGTAAAGGAGCTTGCGCCCGATCTCATGATCGACGGCGAGCTCCAGGCTGACGCCGCCCTTGTAGAGAAGGTCGGCCAGCTCAAGTCCCCGGGCAGCCCCGTTGCCGGCAAGGCGAACGTTCTCATATTCCCGGATCTCCAGGCGGGCAATATCGGCTATAAGCTCGTGCAGCGTCTCGCCGGCGCGACCGCTGTCGGCCCCATCTGCCAGGGATTCGCAAAGCCCATCAACGATCTGTCCCGCGGCTGCAGCATCGAGGACGTAGTATCCGTCGTTGCGATCACCGCAGTTCAGGCGCAGAACCTCTGATAAAAGGAGCTTAAGTATGAAGATTCTGGTCATCAACGCGGGAAGCTCTTCCCTCAAGTATCAGCTCATCGACGTCGACAACGGCAACGTTATCGCAAAGGGCCTTTGCGAGCGCATCGGCATCGAGAACAGCAAGCTCACCTATAAGCCCACCGGCAAAGAGCCCTATGAGCTAGTGAGCAACATGAAGGATCACACCGAAGCGATCAAGCTCGTGCTCGACGCCCTTGTCGATCCCGAGCGCGGCGTTATCTCCTCCATGAGCGAGATCGACGCTGTAGGCCACCGCGTCGTACACGGCGGCGAAAGGTTCGCAAAGTCCGTTCTCCTTACCGACGAGGTCATCAAGGAGATAGAGGACCTTTCTGAGCTCGCTCCTCTGCATAACCCCGCCAACATCATGGGCATCAACGCCTGCAAGGCCATCATGCCCGATACCCCGATGGTCGCCGTATTCGATACCGCCTTCCATCAGACCATGCCCGAGCATGCGTTCATCTACGGCCTGCCCTATGAGGCTTATACCGAGCTCAAAGTCCGCCGCTACGGCTTCCACGGTACGAGCCACGCTTACGTCACCGGCCGCGCGCTGACATATCTCGACAAGCCCGCAAGCGATACAAAGATAATCACCTGCCACCTGGGCAATGGTTCCTCCGTATCCGCTGTAAAGGGCGGCAAGTGCATCGATACCTCAATGGGCTTCACGCCTCTTGAGGGCCTTCCCATGGGCACCCGCTGCGGCGATATGGACCCCGCCATCGTCGCGTACCTTATGAAGAAGCTCGATCTTGACCGTGCGGGTATCGATACCTACATGAACAAGAAGAGCGGTATGCTCGGCATCTCCGGCGTTTCCAGCGACTTCCGCGATCTGGGCGAAGCTGCGAAGCAGGGCAACAAGAGAGCTCAGCTCGCTCTCGATACCTTCGCTTATAAGGTAAAGAAGTACATCGGCGAATATGCTGCCGCGCTGAACGGCGTTGACGCCATCGTGTTTACCGCAGGCGTAGGCGAGAACGACCGCGCTATGCGCGCCGCCATCATGAAGGATATGGAGTACCTCGGCGTAGCTTTCGATGAGGAGTACAACATGAGCTGCCCCCGCGGAAGCGAGCAGGTCATCTCCAAGCCCGAAAGCCGCGTGAAGGTCATCGTTATCCCCACCGACGAGGAAATGATGATCGCAAGGGACACCGCGAACATCGTAAGGTCCTACAACTGATAGTGATCGTTCAGCAGCAAAAGCAAATATATTTGCTTTTGCTGTTGACATTCTATTGGTGAACGCTTAAAATGTATAAGGTTGTCCTGTAGAATCAGGATACTGTGGAGATTTGCAAGTGGAACTGAACGTTGCAACCGAGCTGAAGCTTGCGGGCACGATCGGCCATTCGGAGCTTACGGAAAGGTTTACCGATCTGGAGCTTAACGGCAGGCAGATAGTGCTTACGGAACCTGTCCGCGTCGATGTGAGTTGGTCTTTCGACGGCGATGGCTTCACGCTGAGCGGGACTCTCAGCTCCGCCGTCCTCATGAACTGCACCAAATGCAACGATGAGTTTATCGAAGCTTTCTCCGTAGACTTTACGGAAAGATTCTTAAGAGTCGGCGAGGCGGAGGCCGAGGAGCTCGAGTGCTACCCCTACTCGGGAGACGTGCTGGTTCTTGATAAGATGGTAGAGGATCTGGTTCTGCTCAACGCTCCCATGTACGGACTTTGCAGGCCCGACTGCCGCGGGCTATGCCCAATATGCGGCACAAATTTAAACAATACGCAGTGCTCTTGCACGCTTCCCGATGAGGGCAATCCGTTTGCCGCTCTGAAGGAGCTCAAAGAACTGTTGAAGGATGATTAGGAGGATAAGACTATGGCAGTCCCGAAAAGGAAAACATCTAAGGCAAGGCGTGATCAGCGTCGTGCTAACTGGAAGATCAGCGCGCCCGCACTCGTAGAGTGCCCTCAGTGCCACGCGAAGAAGCTTGCCCACAGGGTTTGCAAGAGCTGCGGTTACTATGACGGTGAGCAGATCATCGCCATGGACAAAGACGATAACAAATAATATCGATCCTTTGTTAGAAGAGTCAGGGTACCGTAAAAAGTACCCTTCTTTGCTTAAAAAATCGAAGCAATCGGGCGTTTCGAATATATAAAGGCTTTTTAAAAATCCATGTTGACTTTTATTTCAAAAGCCTGTATAATAAAGCCCGTCGCAAATAACGGACGCTAACGGGGTGTGGCGCAGTCTGGTAGCGCACGTGCTTTGGGAGCATGGGGCCGGAAGTTCAAATCTTCTCACCCCGACCACATTTGTGGCCTCGTGGTCAAGCGGTCAAGACACCGCCCTTTCACGGCGGTAACAGGAGTTCGATTCTCCTCGAGGTCACCATTTTAAGGGCCTTTAGCTCAGTTGGTCAGAGCGGTCGGCTCATAACCGATTGGTCCGGGGTTCGAGTCCCTGAAGGCCCACCATTCAATTTAATAACGCGGCCCGGTAGTTCAGTTGGTTAGAACGCTAGCCTGTCACGCTAGAGGTCACGAGTTCGAGTCTCGTCCGGGTCGCCAACATGCCTCGGTAGCTCAGTTGGTAGAGCAAGGGA
>JAFZYC010000094.1 GCA_017616435.1 Clostridia bacterium
CGGCATCCGCATCCAGACCAACATGATCTCCAAGTTCCCCAACATGGTCTATACCGTCGGCAGGAACGGGCAGTTTATGGCTACCGTAGAGACGAGCGGCAAGTACGTCCACGAGGAGGACGCATTAGAGCACAAGCTCAACATCCCCGTCGGCAGGTATTATTACCGCGTCTGGACGAGCGAGACCGATCTAAACGATCTCTTCCTCACCGTTTTCGCCATCTCCGAGACGGAGCAGGCCGTAGTCGAATAAAACCGAACCCGATCCTCCCCCGAACGCAAACCGTTCGGGGGAGGGCCAAAAGCCGTGTGCGTATCCGGTCGCCGAAGGCTCGCAGCATACAATGATATGAGCAACAGGATCCTGAAAAACACATTTTATCCGATCCGAATCCCGAAGGGAAACCTATGAATAAAAAAGGACGTCTATCAGACGTCCTTAATTATTTTGTGCGTATCATCATTACGGATCTGCGGAACAGCACGCATATCAGAACAGCGCAGCACGTTTTAATATTTTCTAACCGTCGCCCTTCGCGGCACAGCCGCAGAACGCGACGGAACAGCCGCCGTCGATCATATCGTATTTTTCATACTACCTTCTCCAATCTTTCGGTTTTCAGTTTTATATCCCGAGTCAGTAGTTTTCCTTTGCCAGAGCGATGATCGTCGGCACCGGCATTTCGCCCGTCATGTCGTACCGCACGAGGCAAATACGGTGGTCGCTTCCATCGGTGGATTCGAGACCCAGCGAAATGAATATCTCGTCGGCATTCCCCATTATGCTCCAGATGGCATCCGATTTGTATGTCCTTCCTTCTATGAGATCATCAAGGAAGCTCGTGTCGAGCTCGCCCATATAGATAAGCGTGCCGTCGAGCCTGCGGACCTCCCAGCGGTGTTCGGACATGAATATCGTGACCGCCGCATTCTCGATCAGGAAGCAGGCTCCAGTTGTTTCAAACCGGAAGGCGTCTGAAAAAACACCGTTTTCAATAACGGAAACCCTGTGCGGCCCTTCCAGATTATTCCTCATAGGGGCGGACCAGATGCGGCCGTCGTCATCTATATAGATCCTGCGTTCGATCGCATGAGCCGGATCGTCAAGCGTTTCACCGTCTACCGCGGCGACCTCCTCGAGCTGCTCGGTATAGATATCCCACCGGAGAACATGCCAGAAGAAGTCTTCGATGCTGTTTTCCTGTTCGTTATAAACGTATTCTTCATAGCTTATATAGACGCTGTTCGTGCGGTAATACAGGTACGGCTGAGTCAGATCGTCCTTGCTCAGGACTGTAACGATCTCCCTGAATTCGCCGGTTTCGGCGTCGATGCTGAAAATGTACATGCCCCAATACGGCTCGCCGTCCTTCACGATGCTCTTTAGATCATAGCCGTAAAGCTTGCCGCGGTGATAATCGAGACGCTGAGGCGTGATACCGGCAAGAGCTCCGGTCTCTTCGATCTCAACGTCCTTCGTCCTGCCGCTTCCGTCAAGCGCCATGGAATACAGCGCGCTGAATTGTCCGGACTCCGGGCCGTAATAATGAAGCCTTCCGTCCCACATGTTGAACGTTGCGCAGGTCTTGTGCAGCAAGCCGCTGCAGTTCGCGTCTCCGCGTCCTTCGTCATGCATGCATTCGGGCCTTGGGCAGAGAACGCCGCGCTCGCCGCTCGCCTTATCGTAATAGTACAGATAGCTGCTTTCATTCGCGCTGAAATAATATGCGTCCGCTGTTTCGGCCAGCCTGTCGTAGTTCATGCCAAAGCGATTGTCAAAATCCGTTTCGGGATCGAATACCGCAAGCGCGGGATCGAGCGTAGGCTCAGCCGTATCCTCGGACTGACCCGTATCCATTGGCGCGGCGGTCGGCTCCGCGGGCTTATCCTTCCCCCCGCACGCGGCAAGGGAAAGGAGCATCAGCACAGCAAGAACAAAGCAAGCAAGCTTTTTCAAAATACCACCTCTTAACTGTCGGTACTTTTTCTCCTTACCAGTTTTCCTCCGTCGGCCCCGCGTAGAGCGGGCCGAAGAAAGTCGGAATCAGTTCCCCGTCGACGAGATCGTATCGAACGAGGTACTCATATTCATCTTCCATCATACGGAACGTGAAATCGACGTACAGGGCGTTCGCGTCGCCGCCCAAATACGCCAAGCTGCCTTCTCTTCGGTCAAGGCCCTTTTCGTCGATCCAACCCATGGGCAGCGGAGCCTTGTAAAGTGTATTGCCGTCAAAGTCCATTATCCACCAGATCGGATCTTCCTCGGGGCGATAACGGCCGTTTGTCTTTTCGCGCAGGATGACTATGCCGTCCGATATCTTCGGCGGGCAGTATTCATGCTCGGGATCTTCAAAGCTCGCCGTCAGAGTGAACTCCCCGTTCTCGAATCTTGCAAGGCCGGTGGAGAGCGTTACGTATATTGCCTCGTCCTGCGTTACCCACATTTCATCAAGGTTGTTGACGTCCCCCTGGGCGAACTGGCCGTCGAACAGTATCTCGAGCTTTTCCTCCGCGCTGTCCCAATAGCCTATAACGCCGCCGGGGATAAGGTGATCGACAATGGGTATGCCGTCTTCATCCTCCAGATACTCGCCGTCGGCATAACTGAGCCAGAAATAACAGCGGTCGCCCACAAAGCGCAGTCCGCCCCAGCATGACTTGTCAATCTCATACAGCACCCGACAGCTCGTTTCGTCGCCATCCATCGGCAGCGCGAGCATCATAGCCCTCGACTCCGCTTCGCCGTTTACGATCCTGCTCTCGTGAGTAAAGCTGTAGATGACGCCGCGGTGGATGATCTGCGGTCCCGAATCGAAGCCGGGCGGGAAAACGTCCTTTATGAACTCCTTATGCGTCCCGTCGGGATCCATGCGGTAGAGCTTGTTGCCCAATGTCTGTTCATTGGTGTTCGGATTGGGCGCGCCGTAGCTGAAGAGGTAATACATCTTGCCCTTATAGAGCGAAGGGTATTGTGCGGCATAGATGTACGCGTCGCATTTTGTGTTCTGTTCGTTCAGATTGCCGTCCTTGAAATGCTCGCACTCGGGCTTTGAGCATACGGGGATCACCTCATCGAGGCCTTCATCGTAATAGAGCAGATAAAAGTAGGCTGCTGACCAAGTCAGCCAGTAAAAGCCGCCTTCCGTTTCTATCAGCTTGATGTTCGTGCAGGTGTAGCGGTTGTCGGCGTCCGTTTCGGGATCGAACGCCTGCCTGTCGGGAGTCTGCGTGGCAAAAGGCCTTGGCGTATCCCCGCCGTTTTCCGTCGCCTGCGCGTCTTGAGTCGAAGCGGGCTCAGCCGTTTTCTCCGGCGCCGCGGTAGGCTCTGCGGGTCCCGCGGGATCCTTCCCCCCGCAAGCGGCAAGGGAAAGGAACATTATCAGGGCAAGCGCGATACAGATAAGCTTTTTCATAGGTACCTCCCGTTTATCAGTTGTTCTTTCCCGACCGCTTTACCCAGTCCCTATACACGAGCACTGTAAGGAAGACCGCGACGGCGATCCAGAAGAAGTACATCAGCGATTTGACATTGAGCTTGTTTGCGGTAACGAGTATCTCGGTCACCGCGACGCTCGGCAGTATGGAGAGGTAGCCCGCCCAATCCTGGCCGAAGTAGTACAGCGCGGCGGGAACGATCAAAGCTCCCGCGCCGAGCATTATCGCCTTTTCCCAGGTATTTACCTTGGAGCTGAAGAACGCGACTATATGCGCCGCGGCGAGCATGCCTATAAAGCGCAGCGCGAACAGCAGCGCGAGGAACGCGCCGAGGCTCATCACTATCGGGAAATCGGCGAGCACCCTTGCGTTCTGCACGGGCATAGCCATAAGCTCCGGAGAGAAATGCTTCGTTGCGATATAGATCCATTCCCTGAGGTAAATGCCGCACCAGAGTATCAGCGTTTCGAGGAATACTATCACGTACTTTCCGCGGAACACCGCGCCGCGGCCAAGCGGGGTGGAGCGGAGTATCCTTTCGGTCCCCACCTGCCGCTCGAACGCGAACACCGGCGCCACGCAGAGTATTATGAATATGATCGCCACTATCGCGTTCCATTCGGGTATCGTCCACGACTTTTTGGCAAGATAGTTATCGAATCTTGTCTGATTGACGAGCCAGGGCTCAAAGCCGCGCTCAGCTGCGGTCTGCTTTATGGTCTCCGCCTCGCTCTCGACGCGGGACAGCGAGCCTTCGAACTGATAAGCGATATCGCCGTGCAGCTCGAGCTGCGCGCGCGCCTTCGCGAGGTACGCGTCGGTATCCTCGTTGATGGGGCCGCCGGCCTCGCCGAGGTACTGGAGATAAACGTAATCCTGCTCCTGATATTCATAGCCGACATAGCTGAGCTTTTTGCCGAAGAACACGCCCGCGGCAAGGAATATTATTGTGCCGCCGAGTATCAGGAGCTTGTAGCCTTCGACGCCGGTTATAGTGAACCTGCGGCGGAAGAAATCCGCGATACGGTTCCAAAGCACTATGGCCTTGCCCAAAATGTTGCGGTTGCCGTGGGGATGACGCTTCACCTGCAGCAGTACGGTGCCGACGCCGAGCAGCAGTATGAGCGTTATGAACAGCACGAGCAGCAGCGGGAACACGCCCACGGGATACCCGAAGAAGTTCATATTCAGGTATTTGGAAAGCGGCTCGAATGGGTAGATGTACGAGAATAGATTCACGTACTTGAATATGCTGAACTGGAGCTGACCGTCGATCAGCTTATAGGCCGCGTACTCGACGCCTAATATCGCGAGCACTATGAACCACGAGAGCTGGATATTGCTGACGAAGCTGAGCATGAACCAGAATATGAGCCCGATGAGCACGCCGCATGCGACCTTTGCCCCGAGATAGGTCATGAGCCATTGCGCTATCGTCATGTGGAAGGTGCAGGTCTTGAACCATTCGAGCGACTGTATCGGCCTTCCGAGCTCGCCCAGGCCGCCAAACAGCGCGAAGGAAACCGCGAGCAGCGACACGTAGATTATCACTGTGAAGAACACCGATACGCCTATCAGTATCATAAGGCGCGAAAGCGTGAGCTTGAGCCTGCCCTTCGGGGTGCTCCTTACCAGCGATACGAGGCCGTTCTTTTTATCCTCGAAAAACGCGATAACTATGACGACTATCACGGCGAGGTAGAGGATATCCGCCGTGCGGTAGTCGAGGAACGTCTCCACCGCGCGGTTGTTGCCGAACACGGTCTCGATCCCGTCGAGCGCAACGAACTCCTTTGCGGTCTTCTGTATGTTGCGGTACGTAAAGCTGTTCTTGTCCTTGCCGAATATCGAGGATTTCGCCATCTTCTCCGCCTGCTTCTGCACATTCGTGAGATAGGAGGGATAATCCTTGACATGGTGGGCGGTGGTCTTAAGGTTCACCGTCTGGCGGAAGCTGCCCTGGAACTCCTCGTCGAGGAGCGCTATCGCCTCGTCGAGCGGGAGAGAACAGTATTTTTCAACGTCCTCCTGATGCTTCGCAACGTCCCTCTGCATCCACTTCCAGCCGTCGCGCACGTTGCCGTACATGCGGTCAAGCATGAACATCGCAACGCAAACGACCGGTATCATCAGCAGTATGAACAGCCGCTTCTTATCGGAAAGTATCCTTTTAAGCTCATTCATCGTTCTCTTCCTCCGCACTGCTTTCGGCGGCAGGCGCTATGGAAGGCGCGTCCGCGAGCTCGTCGCCGAGGTAATGGAGATAGACGTCATCCAGCGTGTAATAGCTGCCCATAAGGGGCTTCGTGTCCTCCGGCAGCGAGGCCATGAGCTCCTTGGGCGAGCCGGACTTTGTAAGCCGGCCTTCCTTCAAAAGGATTATATCCCCCGCGATCGCCTCGATATCGCTTACGATATGCGTCGCGAGGAGCACTATGCGGTTTTTGGAAAGGTTGTAGATATAGTTGCGGAGGCGTACGCGCTCCTTGGGATCGAGGCCCGCGGTGGGCTCGTCCAGTATCAGCACCTTGGGTTCGCCGAGCATCGCCTGCGCCAACAGCACGCGCTGCTTCATGCCGCCGGAGAAGGAGGAGATCTTGTGATGGCGCACGTCCTTGAGGTTCGTAAGCTCGAACACGCGGTCGAGCTCGCTCTTGAGCTGCCTGCCGCGGATGCGCTTGAGCCTGCCCATGTAGGCTAAAAAGCTTTCCGCCGTCATGCCCTCGTAAAGGCCCTGCTGCTGCGGCATATAGCCCAGCTGCTTGCGGAACTCGTCGCCGAGCTTCAGTATCTCCGTACCCTCGAACGTTATCTCGCCCGCGGTGCGGGTGACGTTGTCGGTTATGAGATTCATCATCGTGCTCTTGCCCGCGCCGTTCGCGCCGAGGATGCCGTATATGCCCTCGCGGAAGGTGTAGGAAAAATCGTTGAGTGCGGTCTTTTGACCGTAGCGCTTCGTAAGGTTCGTGAGTTTGAGTTCCATTTGATCATCCTCCTATTTTGATTTCTGTTTTTTGATGGTAGTTATATTCATGATACGTCATTAGGGAAAAGGCTTCGCTGCCCTGTGTATCACCAGTTGTTGATTATCTCATGATACGTCATGCCGAGGAATACCTCCTCTATTTCGCCATCCTTTATCACATACTTTACAAGCACGTAGGACTGCGGCTCGTTGGAGCGGCTGGCGTTTCGTTTGGTCGTCTCGAATATGCACAACAGCCCGTTCTCGTCACCGCAGACGAGCTCCGCGCGTTCGAGCGTCGGAGTCTTCTCCACATTTTCGAGCCAAGCCATGGGCAGCTTGCCCTTATAGACGGTCGAGCCGTCATAGCGCTTTATCCAGATATCTATATCGGGATCCATCCCGTTCCGGTCATGCTCCTTATAATTTCGCGCTATGACTATGCCGTCCGAAAGAGAGCGGATCGTGTAGTTCACCTCCGGATCCTCAAAATCGAGCACCGTTTCCCATTCGCCGTCAGCAAGGCGCAGCACGCTTTTCGAGCCGACCCCTTCCTCATATTTCGATATCGTATAGAAATTGCCCTCTTCATCGATCCAATAGCGGAATATGCCGCCAAGATCGTTTCCGCGGTACAGTTCCTCGAGTTCTCCCGTGACGGAGCACCAACGGAGGAGGATATCCTCGTCCCTGTCCGTTATCACCTCGCCGTCGTAATTATCGTCCTCCAGTATCGAAGGATCGGCATAGGACCATGCCATGTCGGTGATATAGCAGTAATCGCCCACGGGCATTATGGAGCCGAAATGGAAATCGCGGCCGGAATCGTACATGGTGATCCATTCTTCCCCGTCCAGCGGAAATGCCATCGCAAGGAAGGGCTGCGAGGGCTCGCCTCCTTCTATCGAGCCGCCGAATACGAAGGAATAGAGCATCCCGCGGTGATAGCAGAAGTTCTGCGGATGGACCGCGTCCCCATAGGGCGTATCGGGCTTCGGTATGGGCTTGACCAGCTCCCTGTCGGTGCCGTCAGGATCCATTCGCATTATCACTCCCCAGGGGTAGGTCTTAAGATATGTATAGGTATCCACGTACCAGAGCTTGCCGTCCGCCATCCACATATAATGCTCGCACGCGCCTTCGAGGTAGCCGTTGCAGTTCTTTTCCCTGTTATAGGCTATGGCGTTGCCGTTATCGTGCACGCATTCCGGCCTGCCGCAGACCACGCCGTAATCGGAGCCGTCCTTTTCGCAGTACCTGAGGTATCCGTCGTTTCGCTGAAGCCAGTAGTAGACGTCCTCGGCCTGGATGACAGTGGAATAGTTCCCGTTCGAACCCATCTTCTGATCGAAGTCGGTCTCCGGGTCATAGGCGTGACTGCCGACGTACGGCTCCGCCGTAACGCCCGGCGCCAAAGTCGTCTCCGGAGCCGAAGTGACGTCGGGCGAAGCCGGATCCTTCCCCTTGCACGCGGCAAGGGAAAGGGCCATGAGCGCCGCCGCTATCAAGCAGATCGTTCTTTTCATTGTGCACCTCCCATGTTCTCCGAGATATCGTCAAGCGTTGATCTGTCACCAGTTCCAATCGCCTATTATCGCCTGATAAGTCTTGCCGAGGAATATCTCCTCTATTTCGCCGTCCGTTATCACGTACCTGACCAGCACGTAGGACTGCGGTTCGTTGGAGCGGTCCGACGTACGCTTTTCCGCATTGAATATGCACAGAAGCCCGTTTTCGTCGCCGCAGAACAGCCTTGCTCCGTCAAGCAGCGGAGTCTCCTCCATCGTTTCGAGCCACGCCATGGGCAGCTTGCCCTTATAGACGGTCGAGCCGTCAAAACGTTTGATCCAGATATCGATATCCGGGTTTTCGCCGTATTTGTTGTAATAGTCCCTGTCATACGGTACGTAGTTACGGGCTATCACTATCCCGTCCGAGATGGAACGTATGGTGTAGTTGATATCGGGATCATCGAAGTTTAAGACCTCCTCCCACGCGCCGTTGTTCAGGCGAAGGAGGCTATCTCTGCCTTCTCCGTCAGCGGGCGCTCCTTCCGTATAGAAATTGCCGTCTTCATCGATCCAGTAACGGTATAAGCTCACCTCGTCTCCGCGGTACAGCTCCTCGATCTCGCCTGTGACCGAGCACCACCTTAAAAGTATCCTTTCGCTTCTTGAAAGTACGACTTCGCCGTCATAATAATCATCCTCCAATATCGAAGGATCGGCGTAATTCCATGCTCTATCCACGATATAGCAATAGTCGCCTACCGGCATTATGGAACCGTAATGAAACTCGCGGCCGGAATCGTAGAGCGTGATCCATTCGTCCCCGTCCAGCGGGAATGCCATCGCAAGGAAGGGCTGCGAGGGCTCGCCCTCTTCTATCGAGCCGCCAAATACGAAGGAATAAAGCATCCCGCGGTGATAGCAGAAGCTCTGCGGAGAAAGCCCCTCGCCATAGGGCGTCTGCGGCTTCGGTATGTTCTTTACGACCTCCTTGTTGGTGCCGTCCGGATCCATGCGGACTATCACGCCGCAGTTCGTCCTGTCCCTCACATACTCGTAATCGTTGACAAAGCAGATCTTGCTGTCCTCGAGCCACATATATGCTCGTACCGACCCAACGTAGCCGTTGCAGTTCTTTTCACGGTGGTAGGAGATCGAATTGCCGTTATCGTGTACGCAGTCGGGCTTTCCGCAGACCACGCCGTAATCCGAACCGTCCTTCTCGCAGTAACGGATATAGGGGTCGTCGTACGGCAGCCAGTAATAGACGTCCTCCATCTCGAAAACGGACGCAAAGTTGCCGTTCATGCCGAGCTTCTGATCGAAATCGGTCTCCGGGTCATAGGCATGACTGCCGACGTACGGCTCCGCCGTAACGCCCGGCGCCAAAGTCGTCTCCGGGGCCGAAGTGACGTCGGGCGAAGCCGGATCCTTCCCCTTGCACGCGGCAAGGGAGAGGAGCATCAGCAGCGCAAGCAGTATGCATGCAGTTTTTTTCATATCAATACCTCCTTTTATCGATGACTGTTGATCGCCGCGGGTATTCTTGCATGCGGCAAGCGCGGCAAGCGTCAGCGCCGCCAGAAAACGGCAAGCATCCTTTTCATGATAAAGCTCCTTTCGATCCGGCTGCGAAGATGCGCGGTGCGTCAATACTCTTCCAGCATGTCAAGCGCCGCGCCTGTCAGAGTGGCTTCGAGCCCGCCGTCGACGGGCACGTACTTGACAAGGAAATTTCCGTGCCGCATAAAGTGGTCGTTCCCGTTGTCCAGGACGAACTGGACCCAAATCTCGTCCATGTTGCCGAACGCGTAAAACCAGGAGATCTCTTTCATTTCCGCGGCCTCTTCACATGTTCCCATCCAATCCATGGGCAGCTTGCCCTTGTAGATGGTGTTGCCTTCAAAATCCTTTATCCAAATATCTTTATCGAGACTTTTCCATGCGCCGCGGACGTAATCCTCGCTTTCAGAGTCCATCTCTGTATAGTTCTCCGCAATGGCTATCCCGTCGGAAACGCAGCAGGTCGTATAGTGGATCTCGGGATCCTCAAAGTTTATCAGCTCCTCCCAGCCGCCGTCCTCCAGGTACATCACGCCGCGGCTGCCCTCGTGCCGCAGGCGGGGCTCGCCGAGATAGATATTGCCGCCGCTCAGGAACCATTCCCCGGGGTTGGGGTAGATAAAGTCGCCGCCCCTGTAAAGCACTTCCGCCTTCTGCGTGTTGGGGCTCCAGCGCAGCAGGGTATTCTCCGTGTAAGCATTTCCGTCGTCATCATAGCTGCCGCTGACGTCGATCACATAGCAGTATTCGCCCATGAACGCCATATAGCCTCCGCGGCCGGTGCTCGATTCGAATATGGTGGTGCATTCGCTGCCGTCCGGCTTCAAAGCATAGTATCCGCTGCGCGCGACCGGTTCGCCGTCGACCACGTCGAAAAGCGAGGCGCGGCAGTAGATCATGCCCCGATGGAAGTAGAAGCGCTGCGGGGCCAGCGCCTCGCCCGCCGAGCAGAGGAGCTCGGGAAGCATGCAAACCTTTTCGTGCCCTGTGCCGTCAAGGTTCAGGCGGTGCAGCCCGCCGAGGCTTTCACCTTCCACTCTTTCCCAATCGTTTACGTAATACAGCTTGTCGCCGTCGATCCACAAACTGCCCTGCACCGATCCGATATAGGCGTTGCAGGTCTTGTTCGGCTCGTTGTCCGGGCCGCCGCCGTACTCGTGCTCGCATTCCGGCTTGCCGCACAGAACGCCCCAGTCGCCGCCCGATTTATCGGCGTATCTTATATAGTAATCGCCTGACAAATGCCAAATATAGAAGTCGCCGACGTCGATGAAGGTATCCAAAGCGCTGCCGAGGCGCGGATCGAAATCCGTTTCGGGGTTATAGGAAAGATCCCCGGTAAACTGCAGCTCACCTGGCGAAAGAGTGTTTTCCGGCGCCGCGGTAGTATCCGAGGTCTCCGTGTTCAAAGCCTGCTGTGTGGGATCCGGTGAGCCCAAAGGGCCGGGCTTGTCCCCGCCCTTGCAGGCGGCAAGGGCTAAAAGCATTGCTGCTGCGATCATGATCGCAAAAAACCTTTTCATGTCCTTTTTTCTCCTTATCAGCCGTTGTCTATCTCCATATAAGTCGTGCCGAGAAGTATCTCATCTATGCCGTCCTCCGTGAAAACGTACTTGACGAGCGCAAGGCTCGTGGCGTCTGTCGAGCCTTCGAGGCTCCTCCTCTGCATCTTGAATACACAGAGCATTCCGTTCTCATCTGCGCTGACGAGATCGGCGCCTTCAAACCGCGGCGTATTTTCAATGGAATCGAGCCAGCCCATAGGCAGCTTGCCCTTATAGACGGTCGTGTTATCGAAACGCTTTATCCAGATATCGATATCGGTATCCTTGCCGTATTTGACGTAAGAGTTTCGGTCGTAAGGCACGTAGTTTCTTGCTATAACAACGCCTCCGGCTACGCTCCTTTCCGTATACACGGTCTCAGGATCCTCAAAATCAACGGCGGGAACCATTTTGCCGTCCTCAAGGCGCAGTATCCTTTCGATAGGGCCTTCGCCATCTTGGGGCAATTGCGGTGCATAGAAATCGCCCTCCTCATCGACCCAGTATCTGAATATCAGGCCGGTTTCAAAGCCCTCGTATAACAGCTCGAGCTCGCCCGTGACCGAGCTCCACCTTAAAACCCTGTTGGTGCTTTCTTCGCCTGCCCAAACCTGATCGACAACGTAGCAGAATTCGCCCGAGGGGAGCACCGAGCCGTAATGGATGCCCGCCCCGGCGTCGTAGATGATCGTCCATTCGTCCCCGTCCAAGGGGAACATCCCCGCGACGAAGGGCATCGAAGGCTCCGCGTCCTCAACGTAGTTACCCATTATGAAGCTGTAAAGCGCGCCGCGGTGATAACAGTAGTACTGCGGGCACATCGATTCGCCGTAGGGCGTTTCGGGCTTGGGCATGACCTTAAAAAGCTCCCTGCCGGTGCCGTCGAGGTTCATTCTCATTATCACTCCGCAGGAATCGGGATAGGTCCTAAAATAGGTAAAATCGTCGATATAATAGAGCTTGCCGTCCATGAGCCAGATGTACGGCCTCGAGGAGCCGATATAGCCGCTGCAGCTCTTATCGGCGCTTTGGCCAAAGGCGTTGCCGTTATCGTGCACGCACTCCGGCTTTCCGCAAAGAACGCCGAAGTCCGAGCCGTCCTTCTCGCAGTAGCGAAGGAAGCGATCCCTGTCGGGCAGCCAGTAATATACGTCCTCCGTTTCGATGATGCCGTTGAAATTGCCGTTCATGGCAAGGCGTTTATCGAAATCCGTCTCCTCGTTATAGCTGTGATCGGGCACGTGCTCCGATCCGGGAGCTTCGGTGGGCAAAGCCGGCGCGGGGGTATCAAGCGCCGTTTCCGTCGGCGCGGGGGTGTTATCTGGCTCTGCGGGTTCGCCTCCTTTGCACGCGGCAAGGGAAAGGAGCAGCAGTGCTGCAAAAATGGTCGCGGCGATCCTTTTCATAGTGACCTCCATTGTATCTATTATCCGAAGTAGTCTTCAATGATCCAGTGGCGCGTCTCGCAGAGGCGAACCTCGTTAAGTCCGTTTTCCGTTATATCATACCGAACGAGCACATAACAGGTCGGCGCGAACTCCCTGCCCAGCGGCTTCGGCAGCAATGTCTCATAGAGCGCGAGGAGCTCGTTTTCGTTCCCACAAAAGAGCATCGAGCGCTCAAGCGTGATGTGTCCGCCGTATTTCTCCTCAAGCTCGCCTATCCAGGCCATCGGCAGCTTGCCCTTGTAGAGCGTCTCCCCGTCGAACCTGCGCACCCAGAGGTCGATATCCCGACCCATGTCTCTTTCATACTCGCGGTAATCCCGCGCTATCACGACGCCGTCGGATACTGCGCGGATGCTGTAATGAATATCGGGGTCGTCGAAGAGCATGACCTTCTCCCATTCGCCGTTTTCAAGGCGCAGCACCGCGTTCTGCCCGACGCCCTCCTCATATTTGCTCGCGGCATAGACGGTCCCCGTCTGATCCACCCAGAACTTTGCGATGATACCGAGCTCATCGCCCTCATACAAAAGCTCCGTCTGCTCTGTGACCGAGCTCCAACGCATGATCTTTGTACTTTCGTATCCTCCGTACGCGAAGATATAGCAGTATTCGCCGACCGGGCAGATCTCGCCGTAGAAAGCGATCACCGGGCCGGAATCATACATTATCTTGATCTCGTCCCCGTCCAGCGACAGCGCAGCTGCCATAAGCGGCTGCATGGGTTCGGCTCCGTCGATATACCCGCCGAAGATCAGGAAATAGAGTATCCCGCGGTGACAGATAAACCGCATAGGGGACATTTGATCGCCATAGGACGTTTCGGGCCACGGGATCCCCCGCACGAACTCGTGCCCCGTGCCGTCAAGGTTCATGCGGTAAATACGGCAGCAGTCCTCCGATCTGCCCCGGATCTGGCTGAGGATATAGTAGATCTTGCCGTCCTCGATCCATGAGAACTGTGTAACGAAGGGGCCGAGATAGCCGTTGCAGTTTGCGTTCGTCTCCTCTCCGTTGCCGCCGTCATGCTCACAGTCGGGCTTGCCGCAGAGCACGCCGCAGTCCGAGCCGTCCTTTTCGCACCAGTGCATGAAATGATCGCCGTGGGGAAGGAAATAATAGACGTCCTCCGTTTCCAGAAGAGTACTCACATTGCCGTTCATAAGAAAGCGCTTGTCGAAATCGGTTTCGGGATCGTAGGAAAAATCGGGAACGCGGGCCGTTTCCTGAGTCTCCTGCGGCTGTGAAGTTTCATCCGGTGCCTCCGTCGGCGCGGGCTTATCCTTTCCCGTGCAGGCCGCAAGGGAAAGAAGCAGCAGCAAAGCAATAAATACACAAATGGTTTTTTTCATGATCCAACCTTCCTTTTTCTCACAAACAGTCCTTACTCACTCATGATAGATCACGACCTTGCTCTCCGCGAGGTATGTCTCGACGAGCCCTTCTTCCGTGATATCGTATCTCACATAATACTGTCTTGAGGGGTGCGTCTCGTCATTTGGGAAACTGATGTTGAAGCACGCGACAAAGCCGCTGCGCTCGCAGAGCAGTATATTGGGCGATAAGTGCTTCATGGAGTTTTTCGAAGCGCCCGCGGGCACCCTTTCGATAAAGGCGGTGGGCAGATCGCCCTGCCATATGATATTGCCCTCAAGGTCAGTAATGCACATAACGGCAGTCCCTTCCTTGGCGCGAAGATCCTGTTTCATTATCATACCGCCGTCGTATATGTTCCGCATGTAATAAAGCTCTCCGTCGATAACCGAATCGAATACCTCCGTGACGGTCCCATCGGGATCGCGGCGGCAGAGATAATCTATCTCGCGGTAGTCCTCTTCCCAGAAGTTCACCTCCGGATCCTCCGGACGGTGGCGCACGAACCAGACCGTTCCGTCGGTCTCGACATAAAAGTTATCGCATTCGGGCTGATTGAGGCTCGGCTCCTCTATGAGCACCTCCGGCTCGGTCATATAGGGGTTCCAGCGGAGTATAACGGTGTTCTCCTCAAGCACCTTCATATCCTCGACCGTCCGCGGTTCGCCGTGTTCGAATATGGACCCGTCGGCTCCGTCAAACCCGCACTGGATATATACGTCGTCGCCTATGAACCTGAGCGTCCATTCGCCGGTCATATACGAGTACCGGGAGAATATCACCTGCTTTTCGCAGGTCTCTATCGACTCGCGGACTATCTCGCAAAGGTTCGTGGGCGAGCCGTCTATGACCTTTTGGGTGTCGGAGAAGAAATATACGTACCCGCGGTGTATCCAGAAGTTCTGCGGCTGATACTCCTCGGTGGATATTTCAAGCTTTGCTTCAAGCTTCTTATCCGAGCCGTCGAGCGCCATGCTGAAAACGCAGAAGTCCCTGTATTCATAACTGTTATCCACCCAATAAAGCCTGTCCCCGAAAACGGAAAGCGAGGCTTGCGGGGAATCTATCTTGCCCGTGCATTGGTTAAGGTCCGCTCTTGTCGGCCCGTCATCGTGCATACACTCCGGCCTTGGGCAAAGCACGCCGCTGTCGCCCGTGTGTTTATCGTAATAGTGAAGGAACTGCGTACCCCAGGACATCAGATAATAGGCGTCCTCGGTCTCGGCCATTGAAGCTATGATAAGCTCCGCAAAGCGGTTGTCGTAATCCGTCTCCGGATCGAAGCCGGCGCGCGCGGGATCCTGCGTGGGGTAGGGGTTTTCGGTCTCCCCGGGCGCGGGCGTAGCTGCGGCCGGAGCCTCCGTCGGCGCGGGTTTATCCCCGCCCTTGCAGGCGGCAAGGGAAAGGAGCAGCAGTGCGGACAGGAACACGCATATTATCCTTTTCATTTTAAAGCCTCCTCACTCATGATAGATCACGACCTTGCTCTCCGCGAGGAAGGTCTCGGTAAGCCCGTCTGCCGTGATATCATACCTAACGATATACTGCCTTGTCGGATGGGTTTCATCATTGGGATAATAAAAATCGAAGCTGGCGATGAAGAAGTCGCGTTCGCAGAAAAAAATCTGGGGGAAAATGTATTTCAGCGACGAATCCGATGCACCGGGTGCGATCCTGTTCAAAAACGCCATGGGCAGATCGCCTTTATAAACGACGTTACCATCAAGATCGGCTATGCACATTACCGTATAGCCGGGTTTCGTTCGAAGATCGCGCAGCATTATAACGCCGCCGTCGAATATGTTTCGCATATTGTAGAGGTCGCCGTCAAAGACGGAGTCAAACAGCTCCGTGACGGTCCCGTCGGGATCCATGCGGCACAGTGTGTCTATTTCCTTATACTCCTTCTCCTCATCCCACGGATCGATCGAAGGATCCTCGGGACGGTGGCGAACGAACCATACCGTACCGTCGCGTTCGACACGGAAATTATCCGGAGAGGGCTGGTTCAGGCTTTCCTCGTCGAGGAGCACCTCCGGCTCCTTCATGCCGGGATTCCAGCGGAGTATAACGGTATGCTCCTGCAAAAGGGAGAGATCCTCCGGAGTCTGCGGCTCCCCGTGCTCGAAAACGGAACCGTCCGCGTCGTCGTAGCCCGCAAGGATATAAACATCGTCGCCTATAAAGCGAAGCGCCCACTCGCCGCCCATGTACGATTTTTTAACGTAGATCTCCTGCTTTTCTCCTCCCGCCAGCGGCTCGCGAACGATCGCGAGCTGCTTTGATGGCGCACCATCTATCACCGTATCCGCCTCGGAATAGAAGTAAAAGTATCCCCTGTGGATCCAAACCTGCTGCGGCTGATACTTTCCGTCCGCCAAGCCGAGAACGCCGACAAGCTGCCTGTCGGAGCCGTCCAAGGCCATGCTGAAAGTGCAAAAATCCCTCTCGGGAAGATAGTATGCGATCCAATACAATCTGCCTTCATAATATGTCAGCGAGCAAAAAGGATCACCTATATCTCCGCTGCATTTTGCAAGTTCCTCGCGGGTCGGAGCAAGATCGTGAAGGCACTCCGGCTTCGGGCAGAGTATGCCGTTATCACCGGTCGCCTTATCATAGAATAACAGAAAGCCGGAACCGCTCGTCGTTATAATGTAATATGCGTCCTCTGTCTCAGCTATCGTGCCTAAGAATCCCATATTGCGGTCGTCATGATCCGTCTCCGGATCGAAGCCGGCGCGCGCGGGATCCTGCGTGGGGTAGGGGTTTTCGGTCTCCCCGGGCGCGGGCGTAGCTGCGGCCGGCGCCTCCGTCGGCGCGGGCTTATCCCCGCCCTTGCAGGCCGTAAGGGAAAGAAGCATAAGGCATGCGAGAATAATGCAAACGTATTTTTTCATACCGCTCCTCCTGTTGCAGATGTTCGGTCAAAGGTCAATCCTTTATCGGGCCGCCGGCAGCAACGCCTATGACCGTTTCCTCGAGCCCGTTTTCCGTAATATCGTATCTTACGAAAAGTTCGACCTCCCACATGTCAACGGTGTCGTTACTGTGCACGGTAAAGAGCATATAGAACGTGCTGCTGTCGCCGAATGGGGTGAAACGCAGCAGCCTCATCGGGGAAGGCACCTCCTCAAGTTCTGTCCATCCGACGGGCAGCTTGCCCTTATAGAGCGTGTTTCCATCAAAATCCTTTATCCAAATATCGATATCCGCGCTTTCACGCGCTTTGCGGTCGTAGCCCTCGCTTTCGGGGTCGGTCTCCAGGAAATTCCTCGCGATGGCGATGCCGTCCGAAACGCAGATAACGGTCCAGCGCTTTTCGGGATCGTCGAAGTTCAAAAGCTCCTCCCATTTGCCCTCATGGAAGCGCATCACCGCGCGCTTGCCTTCGTGCATCACGAACAGGGAAGGGCAGTAGACGTCCCCATCCCGCATGAACAGCTCGCCCTCGTTGGGTCGCTGCATATCGGCCCCCTCGTATATGAGCTCCGTCTTCCCCGTGTTGGGGCTCCAGCGCATCATCTTTATCCATATCTCGTACTCGTCTTCGCCCACCTCGTGGTCGGAATAATCGAGCACGTAGCAGTATTCGCCCATAAAGGTCATGAAGCCGTAAAAGCTGTCCGCAGATTCGTAGATGATCTTCTGATCGCTGCCGTCGATATTCATCGCGTAATAGCCCGTGCGCTGTATGGGCTCGCCCGCAACGACGTCGTTATACAGCGTCCTTGTGTAGAGCAGACCGCGGTGGCAGTAGAAGCACTGCGGCCACATGGCCTCGTCGAACGAGCCGCATACCTCCGGCATCATGCCGAGCTTTTCATGCCCGGAGCCGTCAAGGTTCATGCGGTAGAGCGCGCCGAGGCTTTCGCCGGGCCTACCCTCCCAATCGTTGACGTAATAGATCTTGTCCTCATACTTCCAAACCAGCGCGCCGATCTCGCCCATAAAGCCGTTGCATTCGTTATTGTGCCAGTGCTTGTTTCCGTTATCGTGCACGCATTCCGGCTTGCCGCAAAGCACGCCCCAGTCGCCGCCCTCCTTATCGCAGTAGCGGATATAGCATCCGTTTTCGTGCCAGTAAAAATAGTCCCCTTCGTCGATCACAACGGTCATGAACGAGCCGAATCGGGGATCGTAGTCCGTCTCCGGATCGTAGGAAAGATCCCCCGTGTACTGTATATCCGCGGGGGAGAGCGTTGTGCCCGGCTCCGCTGTCAAGGCAGCCTGTTCGGTCGGCGCCGCCGTGGGCGCGGGACCGGCCGGATCCTTTCCCTTGCACGCGGCAAGGGAAAGAAGCATAAGGCATGCGAGAATCGCGCAGATCGGCTTTTTCATGTTTGTATCCTCCTGCTTCTGTTACCAGTTCTGTTTTATCTCGTGGTAAACGTCCCCAAGCGGTATTTCAGTGATCTCACCGTCATGAAGCTCATACTTGATGAGCACGAAGCTTTGCGGCTCGTTTACACGGTCCTTGTTCCTTTTGCGCAGTTCGAACTCACAGAACAGCTCGTTCTCATTGCCGCAGACGAGGGAAGCGTTCTCAAGCGTCATACCCTGCGCGGTAAACTCATCGAGCCACCCCATCGGGAGCTTGCCCTTATAGACGGTCGAGCCGTCGTAGCGCTTGATCCAAATATCGATATCGGGATCCAGCGGACCGCTGTAAATGATATGGTTCCGGGCGATCACTATACCGTCCGAAAGGTTCCTTATAGAGTAGCTTATATCGGGATCCTCGAAATCGAATGCCTTTTCCCAAACGCCGTTATCAAGGCGCATAACGTTCTTCGCGCCGTTCTCGCTCGTCCAGATATCATTGGTGTAAACCGTGCCTTCATCATCGACCCAGTATCTTGCGATCCATTGAAAATCGCTGCCCTCATAGAGGAGCTCGGTCTCTCCCGTTATCGGGCTCCATCTTAAGATCTTATCCTTATATTCCCCGGCTTCGTTCCAAACGTAATCCTGGATATAGCAGAACTCGCCGGATGGGAAAATGGAACCGTCGTGGTAATCCTTGCCCGAATCGTAGATGAGCTTTATCTCATCCCCATCGAGCGGAAAGGCATACACCATAAAAGGCTGCATGGGCTCGGCGTCGCTTATAAAGTTTGCATGATAGAAAAGATATAGGATACCCCTGTGGAAACATACGTACTGCGGAGTGCCTCCGTCGCCGTAAAGCGTCTCGGGCTTGGGAACGGGCTTTACTATCTCCTTATTCGTGCCGTCAAGATCCATGCGGCATATCACGCCGCACGCGTCGGGATACTGCTTCCAAAGATCTACGTTGAAATAGTAAAGCTTGCCTCCGGTCAGCGCCATGTACCGATATGCCGCAACATAGGCGTCACAGCTCGAATCCTCATGAGTGCATTCCGGCCTGCCGCAGAGGGGCCCGTGATCGGAGCCGTCCTTTTCGGCATACATCAGATTGCCGATGCAGGGCTTCCAATAGTAGACGTCCTCCGACTCGAGCAGCGAGGTCTCGTTGCCGTTCGTCGCAAGCATCTTGTTAAAATCCGTATCCCTGTTATAGCTGTGATCGGGTATATGCGCTTCCGGAGAGGCGGTGGCCTCTGTCGCAGCAGTGCTTTCCGGCGCCTCCGTCGGCGCGGGCTTATCCCCGCCCTTGCAGGCGGCAAGGGAAAGAAGCATAAGGCATGCCGCGAGCATGCAAACGTATTTTTTCATACTGTGCCTCCTGTTGTGATACTCAGCCGCCGGGGCGGGCTGCCGCCCCGGCGCGTTTCATCAGTAGCTCGGGCCTCCCCTTGCGAATCTGCTTCCGGGGGTGAGCTGCGTCGCCTCATGGCCGGTGTAATCCGGGTTGTACGCCACGCGGCCCATGACGTTTATTGCTATCGTCGGATGTCCGGCGTATGCCGCGAAGACGATCGAGTCGAGATCGTAATGGTTCCTCGTAGTAATGCCCTCTATTTTGCCGTCCTCAACGCTCATGCAGCAGCCTACCGAGCTGATCCCGAGCTTCGTCACGGCCTGTTCGAGCTTGTCGCCCAGATCCGGATCGTACATGAACTCAGGCTCCTTCAAGACCTCGCGCAGGACGGTCTGCGGATCGCCGAAGAGATACAGCCTGCCTGTCTCCGGATACCAGATATAGCAGCTGCCGTTGTAGTAATAGTACTTGGTCGCGTAGTGCGTGCTCCTGTGGAGCCTGAAATGCGGCATGCCCTGGAACGCGATCGTGTAATTGACGTCCGAAGCCGTAAGATCTACCGAGACGTGGCCGGCTGATGTGCCGCTCGTGAGCTTATCCGCGTAGGAGCAGAAGCTGTATTTTCCCTCCCTGTCGAGCAGCAGCCTGTCCTCATACCTGCGTAGGAAGAAATGTTTGCTTCCGCTGTCAGGCTTGAAGCGCAGCTTATTGTAATTGATGAAATCGTAGCTGCCGCTGTCCGTTACGACGATATTGCCGTCGACTATCTCCTCGAAAGCGTATCTGCCCGAAATGGACGAGAGCAGCAGCCTTACCGCGCCTTCGCCCTCGCCGAGGCCGCCCAGCAGATAGATCATGTCGTATCCGCCCGGGAAATCCATGAACGCCGCGGCGGGCAGGGGTTCTTCTTCATCGGCCTGCTCCGCGGGCTCGGCCGCGGCAGCGCTCCTGTTGGGGATGAGGAACACGCCTATCGCCATGCAGCACAGCAGCGCGGCAAGCATCACGGCCGCGGTGGACCGCTTATACGAGAGCACGGACTTTACGCGCTCCTTGAGGCCGACCTCTCCGAACGCCACCGGGCAGGCGGAGATCCTTCTCTGCATCACGCTGCAGTTAATGAGCGCCTCGGAATAGCCCTTCTTGATCCCGGCTCCGCCCTTCCTTATTACGCGCTCGTCGCAGGCGAGCTCTATATCGCGGCAGAGCAGTATGTACGCGAGCCACATGAGCGGGTTGAACCAGTAAACGGAAAGCAGCGCGAAGCCGAACGGCTTTATAAGATGGTCGCGCCTTTCAAGATGCGCCTTCTCGTGCGCGGTGGCAAAGCGGGCGTCCTCCGGCGAAATGGAGGAGGGCAGCACGATCACAGGGCGGAATATGCCCATTATGAACGGGGTCGGCGCGCTGTCGCAGGCGATAACTCCCTCGCCTGCCGGGACCGAAGCGCGTATGCTGCGGCGGAGCCTTATATAGCTCACGAGCGTGTAGAGCATCATCGCGGAGGCTCCGACAAGCCAAACGACAGAAAGCGCCCGAAGCGTCGCATCAGGCTTTTCCCGAGGCTCCGGCTCCTCCTGAACTGCGGGGACGGCGGGCTCCTCGGCTAGGGAGGATATGCGTCCCGCGTATGAAACGCTGATCGTCAGCTCCTCCGGTGGAAACTCGGGAACAGCGCCCTCCTCCCCATAACGCGCGGGCTCCGCCTCATTTGGCAGGGCGTTATCCGCGCGTGCGGAGGCGATCACCCTCTCCGGAATGCTCTCCGCGCTGGGAACGAGCCCAAACGGGCTTTCTATCGTGAACGGAAGCAGTAGCCGTACCGCAACGAGCGCCCACACGATGCAGCGCAGTGCCTTAGGCGCCTTTTTGAAAACAAGGCGGAAAAGCACGGCGGCAAGTACGAGCCACCCCGCTCCTATGCTCATATATACGAGCTTTAAGAATACGGCCGACATTTTTTATACCTCGCTGTGTTCCTCTACCATGCGGCGAAGCTCCTCGACCTCCTCGCGGGAGAGCGATTTCCTTGATGTGAACGCCGCAAGGAACGCCGGCAGAGAGCCCTCGAACGTGCCGTCGATGAACTGCTCGGTGCGCAGCGCCTTGAACTCGTCCTTCGACATGCGCGAGGTCACGATGCCGCTGTCGTTCCTGAATATGCCCTTGTCGCAGAGCCTTCTCAATACCGTGAACGACGTGGTCTTCTTCCAGTTCAGGGCCTCTTCCGCGCGCTTCGAGAGCTCGCCCGAACGGATGGGCTCGTTCTCCCAGATGATGTCCGCGAACCTTGCTTCGAGTTCTCCAATGCTGATCTCTTTCATGATGTACCTCCGTGATTTGTACATAGTGTAGTATATATATTCTACCCTGGGTAGACTTTTTTGTCAAGCCCCGGAAGCCGCTTTTTCGGGCTTGCCGGCAACTGTTTTCTATAATATTTCAGATGAATAAACTGCAGCCTTTTTTGATCGAATAGTATAAAGCAGGACACAAGACAGGGCGTTGCCGTCGAATACAGCGCACACGCCGCAAAAGAATAGGCAAGAGAGGTATTTTTAGGCAAAAGAAAAGCGAGTATTGACGTAAAATCCGTTGTCAATACTCGCTATGGAGCGGGTAAAGGGACTCTGAACCCCGCGTTCCGAGTTGCTATGCTGCACTCCGGCTTGCGTGGCGGAACGCAAATACTTTGGCTACGCCAAAGTAGGGGTTCATCGTACTTTCTCACACGAACAAAACAGAGAACAGCACCGCTGTTCTCTGTTTCGTTGGAGCGGGTAAAGGGACTCGAACCCTCTATCTCAGCTTGGAAGGCTAATGTGTTACCATTACACTATACCCGCATATTCAATTGTGTTCCGCCAAAGAGTTTTTCGGTTTTCCGAAGGAAAATTGCCGCCGTCTTGCGGCAAAGGAAAACTGCCGATGTGGCTTTTTCGGTTTTCCAAAGCCTAGCTTTGGAAAATTGCAGACCGTTCTTCTGCGGACACGATCCAAGAGTTTTTCGGTTTTCCGAAGGAAAATTGCCGCCGTCTTGCGGCAAAGGGAAACTTCCGGCGTGGCTTTTTCGGTTTTCCAAAGCCTAGCTGTGGAAAATTGCAGACCGTTCTTCTGCAAAGAAAAAGCCATTTAGAAATAAAAATCGCAGATTTTTATTTCGATGTGGTGCGGGCGAAGAGACTCGAACTCACACACCCTGAGGTATTGGAACCTAAATCCAACGCGTCTGCCAATTCCGCCACGCCCGCACGAAGAAACATGGTGACCCGTCGGGGATTCGAACCCCGGACACCTTGATTAAAAGTCAAGTGCTCTACCGACTGAGCTAACGGGTC
>JAFZYC010000095.1 GCA_017616435.1 Clostridia bacterium
GGTCGAGATCACCTCTGCCGATTCGAGGAGCGGCGAGACCTGTTCTTCCGCGGCTGCCGACGAGAGCGCGCTCATCGTAAACACCGCGGACGCGGTAACTCTCCGGGATATCACCGTGACCAAATCCGGCGATTCCGACGGCGGAGACAGCTGCAATTTCTACGGCCTGAACGCCGCGGTGCTCGTGATGGGCGGCTCTGAAACGACCATAACAGGCGGCACGATCGAGTCGGACGCTTTCGGCGCGAACGGCATATTCTGCTACGGCGGCAACGGCGGCATGAACGGCGCCGCGGGCGACGGCACCGCGGTCACGGTAAGGGACGTCACGATCACCACGACCGGCGCAGGCTCGGGCGGCATAATGACCACGGGCGGCGGCATTATGAAGGCGTACGATCTCACCGTCACAACGAGCGGGCAGTCCTCCGCGCCTATCCGCACCGACCGCGGCGGCGGAACGGTGTATGTCGAGGGCGGCACGTTCACCTCGAACGGTCTCGGCTCTCCCGCGGTCTACTCCACCGCGCAGATCACGGTAAAGGGAGCTGAGCTCGTCTCCAACCTTTCAGAGGGCGTATGCATAGAGGGCAAGAACTCCGTAACGCTCATCGACTGCGATCTCACAGCGAACAACACGCGCATGAACAGCTTCGCGTCGTTTCTCGATACGATAATGATCTATCAGTCCATGTCGGGCGACGCGGACAGCGGCACATCCGCCTTCACGATGACGGGCGGCAGCCTTACAAGCAGGAGCGGCCACGTGTTCCACGTGACGAACACCACGACCGTCATCACCCTCGATAACGTGAATATCGTCAATGAGGACGCGGAAGGCGTGCTCCTCTCCGTCTGCGACGACGGCTGGAGCGGCGCGTCCAATATCGCGACGCTGAACGCCGCGAACCAGACGCTCGAAGGAAGGATACTCGTCGGAAGCAACTCGACCCTCACGCTCTCCCTCACGAACGGCTCCTCGTTCACGGGCACGATCGACGGGAATATCACGAACGCCAAGGGCGCCGTCGTATCGACCGAGGTCGGGAACGTCTCCGTCACCATCGATTCGAGCTCGACCTGGACGCTCACCGGCGATACATACATCAGCTGGTTTTCGGGCGATGCTTCGAGAGTCATCTCGAACGGCTGCACGCTCTATGTGAACGGCACTGCGCTCACGGGCGTCAGCTGAATGAAAAAACAGCATAAAACAGCACCTTACGGTGCTGTTTTTTTGCCTTTATCCGGGAACCGCTCACGCGCCGAGCAGCGGCGTGATCCATCCCATTATGAAGCCGAGCAGCGCGCCCAGATACACTATCGCGTTCAGCTCCTTTTTCGCGAGCCCCATGATAAGCTTTTCAAGCTCCCTAACCTCGAGCGAGTTGATCTTGTCCTCGACTATCTTCTGTATGTTGACGCCTTCAAGTATGCGGCCGGTATTGCTCTCGACCGCGGAAATGTAGAGCCCGACCGCCTTGTCGATCCAGCCGGGGATCTTCTCGTCGTATTTTTCTATCAGCGAGCTCACGCGCAGATCGAGCAGCTTGTCGGATTCCCCGGTCACCAGCTCGTCCACTATCGGCCCGGCGTACTTGGCTACGGTCTTGTTCACCATGCCGCCGATGCTGCCGTAGAAGGTATCTATAACGCCAATGCGGAAGCGCGTGTTCTTCCCCTCGGAAACGACCCGCTTCTTCACTCCGTTCGATATCGCCTCTCCGAAATCGATGGCGCAGAGACGGCCGCTGATAACGGCCGAAAGCTTTTCGCGCGCGTCGGCGACGGAGCGCTCGGCGGTCTCCTCCGTAACGGCGGAACAGAGCAGCTCCTTTAAGGAGGAATCGTTTTCCCTGTTCTCCTCAACGAGGTTCAAAAGGGCGTTCCTCACCTTTTGGGCGGTCTCCTCGGAGGTCAGCACCTCTTTTAAAGTAGCCTCGTCCAACAGCTCGCGGCTTATTACCTCGCCTATCGACCGCGCGATATTGCTCTGCTCCTTCGGAATAAGGCCCGGCGTGAGCGGCACCTGCCGCTTGCCGATGTATAGGGCCTTATGCGGATGGAACAGCATCTTTATCGCGATGTAATTCGTCAGATACCCGATCGCGCCGCCCACCGCGGGGGCGATCAACATAGTCCACTGCATTTTGATCTCCTTAATCGAGCGGTTCCTCGAGTATGTACGCCATGGCGTATTCCTCATAGCCTATCGACTTTGCGAGAGCGGCGGAGGCGGCGTTTTCCGCCTCGCATTCCCACTGAGGGCAGATGCCGTTCCCGATAAGACAGTGCGTCGAGAGCGCGGCCGCGGCCTTGCCGTAACCCTTGCCGCGATGCTCCTTTCGCGTCATTATGCCCGTATGCTGGATCTCGCCCTCCATATAGGGCACGTCCGGCGCGTCGCAGACGGAGACAAGTATCCCGTCCGCAAAGCAGCCCGCGAAAAGCCCCTTTTCGGCCTTTTCGGTGAAGTATTCGCGGAGCCAGCCCTCGGGGTCGGAATCGGGATTCGTCGCGCGGAAGAACTCCTTGTAAATGGGATAATCATCCGGCGTGAGCAGCCTCGCCCCGCCGTGATCCGTGACCTTTTCCCCGGCGAATATGAAGAGCCTGAGCGCTCTGAGCCGATGCTCCTTTTTGACCGCCTCGATCAGCTCCTCCGCGCTCAGCCCCTTAAGGCCTTCGAAGAACGCTTCGTGCCTCGGCGAATACGCGGCGACGCAAAGCCCGTCCCGCACGAGGATATAGGCGCCGTACCTTAACCCGAAGCCCTTTACCTCCTCGTCCCTTTCGGGGGAGCAGACGAAGTGCACTCCGCTTTCGAGCGCAGAGATATCCGTGCACACGAAGCGGGAATAGAACCGAAGCGTCGTTTCGCGGATGGCTTTCAGCTTCTTCTTTTTCCGGTATTCGCGGTTGGGTTTTTCGGAGGCGAAGAGATCCACCGCCGCGTCGGTCAGCGCCTTGGGCCAGACCCTCCCGCTCGAAACGATATGCGCCCACGGGCAAAGCTCCGCGTAATCGTCGTCGAAGACAACGGTATAGGGCGGGCCGCAGCGGTCGTTCACGTCCATATAGAGATGCCGCCCCTCGCTTATGACGTCGATGACGTCGTGCTCGCTCAGGCCGTCCTCCAGAAGGCCGAACTGCTCCTCGGTGAGCTCATACAGATGATAGCTCCCGCTGCCGCCCCTCTCGGCTGTGTAACGCCCCGTTTTCTCGTCATAACAGGCCTTCCAGCCCATGCCTTCCTTAAACTGCATTGCCGCCTCCGTGGTTTGACGTCCCGATGTCCTTTGCCATGCGCATGCGCGAGCCCTGATCCTCGTTGTCCGAGTAGCCGAGCCTCAGGTAAAGGCTGTGCGCCCGCGCGTTCGATCTGTTGACGTGAAATACTATCGCGGGGATACCGATCTCTTTGGCGTAGACCTCGGCGATATTTATCAGCGCCGTGCCTATCCCGCGGCTGCGGCAGCTCTCCGTAACGGAAAGATCGTCAAGATAGATATAACCGCCGTCCCTGTACACCTCGACGGAAAGATAGGCTATGACCTCGCTCCCGCGCTCCGCGACGAATATGCGGTCCTCCCGCCCCGCGAAGAACTTATCGAGGTAGCCTTCGTCATATCCCTTTTCGTCGGGGGTGCCGTTTATAGAACACAGCATCTCGATAAAAAGCTCGCGTATCCGGCCCTCGTCGGACGCTTCGGCCTGCCTGAACGAAACCTCGTCAGGGGCGGCGGGGGAAAGCGGCCGGATCTTCATACTTCTTCACCCGCGGCAGGGTCCTTTTTGAGCGGTACCCATATCGATATCGTCATCTCATCGGAGCCCTCCTCCGGCGGGAGATACGCTTCAACGTCATATCCGCCCGCAAGGGAATACCCGTGAAGAGCGGGCAGCCAATCGGACCAGATCCTCGTGTTGGTGTCCTGCAGCGTTTCAAGCGTGCAGGGGAACTCCGCCCAGAGGCCTTCGGGCATCACGATTGTTTCGCAGCCCTCCGGGATCTCCTCCCAGGGGAAATACAGGTCCGCGATCCAGTAATCGAACTCCTTTCCCTCTGTATCGATACAGACGCCGAACGTGCCCTTAATGGGGCGCTCCTCGCCCTTTTCCATCAGCTCATCCCAGAACTTCGGGATCTCCCGATAGCTCGTATCGGGATCGAAACGCCGTTTCACTCCGACAAGGGTGAACTGCGCCTTATGGGTTATCCGATGCTCCATCATGGTTTTTTCCTCCGTTACCGTGCGAAAACAGTTTTTCAGATCCGCTTTTTTATGCATGTTCCGCAGCTTCAATGCTTTCATCCCGCGCATCAATCCGAAACGTCCGTATCGGGCACTATCAGCAGCTCATAGCAGGGGTACATCGCGCCTATCTCGCGATACAGGGTCTCGAGCGCTTCCCTGCGGTCGACGTCAAAGCTCACGACCACGTCGAAACGGACGGTTTTCTTTTCGGTATCGGCGTAGAAGCCGTGCATCTGCAGCGCCCAGTCGTGGGACATGACCGCATTCTGTATCTCGTTTCGCATTTTGGCGGCTTCGTCGTCGGAGGTGTTGTGCGAATACACGCCTATGCCGGTAAGTATGACGCCCGTCCTGCGGTAAACGTCGGTCTGTATCCTGCGCGTGATCCTGTCAACCTCGTCCACGCTCATGTGATCGGGCAGCTCGATATGCACCGAGCCGTAGTTCTTGTCAGGTCCGTAGTTGAATATCGTTACGTCATACGCCCCGAGCACGTCCTCCTCTTGGCAGATCAGCTCCTTGAGCTCGCGCACCGTCTCGGCGTCCTCGCGCTTGCCGATAATGTCGTTCAGCGTCTCGATCATCATCTCAATGCCGGCCTTGATAATGAATATCGCGATGACGACGCCGACATACGCCTCGAGCGAGACGCCCCAGACGAGGAACACTATCGCGGAGGCCAGCACCGAGGCGGAGAGTATCGCGTCGAAGAGCGCGTCCGAGCCGGAGGCCGTGAGCGCGCCGGAATTGACCTTTTTGCCCTGCTTTTTAACGTACAGGCCGAGCACGAGCTTCACGATTATCGCCACGGAGATTATGATGAGCGAGACCGTGCTGTAATCGGCCGCCTCCGGGTGGATGATCTTCTTAATGGATTCCACGAGCGAGGTGATGCCCGCGTAAAGCACCAGCGCGGCGACGATCATGGAGCTTAAGTATTCGATCCTGCCGTAGCCGAGGGGGTGCTTTCTATCCGGCTGCTTTGCGCCGAGCTTCGCGCCGATTATCGTCACCACCGATGACAGCGCGTCCGAAAGATTGTTGACCGCGTCGAGGATCACGGCGATCGAATTCGAAACGAATCCCACGAACGCCTTGAACCCGACGAGCAGCAGGTTCGTCAGTATTCCGATCACGCTCGTTTTGACTATCGTCTTCTCCCTGCTTGCGGCAAGGGCTGTCATGTCGTTATCGCGCTTTTCCATTTTCTTCCTCCGATCAATACGATCCCAAAAACGATTTGAGGTTTCTTCGAACAAGGCTTACTAAAAATCCAGATACGAGCTGTAATCGGCCTCGGGATCCTTTTCAAGAAGGCTCCAATCATCCCACTCGTGCGACGCGGGCTCCGAGAAAATGAACAGATGTGTCTTCGCTCCCCAGGGAGTAAAGCCGAAGAGGCTCGATCCGGGGAAGCCCCAATGCGTTATATCAAAGCTCGCTCTGCCGTTTCCGGAATAGCGAAAGCCGTCGGTGCAGAGATAGAACCCGACGGGTTTTCCGTTTTCGAAAACTGCCCTTTCGGGATCCGGATCGAAGAACGCGCGGTAATACCCGGTCGCGTCCTCGCCGCTGTCGGAATCGGCAAGGAAATTATGGCTCCCGCTTAGGCGGACTATCCACTTCGAAGCCTCGGCGCGGAATGCTTCAAGCTCCTCCTGCGAGTATTCCTTTTCATAAAGGCATACCGTGCGCCCGTCCGAAGTTTCGGCTTCGGCGCGTCTGCCCGAAACGTTCTCATCTTTCGGCGAAGCGATCACCGCGTGCTTCATTTTTGCTTTTTCTTTGTCCATAGGTATCCTCCGAATACCGGTTTTATCATTATGATTTTACCACATTCGCGGCGATTTTTCAATCTCGAAGGCGGAGTGCGGGAGGTTGTTTTTCACACTCGAGAAAAGAAAAAGAGCCGCGCTGCGGCTCGGCATGATCCTGCCTGTCAGATCCGAGTATGCCCCTTCATCACCGTCTGCACGTGCGCCTCGAGGTATCTTCCGCGCACCTTTATAAGCCCGCATCCTGCGAGCATGCTTTCGAGTTCCGAGGCGATCTCCTCCGAAAGTGAAACGATCCTGTCCTTATAGTTCTGCCTGTTCGGGTGGAAGCGCGTACCCTCCCATGCTTCCGTCCTAATGCGCTCCTCCGAAAGCTCGCGGATCTTTGCCGTGAAAGCCCCTTCCGTGTCCAGCGCCGTGAGAGCGCGGAAGGTCCATTTGTAGTAGGGAGGATACTCCCTTTTCATGAGGAAGAAGAGCTCCATCGCGGAGGCGATCCCCCTCGCCCTGCAAAGCTCCGCGGCCACGGTATCGCCCCTCGTCATGCAGCGGGCGTAGTTCACCTGGAAAGCGGAGGAGTATTCGTGCAGCTGCTCAGCGATCCGCGCCCGCCAGACGCGGTCGGGATAATAGCCCTGAAGATACTCGCGGAAGGCGGAGAAAACGCCCGGATCGTCGCGGAAGACCTCCCCGTTCGTCGCGGTCTTGAGGCACGAATGATCGAGCCTGTACCACTGCTCCTCGGAAAGGATCGGCTTTTCGGCGTCGATATCGATATTCAGTATGTTGGAGTAGAAGCTGTTGACGGTCATGACGCCCCGCCGCTCGCGAAGCCGCTCGGTGAAAAACGCCCTCTCCGCGCTGTCGACGAGCTCGTTATAGGCGGCTGAAAGCCGGCCGCCGAATCGCGCCATGTCCTCGTCGGTGAGCCACAGGCACACGCCCGTGCCGAAGTCGTGATCGCGGGAGATCTCGTCGTCATACCCGAAGCAGTCCGAGCCCTCGCCCGCGATGCCTGCCGCGATGCGGTCCTCATATTCGGGGAACTTTTCATGTATCATTCCGGCAACGAAGCTGTCGTAAAACCGTCTGTTTTTGTCGATAACGTTATCCATATAAGGCCCTCATGGTTATCTGTGCTCCCCGTTCATATCGTCCGCCTTGGAGATAGGCTTTACCGTCATTTCCACCCATGCGGGAAAGAATCCGCTCCTTATGGCATTTCTGACGGATCGGATATTCGACCATGCAGAGCAATAGAAAGGGACCTTGCCGCGGTCAATGATCTCCGCCGCCAGACGCGAAGTGACAGCCGCCGCGATCCCGTTTTTACGATACTCCGGCAAAACGTCCACTCCTATCTGCCACATCTCGTCGGCGTCGGCCGAGCACCCCGACAGTCCCACAAGCTTCCCGCCGTCATACGCTCCGACGCCAAACATGTCCAGATGCTTTCTGTCGCTGCAAAGCGCGTTCGACCACTCCGGCAAATACAGCTCTTCAAGATCGGTTTTTTCCAGAAGCCGCGTTTCATAAGGACATGGCAGCGCAGTCAGCCTGTCCGCATCGGGAAGGAAATACTCCGCCATAAAGCAGACCGTTTGCCCTAAAGGCTCCAGACGCTGATTCAGCCAGCGCATATTGGGCGTCTCAAAACAGTGATAGAAATCGAATCTGTTCACATACGATCTCACGATATCGAAATACTCGTCCGTACAAGCCGCCACGACATTATTGCCGTAAGAGACGAGATCGCACCCGATGGGGAGACGGTAATACTTCTTCGCGTTCGATCCGAGCCTGAAAGGCACGACAATACTGCGGTCAGAGAGAAAATCCTCCGCATTGCATCCGATATCCTCCGCAGATTGATCCATAGCGATCCGGAGCATATCCCGATTCGTCATCGTCCTTTTCATATCAACACCCCGTTATTCTGCCGCAGTTCAGTCTTGCCCCCAAAGCGCCGGCGCCGCGTCAGACCGGCTTTGTCAGCTCTGCCAGCCTGCTCTTCAAAAGCGGTATGCCCTCTTCGATCCACCACAGATTATCGATTCCGCCGGAGCTCATCCCGCCGTGGGCGAACTGCTCCACAATTGCATAATCGCCATATTTGTCCGTCAGGGGCTTGCCCGAAACCGCAAGGTATTCCGCCTTTATCCACTCCTCCAGCTCGTCGGGAGAAATAAGATCCTTGCTCTCCGCGAGGTCCTGAAGGTGGCCCCAGAAATACGGATCGCCCCTGAACCCCCAGCGCGAGGGTCTCTCTTCAAATATGATCGAAAGCTTCATGTTAAGGCTCCTCCCGAATAGCGTTTTATCGGGATAAGTTTAACATATCGGAGGACGCTTTTCAACTCGGTTCCCGGGCCCGCTCTTCCGGATCCGCCGCGTTGACAACGACCAAGAAATAATATATCATAATAAGCGGGAACCTTTTCCGTTGCACGCGCGTTATATAAGTGAAAGCCGGTTATCGGTATTCAAAAAGATGAGCTGGAGGCAGTTATGAAACGCGTTATTTCTTTTATTATCGTACTTATATTCATATCCTCCTTCGCCGCGTGCCGCGGGGAACATACAGCTGAGGCCGGTCATACCGAGCAGCCGCAAGCCGCCGTTTCGGAAAAGCCGACCGAGCAGCCAACACAGGCGCCGGAGCCCACGACAGAGCCCACGCCGGAGCCCGCGCCATTACCAACGGAGGCGCCGCTTCCCGAGGATCCCGCCGATTACGGCGACTGCATAAGGGATGCGGAGGTGCTGTTCTTCGCCCCGTTCGGAGACGGCGAGGAATGCGTCGGCTTCAAGCAGGGGGACGAGCTTTCGGATCCCTTTGACGGAGGCCCGAACAGCTTCTGCGTCTCGGATGGAAGGATATTCGTCCTCGATTCGGTGAATAAGCGCGTGATCGTTTACGATAACGGGGAAACGAGCTATATCCTCGTCGACGGCCTCAGCTATTACGACCTCGAGACCTTCACCGTTATAGGCGATACAATGTATTTCAGCGGTTCAGAATATGAGTCCAAGCGGATATTCGCGTTCGATATGTCCGGCAGGCAGCTTGAGAGTATCCCGGTGCCCGATCTGGGGCACGATATCGAGGATATCCTATTCATTCACGCGCTGTTCGAAAGGGACGGCAAGCTAGCGTTCCTCAACGACGAGCTCAGATTGTTCGTTTACGCGGACGGCGAGTGGACGGAGGAATGCGATTTTGAAGTCGATCCCATCATTTATCCCAAAACGACGTGGACTTTCTTCGGACATACGGTGAATGTCGATACCGGCGTGAATACTTTACCAGGGGTACGCTGGTATGATGAAAACAGGGTATATGTGAAGGTCCTCGGTTTTTTCGGAAGCGCGGAGGAGGGGGAAGGCTTCAAGTCCGAGAATCTGCTCGACGTGTTTTCCTTCGCGATTTTTGACAGCTATGGGCGCGTGATCGGCTGCTCCTATTACGATACGGAAAACGCCAAGTATTATCCGGAAGAAAGCGTATTCGTTTCGCCCGAGGGAGAGATGTATCTGATGCTCTGTGAGGAGGAAGGCGTTTACATTACCAAGCCCAATTTGAGAAGGCGTTACGTCGATCGGCTCATGGAGCAGAGGAGCGTTCTCGGAATTGAGGTCGCCTCGCTGCCCGCGGACGGCGAATACGGCCCGCAGACGTTTGCCGTGGCCGACGGCGGGATCTACTTCTCGAACTCCGCCATGAACGGCGTAGCGTTCTGCGGTATGGGCGGCACGGCGCAGCGGACCGTCGTCTCGGGCGGACCGGAACTCGATCTTACCGGCGCGACACATCTCTTCATAGGCGCCGAAAGGATATACGTCATCGCTGCGGGAAAGCTGTACGCTTTCGAAAAAGAAACGGGCGAGCTCATGGCGGCGGTAACCCTGCCCAAAACAAGGCAGCGCGAATACGAACTGGACGATGGCCCCTGGTACGAAGAGGAAGGGTTTGCCGCCTCGATAGTTTTTATCAGCGAGACGGACGGAAGGCTTTGCCTGACCGTCAGGGAGAACGTGCAGGTCATGTCCGCATACGTTGTCGATCTGGACAATGCGACTATCGAAAAGACGAGGGATCGCGGCGTCAGTGCAAGCTATAACCGGCCCGTGCACGACGGTGACGATGATTATAATACGCCATGGTTCGCCTTTGAAGACTTGGATGCCCATCACATGTGGGAGTTCAGGATCGGTGATCGGAGCTTCAAACGGTTGCTCGGTTATCTTACCGCGCCGATACAGCCCGTCGTAGAGGCCTATGAAACGGACGAGCAAGGCAATACGGTAAGGAAAGTACTGATCTACTCGAAGGCAGGCGAGCTCATTCTCGAATCCGCCGATATCACCGATGAGAACGTGCTCTGCTTCACTTTCGGCGACGATGGCAACGTCTATGCCCTCGTGAGCGAAGGCAGCGCCGTGAATGTGGTGCTTGTGGATCTGTACTGAAGCGCGCGGAAAAGAAAAAGAGCCGCGCAGGCGGCTGGGACATACGGCAAGCTATCGATCCTTTTCCCCATAGGGTCTGTTCCACGAACCTATCTCGATAAGGTTCCCCTCGGGGTCGGCGATATAGCAGGTCCTCTGACCCCATGGCTCGAGCTCCGGCTCCAAAACAGGCACGGCTCCGTTTTCCACCGCTTTTCTGAACGCGGCGTCGACCTCGTCGAATGTATCGACGTAAAGAGCGACCTCAAAGTGCCCGTTCAGGCCCTTGACGTAGTCGTATCTGCGGCCGGTCATTTTTTCAAAGTCGTTTCTTCCGTATAAAAGAAACAAGGTGCCGTCTTTAACGAGATAAACGTTCGACGTATCCTCGGCTTCCCTGATCTCGAAGCCGAGCACGTCCCTGTAAAACCGGATCATTTTCGTCATGTCTTCAACAAGCAATCCAAAGCCGTCCAGCCGCATGATGACCTCCCGAATAGCGCATTATCGGGATAAGTTTAACATATCGGATGACGCTTTTCAACTCGGCCGATAAGAAGAACGCCGCTTCGGAAATGAGGCGGCGGAACTATAATGGCTGAACGAGCGTCGAATCGGGGCTGAGCCTTGACCTGCTGATCACCGGGCTGCTGACGCCGCCTTTTCCGGGGCGGGCTGTTCGCTTCGCTCTCAAGGCCGCCCGTCGTCTGCCTTTTCAAACATCCGCCGGATGTTTGAAATAGCTTCGCAACCGGCAGCCGACCCGTTCGAATCCCTATGCTCCACCACCACGCAAAAAAAAGGCACAGGTGGAACCTGTGCCTTGTCCGGGGAACGAGCGTCGAATCGGGTCTGAGTCTTGACCTGCTGATCACCGGGCTGCTGACGCCGCCTCTTCCGGGGCGGGCTGTTCGCTTCGCTCTCAAGGCCGCCCGTCGTCTGCCTTTTCA
>JAFZYC010000096.1 GCA_017616435.1 Clostridia bacterium
CCGTGAGAACAAGAGCCGTCTTCAGCAGTTCAAGAACGAGGTAGCTTCCTCCATGAACGTCAACCTGAAGCAGGGCTACAACGGCGACATCACCTCCCGTGAGGCCGGCTCCATCGGCGGCGAGATGGTAAAGCGCATGATCGCCTATGCCGAGCAGAACATGAACTCCGGCAGCAACAGCATGATGAAGTGATCACGACAAACGAAAATCGCCCGCGGATAAAGCGCTGCGGGCGTTTTTCATTATCGGGGGAAGCCTCCGCCGCGGTTGATATTCGGCACGCGGTATGCTACAATCAAATAAAAAAACCGAAGGAAGAGCAGTATGGAAAGGGACTATCCGGTATTCACCGTAACGAAAAAGGCGGAAGCGAGCATAAAGTACGGCCACCCCTGGGTCTACGGGGAGGAGGTCACGAAGGCCGAAGGCGGATACGATAACGGCGATATCGTCGACGTGCGGGGCGAAAAGGGCAATTATCTCGGCTCCGGCTACGTCAACGACCATTCCAAGATCCGCGTCCGCATCATTTCGAACAACGCCAACGACCGCTTTGACGAGGCCTTCTACCGCCGTCAGGTGCGCTACGCCGTCGATTACCGCCTCCATGTGATGGGAAGGGACTTCTTGAACTGCCGTCTCATATTCGGCGAGGCGGACAGGCTCCCCGGCCTCACCGCGGACAGGTTCGAGCGCGTATTGGTCACGCAGTCGCTCTGCCTCGGCACCGATCAAAGGAAGCATATCATCATCCCCGCGCTCGTCGATTACCTGCGCGAGCTCGGGCAAGACATAGAGGCCGTATATGAGCGCAACGACGTCGCTATACGCGCGCTCGAGGGGATGGAGGAGTACAAGGGCTATTTCGAATACGAGGGCCTTCGTACCGATCTGGACGGCCATGAGGAGATCAACGAAAACAGCATACTGTACGACGTCGATTACGTAAACGGCCAGAAGACGGGCTTCTTCCTCGACCAGAAGTATAACCGCCTTGCCGTTCGCCGCTTAGCCGGAGACCGCCGCGTGCTCGACTGCTTCACGCACACCGGCGCGTTCGCTCTTAACGCGGCAAGGGGAGGGGCGGAGAAGGTAACCGCCGTGGATATCTCCGCTTCCGCGATAGCGCAGGCAAAGGAAAACGCGGAACTGAACGAGATCGAAATGGACTTCATCACAGCGGACGTATTCGATCTGCTGACGGAACTCATAGAAAAAAAGTCAAAGGATTACGATTTCATAATCCTCGACCCGCCCGCCTTCACGAAGTCGAGCGCCACCGCGAAGAACGCCTACCGCGGGTACAAGGAGATCAACATGAAGGCGATGCGCCTGCTCCCGCGCGGAGGGTATCTCGCGACCTGCTCCTGCTCGCACTTCATGTACGACGACATGTTCCGCAAGATGCTGCAGGAGGCCGCGCGCGACGCCTCCGTGACGCTCCGCCAGATCGAGGCCCGCCAGCAGGCGCCCGACCACCCGATACTGCCCGCCGTGAAGGAGACGGATTATTTGAAGTTCTATCTGTTCCAGGTGGTGTGAGGAGGAAAACAAATAACCGAGAAGCGGAAAAGGCCGCGGGAGCTTGCTCCTGCGGCCTTGTGTTCTAAAGATCCGTTTGTAGTTGCGTTTAATCACTTCAATACGATATAGCCTCGATTGATCGTTAAGTATTGACCCTTTTTTACCGTTATATACTTCGTATTTGTGAAGTTGTCATTAGAAACGATTGAACTCATGCGGTGTCTGCTGTCTTTAGAGACTTCGACGTATGCCGAAAAACCGCTGTTGCAAACCACCTTGTATTCACCTGCGGGCAGATCGCGACCAATCTTATACATTCCCTCTCCGGCGATGCCGCTTTCATAATCTTCTTCGTCTATTATGTTTTCAGGTGCATATTCGATTTCAATAAACATGCCCCTTTCTACATCAAAATACTCGCCGTCTATTAACGTCACATAGCAGAAAGTTTCGATATTACCGTTCGCTATGATGCTATCAATAGTTCCCGAACTGTCTTTATGTATTGCAAAGTATGCAGCGAATGATCCTGTAGCTTTCAGGAAGTACTCGCCTGCTGACAAGTCTTGACCGACCTTATACATTCCTGCAGAGTACCAAACAGGTGCAGGCGTTGGTGTTGGAGTTGGTGTAGGCGTGGGGATTGGAGTAGGTGTAGGTTCAGGTGTATCAGTGGGAACTAGCGTGTCTGTCGGAACTGGTGTTTCAGTAGGAACGGCGGTCGGTTCTGGCATTACAAACTCTGTAGCTTCGATATTCGCCTCAGTAGGAGCGACGGCATCGTATGACTGAGGAGAGGAAGGTAATGCACGACCGGCTGAAAAAGAAAGGATCATTAGTGACAGCACAAGAACAATACCGGAACCAACAGCGGAATTGCGTGCCTTTTCATCATCTGGAGAAAGCGAAAGAGCAAGGATACCAAGAATTAATGCTGCTCCAAGCCACAACCCGGAAGTAATAGGACTACTTCCTGAAGAAAGTTTCACGGCAAAGACCGCAGCTAATACGAGAGCAGATGCGCCCAAAAATAGCTTGCCTATTCTTCTGTAATTCATAGCTTCCTCCTTGAATGATTGATAGCATCGATCGGGAAAATTATACAATAATAAAAGCAGAATGTAAAGTGATTCGAATGTTGAGTAATAATGCTTTGAGAAAGATCGAAATCTTAGTGTGAATACTGAATCGTTGATTTGTAATGCGCACTGCAATTAAGGCTTCCCCTTGGTGGGGAAGCTCCCGCAGAGCGGGTGATGGGGGGTCATGCTTCCTATTGGGTTGAATGTGTTAGCGAACTTCCGCTGCCCGGGGTGGGCTGCTCGCTTCGCTCCCAAGGCCACCCGTTGCTCACCTTTTCGACCGTCCACCGGACGCTCGAAATCGCGGATCACGCGACCGGTTCGCAACCCCGGGGTGGGCTGCTCGCTTCGCTCCCAAGGCCACCCGTTGATTTGCTTTTTGAACATCCGGCTAAGGCGCTTCGCGCAGCGAACTTCCGGCCTCGGGGCGGACTGCTGCCGCTTCGCGCAGACCGCCGCCCGTTGATTGCCTTTCAAATCATCCACCGGATGTTCAAAATGGCGCACTGCGCCACCGCAAATCAACCCCTCTTAGGCTTCAAGAGGCCGGAACTTCATCCAGACGACAAAAAAACGGGGGGACATTGTCCTCCCGTTTTTTGTGGTCTGGGTGAGAAGATTCGAACTTCCGGCCTCTTGAACCCCATTCAAGCACGCTACCAAACTGCGCTACACCCAGTCGCTTTAACGCTCATGTATTTTAGCACCGCAAAGGGGGCTTGTCAATAGAGCGAAAAAGTATATTTCCGAAAGTCCGCGGGTTTATTGTAAACGCCGAAAGGAAAATGTTATAATGGCGAAAGAGGAGCATTACTCATAAGCTTTGCGCATACGGAGGCAATTATGTTCGAGGATTGGATCGAAGGCATATTTCGCGAACACGTTTCGCTTTTGAAGACGATCGCGGCGATACCGGCTCCTTCCGGCATGGAGGACAGGCGCGCCGCGTTCATAAAGGATTATCTCGGCTCAATGGGGGTCGAGGCTCATACGGACGAGGCGAAGAACGTCATCGTCGAGATGGGCAATGCCGAAAACGGCGGCGTCACCGTGTTTTCCGCGCACACGGACGTGGTGTTCCCCGATACGGAGCCCCTTCCGGTCAGGGAGGAGGGCGGCTTCCTTTACGCCCCCGGAATAGGCGACGACACCGCGAACCTGACTGCGATGCTCGCCGTGATAAGCTACATAAAGGAGCGCGGCCTTGTGCCGAAGAGGCCCGTGATGTTCGTGTTCGATTCATGCGAGGAGGGTCTCGGCAACCTCAAGGGCATAAGGCAGCTGATGCGCGATCACGGCGGGAGGATAAAGGAGCTCGTCTCCTTCGACTGCAATTTCGGGGAGGGGATAGTCGCGGGAGCCGTCGGTTCCGAAAGGTGGCGCGTCACGTCAAAGACCCGCGGCGGGCATTCCTTCAACGACTTCGGCTCGCCAAACGCGATCCACCGCATGGCGGAGCTCGTCTCGGCGCTCTACCGCCAGCGCGTGCCGGATGTCCCCGGATCGAGGACGACCTACAACGCCGGGCTTATCGAGGGCGGCACGTCGATAAACACCATCGCGCAGGAGGCGACACTCCTCTACGAGTACCGCTCCGACTCACGCGAGGCGCTTTCCGCCATGCGCGAGAGCTTTTTGAGCCTCGTACGCTCGGCCGACTGCCCCGAAGCGCGCTTCACCTTTGAGCTCATCGGCGAGCGCCCCTGCGGAGGGGACGTCGACAGGGAGGCCTTCTCACACCTCGTTAAAAGGTGCTCCGGCGTATATGAGGCCGTGCTCGGGGAAAAGCCCGCGATACGCAGCGCCTCCACCGACGCGAACATACCGCTCTCCATGGGCGTTCCCGCGGTCACTTTCGGCCTGTTCACGGGCGGAGGCGAGCACACGCGCGAGGAATGGCTGGAGATATCGTCGCTCAAAAAGGGCCTCGAGATCGCACTGCGCCTCGTGACGGAGAGCTGCTTCCGATAAGCCTGCCCGCGATTTAATATGAAAGCTGTGCGCCTGCCTTCGGCGGGCGTATTTCTTGACGTAGTTTTTACAATATTTTTACCTCCGCAATATTTAACAAGGCTCCGTACTTATTGACTTCCATGTCGAATGAGATATAATATAAGCATTAAGTGTAAATCGGGCGGAGGCCCGTGATCGGAGGCAACAAGATGAAAAAGATCGTGCGCAAGTCGACTGTACCTCTCTATGCGGCGGGGGCGGCGTGGCTTCTGTACGCACTGCTGTTCCCTCTGTACCGAGTGTCCCACTTCATAACGGCCATACTGGTTGCGGCAGCTGTGTGGGGCATAACGCGCCTTATATTCAAAAACAAGGTGGAGGAGGTGCCGGAGCCCGAACCCGAGCCCGAGACCACCGGCAATGAGGCGCTCGACAAGATGCTCAAGGACGGTGCGCTCGCGATCTCAGAGATGAAGCGTCTGGACGACGCGATCTCCGATGAGAAGATAAGCGCCGATATCGAAAGGCTGGAGGACGTAAGCTCCAGGATATTCGATCATGTAAAGGCGAACCCTTCCAAGCTGCCGCAGATACGCAAGTTCATGAACTACTATCTGCCCACGACGCTCAAGCTCCTCAACGCCTACGACCGCATGGATGCGCAGGGCGTGGAGGGCGTCAACATCAGCTCCACGAAGGAAGGCGTCGCAGGTATTATGGATAAGATCGTAGTCGCCTTCGAAAAGCAGTTCGACAGCCTCTTCGGCGATCAGGCGATGGATATCTCCACCGATATCACCGTGCTCGAGAACATGATGGCGCGCGAGGGGCTCACGGACGACCCCATCCAGAAGGTCCGCGCAGAGCAGAAGGAACGCGAATACGCCCGGTTCGATTTCAAGGACTGAGCGGCCGCGCATAAATATCAACAATCCATCACAGAGAAAGGAAGATCAAAATGACTGAGAACAAGATCCCCGAACTGACGCTGGAGCCCACCGCTCCCACCATCGACATCCCGACACTCACCCTCACTCCCGAAGTGCCCGATATGCCCGAGGAGAAGGGTACCGCCATCGCGGCAGTGGAAATGGATGAGAAGCTCCTCACGGAGGAGGAGCGCAAGGTGGTCGAGGACTTCGCAAAGAAGATCGACGTCCGCGACACGAACATGATACTTCAGTACGGCGCAGCCGCACAGAAGAACGTCGCAAGCTTCTCCGAGAACGCTCTTTCCAGCGTCCGCAACAAGGATCTTGGCGAGATCGGCGAGGACCTGAGCAAGCTCGTGACCGAGCTCAAGGGCTTCGGAGGAGAGGAGAAGAAGGGCCTTGCCGCCCTGTTCAAGAAGAGCTCCAACAAGCTCGAATCCATGAAGGCGCAGTACTCCAAAGTCGAGGCCAACGTGGAGAGGATCTCCCAGGATCTCGAGAACCATCAGATCACGCTCCTCAAGGACGTTGCGATGTTCGATCAGATGTACGATCTCAACCTCAAGTATTATAAGGAGCTGACGATGTACATCCTCGCCGGCAAGAAGCGCCTCGAAGAGGTGCGCGCGGGCGAGCTGGAGGAGCTCCGCGCAAAGGCGAACGAGACCGGCCTTGCCGAGGACGCGCAGGCGTACAACGATTTCGCGAACCTCTGCACCCGCTTCGAAAAGAAGATCCACGATCTGGAGCTCACGAGGATGGTCTCCATCCAGATGGGCCCGCAGACCCGCCTCCTGCAGAACAACGATACCCTCATGATCGAAAAGATCCAGTCCTCGCTGGTCAATACGATCCCCCTCTGGAAGAGCCAGATGGTGCTTGCACTCGGCATGGAGCACGTGCATCAGGCCACCGCGGCGCAGAACGCCGTTACCCAAATGACGAACGAACTGCTCAAGAAGAACGCGGAGCAGCTGCAGCTCGGCACCGTCGCCACCGCGAAGGAATCCGAAAGGGCCATCGTCGATATCGAGACGCTGCAGAACACCAACCAGAAGCTCATCGCGACTTTGGATGAGGTCATCAACATCCAGCGCGAGGGCGCCGAGAAGCGTAAGGCCGCTGAGGTCGAGCTCGGCCGCATCGAGGGCGAGCTCAAGCAGAAGCTGATGGAGATGCGCGGCTGATCCTGAGGCAGATCTCAGTCGGATACCAAGCCGTTTGATCCCCGAAAGGACACTAAGAAGATGAAGAAGATTTTTCGCAACAGGACGGTCGCCTGGATACTGCTCGTACTCATGATAGCGGGAGCCTGCGTCATCGGCTTTACCCGCAAGGACGCCTTCGAGGCCAAAAAGACCACGGAGCTCCTCGACGTCAAGTACTACGAGTGGGTAAAGGACAGCGCGGGCCTGCTTTCCTCCGCAACGGTCAGCACCGTGAACGAATACAACAGCTCCTGGAACAGCAGGTACTACGCGGTCGCGGCCGTGGCGACGCTCCAGCGCCTCAATGGCTGGACGGAATCGGACTACGCAAAGGCCCTCGGTGAAAAGTGGGGCCTCGGCTCGGCCGATATGCTCTTCCTCATTGTCAAGGACGGCAACTGGTACATGGCCTGCGGCGACGCCGTCGCAGACGTCATGACCGTCAGCCGCCAGAACGCCTTCCGTCAGGCGGTGGACGAGCTCTATTATAAGGGCGATTACGACGGCGCGACTATCGCGTTCTTCCGCCAGGCCGATTCGTTCTACGCGGAGGCCGGCATCAGCGGAGGCACCTCGAGCAACATCGGCGAGGGCAGCTTCAACGGCGGCGAGATCGACTGGACGAGCCTGATATTCCCCTTGAGCTGCGTCAGCTGCATGAGCTGCGGGAACGTATCGTTCTTCCGCGTGCTGATACTCGTTGCGATCATCTACGTAGTATGGACGGTCATAAGGGGCGGCCGCGGCAGCAGGTACAGCGCCCCCGCAAAGAGGACTTACACCGTCAACATGGGCAGGGATCATCGCC
>JAFZYC010000097.1 GCA_017616435.1 Clostridia bacterium
CCGACGAGGTGTTCCGCTCCTCCATGAGCAAGGTCTTCGACGAAGCCGAGAACCGCATGCACACCATCAAGGCCGTCATGGTCGCCACCATCGGCAAGTAATAAGAACATGAAACGGGGGGCTTCTCAAAAGAGAGGCCCCTTTTTCGGACAGTATGGAAAAGAACCGTAAACCGAATCGCCGCATATCGTTGCCGAAGCGCCTGCTAACGGCCGCTTTGGCGCTGCTTATCGCGGCCGGGATCGCGCTGATCGTAGGCGGGATCATATCGACGCGCAGCAACGACACCATAACGGTATCGAATTATGAGGTGCGGTCCGAAAAGATGACCGGCGAAGGGTTCAGGATAGTCCTCATCAGCGATCTTCACAGGAAACTGTTCGACGAAACCAATCAGCAGCTCGTCGATATCGCCGCCGCGCAGCAGCCCGACGTGATCTGCGTAGACGGCGACATGTTGGAGCCCGATTACACCGAGGAGGAGGCCGACGCGCTCGTGAGCCTTTTCGAGCGGCTGGTCTCGATCGCGCCGGTGTATTTCGCGGCGGGCAATCACGATTACACCGTTTTCTGCGACTTCATCGAGAAGCGCGGCGACGAGCTTATCGCAATGTACGGGGTCTCGGAGCTCCGCGAAAGGCTCGAGGCGACGGGCGCCGTGTTCCTTGAAAGCTCCATGACGGACGTCACTATCCGCGGGGAGAAGGTCAGGATCGGCGGATTTTATCCGTTCGCGATACGCCGCAGCGAGGACACGGACGAGAGCTGGGAGCGCCGCAGGTCGTTCCTTGAGGACTTCTGCTCGAGCACGGATTTCAAGCTAATGCTTTCCCACAGGCCGGACAGCTTCACAAAGGAGGACGCGGCCGAGCTCTGGGATATCGATCTTGTGCTCAGCGGCCACACCCACAACGGCGTCATAGCCCTCCCCTTCGGCCTCGGAGCGATCTGGACGAACGAGGGGTTCTTCCCGAAGCACGACATGGGCATATTCCATGAGGGGAAGATCACCATGGTCATCACCGGCGGACTTGACGGCCACAACGGGGTGCCGCGCGTGTACAACCCGCCCGAGATAGCGGTAATAGACGTGCTCCCGGAATGAGCGGACAAAGGGTATTACAAAGAGCCTGAGAACGGCGGATCTGTGGAAAAAGCCCCTCAGAATTGTGGAAAAGTTGGAAAAGTCGGTCAAAAAAGCCCTCTTCCGGCTGAAAATAAAGCACATCAAAAAAGAAAGACCGAATAATAGCGGATAAAAAAAGGAGCCGCGGCGCGATCCGGAACGGATCGGCCGGGCTCCTTTGGCATTTAACTCAGATCGCGAAATTGCCGTTCTCGAACACCTTTACCGTGCGGCCGTCACGGGTCCTTCCCTCGATGGTAAGATCGCGGGTGCCGACCATGAAATCGACGTGCGTATTGCTCTCCGCGTTGATGCCGGCTGCGGCGACCTCCTCGGGCGAGAGATCGTCGCCGCCCTTTATGCAGGAGGGATAGGCCTCGCCGAACGCGAAGTGACAGGACGCGTTTTCATCGAAGAGGGTGTTGAAGAAGAGTATCCCGCTGTTGGAGATTGGCGAATCGTAGGGCACGAGCGCGATCTCGCCGAGGTAATGGCTGCCCTCGTCCAGCTCGACCTGCGTGCGGAGGGTCTCCTCGTTGGTATCGGCGTGCATATCGACAATGCGGCCGTCCTTGAACGTGAAACGGATGCCCTCGACGACGTTGCCGCTCAGCACGAGGGGCTTGGAAGCGACGAGCGTGCCGTTGACGCCGTTCCTGAGCGGCGCGGAGAATACCTCCTCCGTGGGCATGTTCGCGACGAACTTGACGCCGTTGGTCTTGCAGATATCGCCGCCCGCGAGCCAGACGTGGTTTTCGGGCATCTTGACGTAAAGATCGGTGCCGACGGAGTTCGTGTAATGCAGCTCCTCGAAGTCGTATTCGGTCAGCGCCCTTGCCTTGCCCTCGATATTCGCGCAGTGGCGGCGCCATTCCTCTACCGCGTCGCCGTCCTCGGTTATGCGGACGGTCTTGAATATCTCCTCCCACAGGCGCTCCATGGCTTCCGCCTCGGGAAGCTCGGGGAACACCTTTTTAGCCCACGCGGGGATGGGAACGGAGACCACGCACCAGGGGATGCCGTTGGACATCTGTGCGCGGTAGAACTCCTTGAGGTCGCGGCCCGCGGCGATGTTCGAGCGGCGGAGCCTGTCGGGATCGACGCCCTTGAGGTTTTCGGGATCGGAGGCGGAAACGGCGATAAGGCCTACCCCGTCCTTCGCGAGAGTGTTGAGCTTCAATACCTCCCAGGGATAGACGGCGTCGAAAACGGAGCTGTCCGCCTTGAGGCAGCGCTCGCGGGTGCAGTAATCGTCGCGCCAGTTGATAATGACGTCCTTCGAGCCGGCGTCATATGCCGCTGTCATGAGCATACGGCCGAACGGCGCGCATTCTATCGGGCAGTTGATCATAACGGGCTGCCCCTTCTGTACGTTGATGCCCACCCCGACTACGAGGCGCGCATACTGCCAAAGCATCTTTGCGTTCATATTGTTGATCCTTTCGGTTTATTTGACTCGGTAATGGCCCGGCTCAGGCGTCTTTCTGCGGGAGGCCGTCGTAATAACCTATCCTGACGCCGAGGCCGTCCTTTATAATGGCGTTGTCGACGAGCAGCTTTGAGCCGTCCTTCATGAAGAGCTCTATCGCCCGGTTGTCCGCGCTGTGCCTGTAGCGGTAGTTCGGCCGCCACGACTCGCAGTCGGAATACGAATACTCCCTGTCGCCCTTGGGGAAGGCGTGATAGGTGAAGCCGTCCTCCCTGAGCTCGACGCGGATGCTGAAAAGGCGGATCGCGTCGAGAGCTGCCCATACTATGAGCGCGACGAAGCACGCGGCGACGACGTAAACGACGATCCGCGAGCTTAAGGACCCGCCTGCGAAAATTATTATGAATACCGTGAACGCGGCAAGGAGCAGCGAAGCTCCGATATTTAAGAAAAGGGTCGCGGTACGCCCTTTGAGGCGCAAGACCTTCGGAAGCTCGAGAGGGATGTTTTCCATATTGACCCCTATTTGCACCGATGGGCAAGCCTTTTGGCTTGCCCATCGATGTATCGCTGTTTGATTATTTGATCTGATCCCTTACGGACTGCTTGCCGAGCTCGATAGCCTGCTCATTCAGGGGAATGAGGTGGGCCTTCTTTTCGCCCAGCTTATAGAGCAGAGCGTCGAGAACGGACTTGGAATCGACGGCCTTGGTCGCCTCGAGATAAGCGCCGAGCATTGCCATGTTGCCTACCTTGGGGTTATTGAGCGAATCGGCGATCTCGTTGCAGGGAACGTAGTAGACGTCGATATCGGTACGGGTGGCCTTCTTGTCGATGATGGAGCTGTTGATGAACAGCTTGCCGCCGGGGAGCACGTTCGCCTCGAACTTGTCGAGGGAGGGACGGTTCATGGCGATAACGCAGTTAGCCATATTGATGCAGGGGGAAGCGACGGGATCGTCGGAAACGACGACGGAGCAGTTCGCGGTGCCGCCGCGCATTTCGGGACCGTAGGAGGGGAGCCAAGAAACGTTCTTGCCCTCATACATGCCGGCGTATGCGAGGAGCTGACCGATGAGCAGAACGCCCTGACCGCCGAAGCCTGCGAAGATGTTAGTCCAAAGCATATTCAGTCCTCCTTATTCGTTCGTGATGTCCTTTTTGACGCCGAGAGGATAGTAGGGGATCATGTCGGACTTGATCCAATCCATCGCCTCTGCGGGGCTCTTGCCCCAGTTGGTGGGACAGGAGGAGAGGACCTCAACAAGGGAGAAGCCCTTGCGGTCGATCTGGCACTGGAAGGCCTTCTTGATGGCGGCCTTCGCCTTGATGATGTTGGGCGTGGAGTCGACGGCGACGCGCTCTACATAAGCTGCGCCCTCGATCGTTGCGATCATCTCCGCGATGCGGATGGGCTTGCCGCAGTGCTCGGGATCGCGGCCGTAGGGCGAGGTAGTGGTCTTCTGGCCGACGAGGGTCGTCGGAGCCATCTGGCCGCCGGTCATGCCGTAAATGGCATTGTTGATGAATATGGTGGTGATCTTCTCACCGCGGTGAGCGGCATGAACGATCTCCGCAGCGCCGATGGAGGCAAGGTCGCCGTCGCCCTGATAGGTGAAAACGATGTTATTGGGGTTGACGCGCTTGGTGCCGGTGGCGGCGGCGGGAGCACGGCCGTGAGCCGCCTCTACGCAGTCGATGTTGAAATACTTGTAACCGAAGACAGCGCAGCCGACGGGCACGAAGCCGATCGTCTTATTCTGGATGCCGAGCTCCTCGATGACCTCGGCGACGAGACGGTGGACTATACCGTGGCCGCAGCCGGGGCAGTAATGCATGATGGTGTCCGTAAGAACGGGAGTTTTCTTGAATACAGTCTTCATGGTTTTACGCCTCCCTCGTCTTAAGAATGTAATCTGCGATCTCTTCCGCGGTGGGGGTGTAGCTGCCGGGCTTGCCGTAGAAATCGGTGGGCTTAGAGCCGTTGATGGCAAGGCGTACATCCTCGTGCATCTGACCGGCGGAGATCTCGACCGTCAGCTCGCGCTTGACGGAGGGCTGAGCCATGACCTCCTGCAGAGCCTTCTCGGGGAAGGGCCAAATTGTGATGGGACGGACAAGGCCGACCTTCACGCCCTTTTCCTCGCAAAGCGCGATGGCGGATTTGCAGATACGGGCGACGGTTCCGTAAGCGCAGACGATGACCTCGGCGCCTTCGGTCTTATACTTCTCGACCATGACCTCCTTCTCGCAGATCTCCTTGTAGCGGGCCTGGAGACGATCGTTCATCTCCTGCAGCTCGTCGACCTCGATATAGAGGGAGTTGACGATCGCGCGCTTGCGGTCGCCGTTGGGATCGTAACCGGTGACAGCCCAGGGCTTTGCGGGAAGCTCGCGCTTCTCAAACTCGTGGAACTCGACCGGCTCCATCATCTGACCGATGATGCCGTCCGCGAGGAGCATGACGGGGGTGCGGTAGATATCCGCAAGATCGAACGCGTTGTGCATGAGATCGACGGCTTCCTGAACGGAGGAGGGAGCAAGCACGATGAGGTGATAATCACCGTGGCCGCCGCCCTTGGTCGCCTGGAAGTAGTCGCCCTGGGAGGGCTGTATGGAGCCCAAGCCGGGACCGCCGCGCATCATGTTGCAGACTACGCAGGGGAGCTCCGCGCCGGCGATGTAGCTGATGCCTTCCTGCTTAAGGGAGACGCCCGGAGAGGAGGAGCTCGTCATTACCCTTGCGCCCGCGGCGGCAGCGCCGTAGACCATGTTGATCGCGGCGACCTCGCTCTCGGCCTGGAGGAAGCAGCCTCCCTCGACCTTGGGCAGACGCGCGGACATGTACTCGGGAATGTCGTTCTGAGGAGTGATGGGATAGCCGAAGAAGAAACGGCAGCCAGCCTGGATGGCGGCCTCCGCGATGGCTTCGCAGCCCTTCATGAGTTTCTTTGCCATAGCTCTTTCCTCCTTACTCTTTCTCAACGGTGATGACCGCATCGGGGCAGGTCCTTGCACAGCTTGCGCACGCGATGCAGGACTCCTGATCGATCACCTCAGCGGGGTGATAACCCTTCTCGTTGAGCTTGGTCTTCGAGAGCTGCATGATCTTCTTGGGACATGCCCTTACGCACAGCCCACAGCCCTTGCAGCGGTTCTCGTCAATGGTTACTTTGGATACCATAAGCGATATGACCTCCTTGATATTAAGGTCCCCTGCGCCAATCGCGAACAGGCGCAACGTCCCTTTTATTCCACCTTCAATTATAGCACTCCGCGCGCGATTGAAAAAGACGGATAAAAAATATATTCGGGCGGAGCGCAAGGCGCGGGAGCACGAACGGAATAAAAAACGCGCAGATTTTACCTCGATTTTACCTGCGGGCATTTTACAATGCGGGAAGAATGCGGTATAATCTTCACGATAAAACATCAAGGAGTGAAGCAAATGATATTCATAGTCGAAGACGATCTCGATATCCGCGAGATGGAGAGCTACGCGCTGACGAACAGCGGCTTTGAGGTGACCGCCTGCGAATCCGGCGCGGAGCTTTTCGAGCGCATGGACGGGACCGCGCCGCAGCTCATACTGCTCGACATAATGCTCCCCGGCGAGGACGGGCTGGAGATACTCTCCCGCCTGCGTTCGGATCCCGCGACGAGCGACGTGCCGATAATGATGGTCACCGCCAAAACGAGCGAGATAGACAAGGTGCGCGGCCTCGATCAGGGCGCGGACGATTACATGACGAAGCCCTTCGGCGTGATGGAGCTCGTTTCCCGCGTGAAGGCGCTGCTGAGGAGGTCCGCCCCGCGTGAGGCGGCGAGGGATATGCTCGTTTCCGGCAGCATTGTCATCGACTGCGACAAGCGCACGGTGACCTGCGACGGGACGGAGATAGACCTCACGTTCAAGGAATACGAGCTGCTCTACGCGCTGATGAGCGCGAAGGGCGTCGTGCAGTCGCGCGAGAAGCTCATAAGCACGGTTTGGGGCTATGATTTCGCGGGCGAGACCCGCACCGTGGACATGCACATAAAGACCCTGCGCCAGAAGCTGGGCGAGCATGCCCGCAGCATAGTCACCGTAAGGAACGTCGGCTACAGGATGGATTGACGCCCGGAGGGTCTTACATGAACAAACGCTTTCGCTCGCTCGCGATAATCGTATTCATAATCGTATGCACGCTCGTCTCGACGCTCTCCGTCGTCGCGATATCGATAGGCCTCCCCCAGCCCTGGGGCGTGGTGCTTATCGGCGCGGCGGTGCTGCTCGCGGCGGGCGCTCTCTATCTCTTCACCACGGCAATAATGCGCGAGGAGAAGGAATACCACGGCGCGGATTACGCCGCGATGATCGATTCCATAACGGGCGGAGTGCTCGTGCTGGACGGCAACTCCCGCGTTTACACGGTGAGCGACGACGCGCGCAGGTATCTTGACCTGCCGGAGCACGCGATAGGCATGCACAAGACCGAGGCCATAAAGGACGAGGAGCTATTAAGGTGCATAGAGCTCGCTGCCTCGGGCGAGAGCAGCCTTACCGAATACACGAGCCACGGCGTGACGCTGCGCGTGCTTGTGGACCCCGTAATATTCAACCGCCAGATAGTCGGCACGATGCTGCTCCTGCTCGACATGGGCGAGCAGCTGACCCTGCAGAAGCTCAAGCGCGAGTTTACTGCGAACGTCAGCCATGAGCTTAAGACGCCGCTGACCTCGATACAGGGCTACGCGGAGATGGTCGCGACGGGCATGGCGGGCGAAAAGGACGTTCCGGAGTTCGCCGCAAGGATACAGAAGGAATCGAAGCGCCTGCTCGCGCTCATATCGGACATTATAAGGCTCGCGAGCCTCGACGAGGGCTCCGACAGCGACAAGGAACCCGTCGACATGGCGGAGATAGCGGACGAATGCCGCGACGTGCTGCTGAAATCCGCGGAGGATCACGGCGTTTCGTTCGAGTTCGACACGGAGAGCTTCACTGTGGAGGGCTCCCGCAGCCTGCTTTCGGAGCTCGTCTACAACCTCATGGACAACGCGATACGCTACAACGTGCCGGGCGGCAAGGTATATGTCACCGTCAAGCCAGGGCTGGTCTCCGTGAGGGATACGGGGATAGGCATACCGGAGGAGCACCGCGCGCACGTGTTCGAAAGGTTCTACCGCGTGGATAAATCCCGCTCCAAGCAGACGGGCGGCACGGGTCTCGGCCTTGCGATAGTCAAACACATAGCGGAAAAGTACGGCACGGGGATCGAGCTCGACAGCGAGGTCGGCGTCGGAACGGAGATCCGGGTGCTGTTCGGCTCCCGATAAACCCCCGGTTTTATTGAAAATATACCGCAATACGGGCAAAAATCGCAAAAAAATCGCTTGACAATATTGTACTTTATCCAATATAATGTTTATCTGTGACAATGTGGGGTCCAGGCGCCATAAAGGCTTGCGTCTCCCCCTTGAATTATTCTTGTAAAGGAAAGAGGTGTACATCCATGAAGATGACATACCAGCCCAAGGTAAGGCAGAGGAAGAAGGTCCACGGTTTCCGCCAGCGTATGTCCACCGCCAACGGCAGGAACGTTCTTGCGAGAAGGCGTGCAAAGGGCAGGAAGAAGCTTTCCGCGTAATTGATCGAATTGAGCTGAACCACGGCGATACGGAAGCAGGTCCTGCGCCGTGGTTCAAGTATCGATTACGGGAAATACGGCCGTAAAGCCGAGCTCTATGGCCGAAACAGGGGCGACAGGCCCCGAAACAACATCTGATCGATGAAGCGCTGCTACTCTTTAAAACGGAACAAGGAGTTCCGCCGTGTGTACAGAAACGGCAAGACCGTGGGAAGTCACACATTGGTATTGATTTATCTATCCGGCCGTCAGCCCGAAAAAAGGATCGGGTTCGCAGTGGGCAAAAAGATAGGCAGCGCGGTCGTCCGCAATCGTGTCAAACGCAGACTGAGAGAGGCTGTAACTCCTCTCTTGCCGGAGATAGCTCCCGGCTGCCGCCTCATATTTATCGCGCGTTTGCCGATACTGGACGCAAGCTTTCAGGAGATCGAGTCCACCGTGCGCCGTTTGGTGCAGAAGGCTGGATTGCTTGGCTGAAGCCGTGCATGGCTGCCCGCTTCGAGCGGGAAAGATTTACTGAAACGGGGCTGACGCCCGCCTGCATTTATGGAGCAGGCAGACCGCCGTTTCATCGGATTTCGGGCAGATATTATGACCTCGGTCGGAAACGCAATAAAAAGCTTTCTCATATATCTCATCCGTTCTTACAGACAGCTGAGACCTGACAGGGCACCCTGCTGCAGGTATACGCCGTCATGCTCGGAATACGCCATACAAGCCATATCTGTTCACGGCGCCGCTAAGGGATCGTTGCTTTCCCTTTGGCGGCTTTTGCGCTGCAATCCCTTCTCAAAGGGCGGTTATGACCCCGTGCCGGAGCGCGGCAGGTGGTCCAACAGGGCCGCATCTCCCGAAAAAACGACATACGAAAGGAATCCACGATGACATTCTTTCTCACGCGATGGTTCTACGCGCTGATGCAGTTCCTGTACGGGCTGTTCAACAACAGCTATTTCTGGACGATCATCGTCGCGACCGTACTGCTGCGTCTCTTCCAGATATTCCCGGATATCTCCAACCGCAAAACGCAGATGAAAATGGCTGTTGTACAGCCCGAGATAGACGCGCTCCAGAAGCGCTACGCCAACGACCCGCAAAAGTTCCGCGAAGAGCAGAGCAAGCTCATGAAAAAGCACGGCATCAACACGCTTACGAGCTGCCTGCCCATGCTAATAACCCTCCCCCTCTTCTTCTGCTTCCTGTCTGCTTTCCGCTGCTGGGGCAATGAGGAGACCGTTACCCTTATGTACGAGACCGCCGTCTCCCAGACCTACGAGGAGGGCAGCGCGGAGCGCACCTCGGCCGAGGATATGGCGATGGACACCTTCAAGAGCTACAAGTTCCTGTGGGTCAACAACATCTGGCAGCCCGACTGCTTTATCGACGCGTCGTTCCTCATCTTCCGCTTCGACGGCGAGGTCATAACTAAGCCCCGGAGCCTTGAGGCGATAAGCTCCGTGACGCTCGCGAATATGCCCCTCCTGCAGAAGGGTTATACCGACGGCAGCGGCAAGTTCGTCTCCGGTGAGGAGATATGGAACACCCTCTGCTCGCTCGGCCTCGCCTCCGGCGATTACGGCGACGCGGGCAAGACCACCGGCTGCAGCAGCTGTTCCGGCTGCTCCACCGACAGATCGGGCATGATGCTCCTGCCGACGGCTGTATCCGCCGAGACAGCGGAGAAGCTCCTTGGCGCGCAGACGGCGGAGCCCACCGAGACCCCGGAGCCCACAGAGGACCCCGAGGATACCGAAACCGAGGAAAAGACCTATACGGGCAGCGAGATATACAGCGCGATAATGAAGCGCTACCCCGAAGCCCTCTCCAAGAACGGCAAGATCCCCGCGAACGGATTCATGATACTCCCGTTCCTCGCGGCGGGCATGCAGCTCCTTTCCTCGCTCGTCATGATGAAGCGCAGCAAGAAGGACGGCCAGTCGAAGGACCAGGCCAAGCAGATGAACTCCATGCTGTACTTCATGCCCATACTGAGCATACTGATCTGTATGAGCTCCACGACCGCGTTCGCGTTCTACTGGACCATCTCCGGCGCGATCCAGCTCATATCGACCCTGATCATCAATAAGATCTTTGACAAGAAAAAAGCGGAGGCAGCTAAATAATGGAAAGCACAGAGCTTAAAACCATTCAGTCCACGGGCAAATCCGTCGACGAAGCGATATTCAAGGGCCTGCAGCAGATGGAGATATCCATCGACGAGGTCACTATCGAGATAATCCAGCAGGAGACGAAGGGCATATTGGGCATCGGCGCCAAGCCCGCCATAGTAAAGCTCACCCAGAAGCCCGCCGAGGAGTATGAGCTCCCCGAATACATGAAGAAGGCCGAGGAGCGCCGCGAGCACCGCGACGACCGCCGTGACCGCCGCGATGACCGCCGCAGGAACGACCGCCGCGACGACAGC
>JAFZYC010000098.1 GCA_017616435.1 Clostridia bacterium
AGCTCCATGAAGGGAGTATCCTCGCGGCCGGGGACGCCCTCGACCTGTTCCTTTATAAAGGGGACGTGTATGAACCCGGCGGGGATCCGCCCGCCTGTGTGCGAGAGCACCCCGTAAAGGAGCGAGTTGCAGACGTAGGCGCCGGCGTCGTGCGAAAGCTGAGCAGGCAGCCCCTCTGCACGTATCGCGGCAATGATCGCATCGTTCGGGTGGGTGGAGTAAAGCTTTTCCGCGCCGCCCGCTTCTATGGGTTCCGCTTCGGGCTTGTTCCCCGCGTTGTCGGGGATTCGCGCGTCCATGAGGTTCTTCGCGCTCTCCTCCGGAGTGATCGCGCGCCTGCCGCCCGCCTGACCCAGGCATATCACGGCGGCGGGGGAGAGGCGGTCGATCTCCGCGCACGCAAGGCGCGCGGCCTCGCCGAAAACGACGGGCAGGAGCAGCTTTTCTATGCGGAAGCCGCCCATATCATCGGGCAGCATGCCAAGCACAGCCTCGGTCGGGTTAAGGCTGTCCCCGCCGAAGGGCATGAACGCGGTGACGAGGATATCAGTCGCCGACATCGAGCGCCTCCAGCCCCTTCCTCGCGATGGGCTTGTTGTCGCCGTGGCGGACGAAGAGCATCGTGATGAACGCGCACGCTACGAATATCGCCGCGTAGGGGAAGAGTATTTTCATTCCGAAGGCGTCCATCAGGAAGCCGGAGAGTATCGGCGTAAGCACCTGCGCCGCCATGGAGGCGGTGTAGTAGTAGCCGGTGTACTTGCCGACGGTGCCGCCCTTGGCGAGCTCGACGACCATCGGGAAGGAGTTGACGTTGATCGTTGCCCAGCCGATGCCGGCGAGCGCGAACATGCAGTTCATAAGCAGCGCGGAGCTGCCCGCCCTGAGGAACGCCGCGACGGTGAAAGCGCCGGTCAGCATCACGACGCCCGCGAGTATCGCCTTTTTGCGGCCGATCTTCGAGGAGATTATGCCGACGGGCAGATAGCTGATTATGGCCGCCGCCTGCGCGATTATGAGCGTCATGTTGTAGTCAAGGTTCAATACCTTGCCCGCGTAAACGGAGTATTTGGAGGTGACCGCGTTGTAGCCGAAGAACCACAGCGCGACGGAAGCTAGTATCAGTATGAGGGAGGTGAGCTCGCCCTTTGACAGCTTTCTCGAGCCCTCGCCGTTGTCGTCCTCGCCTTCGTCGATGCCGAAGCGCTTCGATTCCTCCTCCATCTCGCGGACGAACTTCGGCTCGCGGACGGTGAGAAGGAATATCACGAGCGCGATAAGCATGATGGAGGCTATCACTATGAAGAACACGGTGTAGCTCATCATTGCGTTCTGCGCCTTGCCCGTCCCGAACACCATTCCGAGCACGAGCACCAGTATGCCGCCGAACGAGCCCATAAGGTTAATGACCGCGTTCGCCTTCGATCTCAGCGGCTTCATCGTAACGTCCGGCATGAGAGCTACGGCGGGGGAGCGGAACGTGCTCATGGCGACGAGTGTCACGAGCAGAACCGCCATGAAGAGCACCAGTATCAGCTTGTGGTTCGCGGTCGTCTTCGCGGCGTATGCCTGGCGCGCGGGCACGAAGTATTCATCCCATTCCGCCTCGGCCTCCTTGTCGCCGTTCATTGCGTTCCATATCACGGAATCCATCTGCGCCTCCGTGTATTTTTCGCTCAGCACGTACTCCTCGCCCTCGTGGGTCTTAAGGGTCGCGTTCGCGATCTCGGCGTCCGCATAAACCGCGTTCACTGCCTTTTGATCGAAGTTCGCCGCGGTATCGAGCTTACCAAGCTGAGCGTTGTCGATGAACGAAAGCCCTATAAAAGCGATGACGGCTACGATAGTGCCGACCACGATGAAAGGAGTGCGCTTGCCGCGCTTCGATTTGCACTTGTCGCTTATCGCGCCGAAAAGCGGCAGCATGAACAGAGCAAGCACGTTGTCCAGCGCCATTATAACGCCGGACCAGCCCTGCGCCATGCCGAACTTATCGGTAAGTATCTTGGGGATGATGTTGTCGTACGCCTGCCAGAAAGCGCAGATGAGGAAGAACGCGAATCCGACGCATATCGTGCGCCAATAATTCAGCTTCATGGGATCACCTCCGGGTGCAATTTATAACCTATTTTACCATATTGCGCGTGTGATAACAACGATTAAATTATGTGCTTGACCTTTCCGTATCTTCGGTGTATAATTACAATGGCGGTGAAGGGGAGCATATCTCCTTTGCGCCGGACATATATCCCTCGTTTTGATCCGGGAGGAGTAGCGAAATACCGGTGCCCATAAGAGAGACGGGTTAGGTGAGAGCCGTCGGCATAAGGCTTCGTGAAGGTCGCCCGGGGAGCGGGAGGCGGGCAGCGCCCGATAAAGCGCTCATAAGTGGAACGGGTCTTCCGTTCAACAAAGGTGGTACCACGAGCGGCCCTTCTCGTCCTTTGGCGGGAAGGGCCGTATAATATTGTTCGGAGGTACAAAACAATGTGTGACAAGCACGAAACGGGTATCGAATCGATGCCCAAGACCTACGATCCCTCGATCGTCGAGGATCGTCTCTACAAAAAGTGGGAGGAGTCGGGCTATTTCCATTCCGCTCCCAACCCCGAAAAGACACCCTACACCATCGTCATACCGCCGCCCAACATCACGGGCCAGCTGCACATGGGCCATGCCCTTGACGAGACCATGCAGGATATCCTCGTCCGCTATAAGCGCATGTGCGGGTATGAAACGCTCTGGCTCCCCGGCACGGATCACGCGTCCATCGCCACGGAGGTCAAGATCGTCGAACAGCTCGCCAAGGAGGGCCTGTCCAAGAAGGATCTCGGCTACAAGGGCTTCATGGAGCGCGCCTGGGCATGGAAGGAAAAGTACGGCGGGCGCATAGTATCGCAGCTCAGAAAGCTCGGCTCCTCCTGCGATTGGGAGAGGGAGCGCTTCACGATGGACGAGGGCTGCTCGAAGGCCGTCACAAAGGTCTTCGTCGATCTGTACAATAAGGGCCTTATCTACCGCGGCGACCGCATAGTCAACTGGTGCCCCTGCTGCAAGACCGCCATCTCCAACGCTGAGGTGGAGTTCGAGGAACAGCCCTCGAACCTCTGGCACGTTCGCTATGACGCTCCCGATAAGAGCTATTCCATAACCGTCGCCACAACAAGGCCGGAGACCATATTGGGCGATACCGGCATAGCCGTCAATCCCAAGGATGAGCGCTATCGCGATATAGTCGGCAAAACGGTGGTGATACCCGTCGTCGGCCGCGAGATCCCCATAGTCGCGGATGAGTACGTCGAGATGGATTTCGGCACCGGCGCCGTCAAGATCACCCCCTCGCACGATCCCAACGACTTCGAGGTCGGCATAAGGTGCGGGCTGCCCCGTATGTGCGTCTTCACCGAGGACGGGCACATCAACGAGCTCGGCGGCAAATATGAGGGCCTCACTACCAAGGAATGCCGCAAGGTGTTCGTAGAGGATCTGAAGGCGGCCGGCAATCTCGTCAAGATAGAGCCCTATACCCATAACGTCGGCACCTGCTACCGCTGCCATACCACCATCGAGCCGATGGTCTCCAAGCAGTGGTTCGTGTCCATAAAGTCCCTTGCCGAGCCCGCTATAAAGGCGGTGGAGGAGGGGAGGATCAAGTTCGTTCCCGAAAGGTACACTCAGACCTATTACAACTGGATGTACAACATCCGCGACTGGTGCATCTCCCGCCAGCTCTGGTGGGGGCACCGCATCCCCGCCTATTACTGCGACGAGTGCGGCGAGACCGTCGTTTCCGAGACCGAGCAGGAGTTCTGCCCCAAGTGCGGCGCAAAGCTCCGCCCGGACGAGGACGTGCTCGATACCTGGTTCTCTTCCGGCATGTGGCCCTTCTCGACATTGGGCTGGCCTGAAAAGACGGAGGAGCTCAAGTATTATTACCCGACCTCGACGCTCGCGACGGGCTACGATCTCATATTCTTCTGGATCGCCAGGATGATAATGTTCGGCCTTTACGCCATGGGCGACGTTCCGTTCGATCACGTGTTCATTCACGGCATGGTGCGCGATGAATTGGGCCGCAAGATGTCCAAGTCGCTTGGCAACGGAATCGATCCCCTTGACATAATAAGGGATTACGGCGCCGATTCGCTCCGCTTCTCGCTGACGAGCGGCACCGCAGCCGGTACCGATATGCGCTTCCAGATCAAGAAGGTCGAGGCCGCGAGGAACTTCTGCAACAAGGTGTACAACGCCTCCCGCTTCGTGATGATGAACCTCGGCGAAGGCGAGATCGGCGATATCGACATGACTAAGCTCGACATCGCGGACAAGTGGATACTCCACCGCCTCAACGCCGTCATCCGCGAGGAGACCTCCAATATCGACGCGTTCGACCTGAACCTTGCCGTGGAGAAGATCTATTCCTTCATCTGGACGGAGCTCTGCGACTGGTATATCGAGATGGCGAAGCCCCGCCTCTACGGCGACGACGAGGAAGCCAAGAAGAACGTCCGCGCGATTCTCGTGCGCGTGCTCGGCGATTCCATGAAGCTGCTGCACCCGTTCATGCCCTTCATCACGGAGGATATCTATACCCGTCTGCCCGGCGCGGGGGAGACCATAATGCTTGAGAGCTGGCCCAAGCCGGAGGACGGCTTCGACTTCCCCAAGGAGGCCGAGACCATGGACGGCATAATGGAGCTCGTCAGGGCGATAAGGAACGTGAGAGCCGAGATGAACGTGCCGCCCGCAAAGCGCGCGCATACGTTCGTCGTGACGAACGAGGCGAATCTCGCCTCAGTCAGGGAAGCCTCCGCCTACTTCAACAAGCTTGCTTCGGCCTCCGACGTGACGGTGCAGCTCGACAAAACCGGCATCGCGCCGGACGCGGTCTCCGTCGTGTCCGCGATAGGCGACGCGTTCATACCCCTTTCCGAGCTCATCGATATCGAAAAGGAGCTCGCACGCCTCGATAAGGAGCGCGCGAGGGTAGAGGGCGAGATCAAGCGCGCAGAGGGCAAGCTCGCGAACCCGGGCTTCATGGCCAAGGCTCCGGAAAAGGTCATAGAGGAGGAGCGCGGCAAGCTCGCCGCGAACAGGGAGCTCATGGAAAAGCTCATCGCAAGGATAAAGGAACTCGGCAAATAACAACTCAAGGACTGAGCCCGGGGGCGATCGCCTCCGGGCATTTTTTGTATATTGTTGACAAACGGCTGAAAACGATTGAAAAAAGCATAAAATAGTATTATATTAATGTCCGACGACAATATGCGGCAAAAATCGACAGCCGCATGGGAAAGAGGACGGACAGACGGTATGAAACGGGATAACGGCAACTGCGGCAGGGGCGGCCTTATAAAAAGGCTCTTTTCGGCGCTGCTCGCCTTCGTGTTCGCAGCCGCGCTCTTGCCCCTGGCTGGCTGCAGGGAAAAGCCGGGTCCTTCCGGCCCCGTCGATATCACCGACGACGTCGAGGCCTACATGACCGCCGCCCCAGCGACGGAAACGCCCGAGCCCACTCAAGAGCCCACTCTCGAGCCTACCGAGGAGCCGACCCCCGAGCCCACCGCCGCCCCGACGGAGAACGCCGGCAAGCGAAAAGTGTACCTCACGATCGACGACGGCCCGAACTCCGCCACTCCGGAGGTGCTCGATATCCTGAAGGAATACGGCATAAAGGCCACGTTCTTCACTATAGGCCACTGCATAAAGGCGTATCCCGCGACCGCAAAGCGCATCGTGGAGGAGGGGCACCTTCTGGCCTGCCATACCGATTCCCACAATTTCGATATCATTTATTCCGGCCCGGAGGCCTTCGTTCAGGACGTCGCCAAATGGCGCCAGACCGTTATAAACGCCATAGGCTATGACGCCGGCGCGTATGTATACAGGTTCCCCGGCGGATCGACCAATTCCTCCGTCGGCGGCAGAAAGGGCAGGACCGCCTATGTCGAGGCCATGAACAGGGAAGGCTATATCGCCATGGACTGGAACCTCGGCCTCAACGACAAGTGGCTCGCGGGAAACACGGATCATCTTCCTATTGAGGATTATCTCTGGCTCTCCTATACGCAGACCTACGCGATGTTCAAAAACACCGATCCTCTGATACTCATTATCCACGATACCGAGCCCGCGACGCTCAGGGTGCTTCCAAAGGTGCTCGACGATCTTATCAGCAAGGGCTTTGAGTTCGGCCTCTGCGATGAGCTCAGCTCGGATTATCTGATGTGACTTCGTTAAATAGCTTTACCCGGCGCAAAAGCGCCGGGTTTTTTCACAAAAACCGTTGCGGCAGCATATTATCGATGCTATAATAGCGTGGATCGGAAACAGCGCGAATACTGCGGTTTCACGCCGCTTTTGACCGAAATAACCATTTGGGAGGCAAATCATGAATCCTACCGTCGCGATCGTTCTCGGCACGATATTCGGCATTATCGGCGCCGTTGCCGTCTGCATCTTCATTATGCCGGAAAGCAAGAGGGAGCAGCTCAAAAACAGCAAGTTCCTGCTCTTCCTGCATGACGCCGTCAATTTCAAGTCCCTTCTTATCGAAAAGTTCCTCAAGATCCTCTATGTGGTATGCACCTGCGTATGCATACTCACGGGCTTCTTCATGCTCTTCTCGAAGGCCTACGGCACAAGCCTCGCGCTTCGCGGCCTCGGCATGATGATATTGGGGCCCATCGCGATAAGGATTGCCTACGAGCTCGTGATGCTCCTGATCATCGGCGTCAAGAACATCATCCAGATCAACAACAAGATAGAGGGCGACTCCGACGCCTCCGAGATCACCATCTCCTCTGCGGAGAACAAGGCGGAATAACCGAAAAACGAAATAAAAAAGCAGTTCCTCGGGAACTGCTTTTTTAGTTATTCATTATTGCTTTTCCGCGATCCTATTAAGGTAGGCCGCGAATACCCTCGTCAGCTCGTCCTTTTTGTCGCTGTACGGTATGCCGTGCGGCGCGCCGTGTATCATCTGATACTCCGCGGAGGGGATCCGCGAGGTCAGTATGTCGTAGGAGACGGGATCGACGCGGTTGTCGTCCTCCGCCTCGATGAGCAGCGTCGGAACGGTGATGCTGTCGAGCCTGCGGCAGACGTCCTTCGAAAGCGTTTTAAGATCCGCGAGCCTACGCGTGGCTGTGCCGCAGTAGATCTCCGTGCCGGTCCCTGCAAAGGAATCCGCTGTGAGCAGGAACGGCATCGCGGGGGCGAGCGCGGACATGAGTCCGAGGTAGCCCTTCATCTTTATCGGCGGGCAGATGAGCGTCATCCCGCATACGACGCCGTTTTCGGCGGTCCTTTCGGCAAGATCCGCCATGAGCAGCGCGCCCATGCTGAGCCCGCAGAGGAACACCCTCCTGCAGCCGGACTCGACGAGCCAAAGGAGCGCGTTGTCGACGTCCGTGCGCCATGAAGCGAGGGACGCTCTTTCAAGATCGCCCAGCGTGGCGGCGTGCCCGGTCAAAAGCGGCATGCCAACGGTAAAGCCCATATCCTTCGCGGCGTCAAACAGGCAGAGCATGTTCGCGGGTGTCCCGCCGAAGCCGTGACAGATGAGCACGCCGATGTCGCCCTCGCCCTTATGGAACTGCGGCCGGGAAAGCTCCGTGAAGCCCCATTCCTTGTTTGCCGCGGTCTTGTCTATCCTTGCACCCAAAAGCTTCATATCAGTATCCGTCTTTGAAACGTATCGTTTTTATGCAGTCGTCGCAGACCTCGGGGAACTCGTCCTGCGTCGTGAAAGTCAGCGTCATCACCCAGCCTCTGACGTTTATAAGGTACTGGAGCACATGCACTCGCTTCGCCTCGTCGTCGGGCGGCGCGTAATCGTAAAGCACCCTCAGCGCCTGATGACCGTCCACGGTGGTGTATTCGAACTCGTAGAGCTCAAAATACTCGTTTATCTGCTCGCGCATGAACTTCTGGTAAGAGCTCTTATCGTGGCCGGCGATCTCGTCGGAGTAGCTCGCGCCGTCGTCCGTAAGGTAGGAGAACAGCAGCTTTTTCCCGTTGGGAAGATAGCCTCGGTACTGCGCGTTGTTGCTGAGCACGTGCCCGATGTATTCAAGGAAGGAGGGCCAGTTTGCGCAAAGGATCTCGTCTTCGAAATAGCCGTCGTCGCCGAGCTCATACAGCGCGGGATCGGGCGTCTGCATATATTCGGGCAGATCGGTGGGAGAGGCCCCCGTGTTTTCGGGCGCGGGCGTGGATAAGGACGCGGGATCCTTTCCCCTTCCGCAGCCCGCGGCGAGCAGCGAGGCCGCAAGTATAAGCAGTATAAGCGCTTTCGTAAATGCCTTCATCAGAAAAGCCCTCCGGTCGATCTCTTGTGATATTATAATGCAGCCGCCGGGTTTTTGCAATACAGGCCGCGACCCGCCGTTGTTCGCGGTATTATCAGCTTATACACAATATGCACATTTTTGACCGTTGCCAAACAGAGCGTTTAGTGATAAAATGTATACGGCGGTTTATGGCAACTGATTTTTTCCGCCGAAAGGAACAGAAAATGAAGAAGTTTTTTGCAATGCTCATGGTCTGCCTGATGCTGGCTGCGCTTGCCGCCCCATGCGCATCCGCTTCCGGCGTGGTCCGTTTCTATATCGAAGGGCCCTCCTCCGCAAAGGTGGGGGATACCTTCGAGATCTCGGTCAAAGTCTCGGGCAGCTACCAGGCGCATATCATCAACCTCACCGTCTCATTCAACAAGACGGCGGTCAGCTATAAGGGCAATACAAAAGGCCCCGTGTACCTCAGCGCTATGAACGACGGCGGCATGTGCGCATGCGACGTTACCATGAGCGGCGACGCCGTCAGCATCGCGATACTCATGCCCATAGATCCTCTGTCCGCAGAGGGCGAGATCGTGAAGCTCAGCTTCGAGGTGCTCTCGACCGCGGGATCCAAGGCCAAATTCGGCCTCACCGCGGAGGAGTTCGGCTATATGCCCATCGGTCAGACCGAAATGACGACCATCGCCCATTCCGATCAGGGCCTCGACGTCAAGATCAGCGGCGGCTCCGGCACGTCCCCGACCTCCGTTCCCGGCCCCGGCGACCACGGCTCCGCGAGCACGCAGCAGCCCTCACAGACCGACGGCTCCGGTAAGGCTACACCCACTCCGACGGCCGATCCCAAGGCCACTCCCGATCCCAACGCGACGGAGGAGCCCGCGGTGACGGATGAACCCGTCGTGACGGAGGAGCCCACGCCCGAGTCCACGGAGACGGTCGAAACCGAGCTCCCCACGGAGGAGGCGACAATAGAACCCACCGCCGAAGCTACGGAAGAGCCCGGCGGCGACGAGGAGCCCACAAGGAGCGGCCTCGGCACGAAGATCCTTCTCGGCGCCGGCGGCTGCGCGATCATCGCGGGCCTTGTCACGCTCATAGTGTTGCTCGCCAAGCGCTCCAAGAAGGAAAAGGAAGAATAATATGAAAAGAGCAGCCGCGATACTCCTTGCGATACTCCTTACGGCATGCGTCCCCTTGGCGCACGCCCGCGGGACGCGCACCCAGATAGGGACGGACGTATCCGGCTTTTCCGCAGTTACGCTGACGGGGGAGAGCATCGACGGATCGGTGTTCACGGAATATGACGTCTCGGTCGTAATGTATTGGGCGACATGGCTCCCCGTCCCGGAGCAGCAGCTCTCGATATTGCAGCAGGTGCATGACGCCCACCCCGAATACGGCGTGTTCGGCCTCCTGCACACCGACGCGACGAGCACGGCAGAGGCCGCGGCCGCGCTGATGGCGGCGAACGGCTTTGACTTCACGGTGTTCATATGCGAAGGTCTGTGGCAGGATATCGTCAACGAGACGATGATGATACCGCAAAGCTTCATAGTCGACGCGGATGGGATACTCGTCGAATCATGGCAGGCCACTTTCGATTCCGCGGATACGCTGGAGTCGAGGCTCTTCTTCTGGAGCGGCGCGGAGCCGACCCCCGAGCCCACCGAGGAACCCACGCCGGAGCCCACTCCCGGACCTACCGACGATCCCAATCCCGGCCCTACCGAGGATCCGACGCCGGAGCCCACCCCCGGGCAGACCGAGGATCCGACGCCGGAGCCCACCCCCGGGCAGACAGAGGCTCCGACGCCCGAGCCCACAGATCCGCCTGCGGAGCTTCCGGACGGCGACGCGGATTTGAGCGGCGAGGTCACGAGCGCGGACGCGCTCTACATACTGCGCTGCGCGATGGGGCTGATCGAACCCGGAGAGGAGAACATCGCCCACGGCGATATGGACGGGAACGGCGCTTTGAGCAGCGGCGACGCGCTCGCTGTGCTGCGAATGTGCATGCTTTAAGGCAAATAAGTTTTAGGAAAAGGTCTTATGAAAAAGGTACTGAGCTTCATACTGTGCATACTGATCCTCGTTTCGGCGGCGGGATGCTATCCGCTCCGAGTCGCGAAGCGGCCGGATACGCCCATGCCCTCGCAGGACGCTCTTTTGACCGACGAACCCACGGAGGAGCCTGTCATGACGGAAGAGCCGACGGAGGAGCCGGTCGTAACGGATGAACCCGTTATTACCGACGAACCCGTCGTTACGGACGAACCTGTCGTTACGGACGAGCCGGTCGTGACCGACGAACCGACAGAGGAGCCCACCCAAACGGAGGTGAACGATCCCACGCCCACCCCCAAGCCCGGAACGGATACCGAGGCGCCCACCGCGAAGCCCACTCATACCCCAAAGCCCGGCACGGATACCGAGGCGCCCACCGAGACTCCCAAGCCCACTCCGACGCCGAAGCCCACCGCAACGCCCAAGCCGACCGCGACTCCGACGCCTAAGCCCACGGCTACGCCCAAGCCCACCGCCGCCCCCACGGCTACGCCCAAGCCGGATTTCATATTCAAGACCTACGACATTATCCACAACAAGGAATACACTGAGAGCATTTTCGCAAAGAAAAAGCTCACGATGATAAACTTCTGGGCCACATGGTGCGGCCCCTGCATAGAGGAACTGCCCTACATCCAGCAGGTATCGGGGGAATACTCCAACCTGCAGGTGCTTACGGTGCTCTATGACTCCAATGATAACGGAGCTGTCGCCAACGCGACAAACATCGCAAACAGCCTCGGACTGACGTTCCCGATACTGCGCTGCAATGAATCGATCAAAAAAGCATTTGTCAACCCGTATAACATTCAGTCGCTTCCCGTAACTTTCTTTATCGACCAGAACGGCAAGCTCATACAGGTCGTCAGCGGCAGCCATAATCTTGCCCAGTGGCGCTCACTCATCGAGAGCATGCTGTAACAGGGGGATATCATGAAGACCGAATCAAAGCTCATGAGATACATCGTTCCCGCCGCGCTTATGCTCGCGGGGGTATGCTTCATCGTCTACGGCGCGACCGACGGAGAGGCTTTTGCCGTGCTCAAAAAGGCGATAGCCATCTGCATGGAATGCATAGGATTGGGTTAAGGAGGGAGCCGAAATGAAAAACGTCATACTCTGGCTCTTCGGCCTTGAGGAAAGCGCGCTTTCCGATCCCACTGTCGTCGCCGGCATCATCACGAGCTTCGCGCTCATCGCCGCGGTGCTCGCGCTGTTCATCGTTCTGCTCGTAAAGAAGCGCTTCCTCATACACAGATGGGGGCATAAGGTCTGGTCGAGGACAAAGCTCCTCATCCAGTCCGGCTTCTTCATACTGACCAACAGCTTCATGGTCGGCTGGTTCAAGGGCACCATCTATCAGGGCAAGCTCAAGTTCATGTGCGTGCCCGGTATGAACTGCTACTCCTGCCCCGGCGCGTGGGGCGCGTGCCCCATAGGCGCGATGCAGGCGATATTCGATGAGTTCGACGCCTCCAAATCATGGCTCGATCCCGTCAGCGGCACGTATGTTCAAGCGCCGCTCTACTGGATCGCGTTCTACATGATCGGGATACTGATGTTCATCGGCGCCCTCTGCGGCAGGCTCGTCTGCGGCCTCCTGTGCCCGTTCGGCTGGATACAGGATCTCCTTTACAAGATCCCCGTCAAAAAGCTCAAGCTCCCGAGGGACGACCGCCTCATCGACAAGTCGCGCAATCCCAAGGCCGTAAGGTTCTGGCTCGGCGTCGATAAATACATGCGCTATCTCAAATACGCGTTCCTTATCGTGATGGTCGTGTTCCTGCCCCTTATCGTCAAGGCGAACCCGTGGTTCTGCAAGTACGTCTGCCCCTCCGGCATGCTGCTTGGCGGCATACCGCTCATGAGCATGAACTCGAACCTCGCGGCTGCCGCAGGCAAGCTCACACTGCAGAAGCTGCTGATACTCGGCGGCATCGTAGGGCTGTCGATATTCCTTTATCGCCCGTTCTGCCGCTATATCTGCCCGCTCGGCGCCATCTATTCGTTCTTCAACAGGTTCTCGCTCTACAAGTACGGCATCGACGACAGCAAGTGCAACCGCTGCAAGGGCTGTTCCGTCTGCGCAAGCTCGTGCCCGATGGGCGTCGACCCCGTGAAGAACCCCAACCACCCCGAATGTATCCGCTGCGGGACCTGTAATTCCAAGTGCCCGCAGAAGGCAATACATGCCGGCTTCAGGATGAAGACTCCCGAGGGGAGCGCCATCAGGACCCGCAAACAGAAATAATTATTTTAAGGAGATATACCTATGAAAAAGATCCTTGCATTCGCAGTCGCCGCAGCTCTGATACTCGCCGCGGTGCCCGTACTCGCTTTCACCGGCCACGATACCGATCCCGGTCTGCCGGAGATCACCGTGACCGATGACGAACTGCTCCAGATCGAGGTCAACCGCGTTGAGAACGAACCCAACGAGGAGGAGAACCAGTGGGGCGAGACTGTCTACACATGGAATTACATGGATAACGGCGCCGCCGTCGAGCCCGGCGAGGACGTCACCCTCTCCTGCGAGATAACCGTTCCCGCGGGGCTCACGGGCTTCACCGACGAAGCGCTCAACGCGATCGAGATCCGCTTCTCGTTCGAGGGCCTTGAGCTCAACGAGCTCGTTATGGCCTACGGCTGTGACGCCAACTACGAATGCAACTACGATCTCGGCTACTGCTATCCCCTTCCCGGATACGGCAACGCCGCCCTCGACGGCGAGGAGCTGGTAGTCGACGCGCACCTCGATTCCGAGCTGCAGATAATCGTACGCGGCATCGCCCTTGCAGATAAGATCGACTGCACAAGCACCGTGACCGTCGGCCAGTACGATGTGCCCACGCATTTCTCCGTCGGCAAGCTCAAGTTAGACGGCGAGGGATACTACGCTTACTATAAGGATATCTTCAACGTTCAGATCCGCGGCATGAAGTTCTTTGCCGAGGACGGCGTGTTCGATCACTACTATGTCTGCCTCAACGATCACGATTACATCCGCAGCGAGGAGCTGAGGAGCGTCGTCTACACCGAGGTCGGCAATGAGGAGAACGTCGTCACCTCCGGCACCGCGTTCGACGCGCTTGAGCTCGCGTACTCCACCTATATGGAGTTCTTCGGCTTCACCGATGACGGCGAGGCCGACGCCCTCACCCCCGGCGTATTCCTTTACGGCTCCGAGCCCGTCCGCAGCGTCTCTGCGTTCCGGATAGGCGCTGATCAGGAACCCGGCGAGACCGAGGAGCCCGGCGAGACCGAAGAACCCGCTCCCACCGACGCTCCCGTTAATCCCCAGCCCCCGCAGACCGGTGCTGTCAGCGTTATACTCATCGGCTTCGCCGCAGTTGCGGCGGGCGCCGCGGCCGCAGTCATCGGCAGGAAAAAGGACTGATAAATGAACGAAAAAAAAGGCTTCCCGGATGGACCGGGAAGCCCTTTTACATTGATGCTGTGCTCGTTATTCAGTACTGCGCTCTAGCGCCGCCTATGAGCTTGGGACGCACCCGCGCCATGGTGACGTTCGCCGCGCCAATATGGTCGTTCTCCGCGTGCACGGGGACGGCGACCGCGTGCATGTGCATGCCGATCAAAACGCCGCCGATATCCATACCGGCGCGCGCCATGCCCTTTATATCCTCGACGACTACGGGATCGGCAAAGACCTCCGTCGCGCGGACGCTCCACGCGCCGCCCGCGTGCAGAGCGGGCTTTACGCAGACCTCCTCAAAGCCGTATTTCTCCATGCATTCGCGCTCGACGACGACGGCGCGATTCAGATGCTCGCAGCACTGACATGCGAGGTACAGCCCGCGCGCCTTAGCGATGGGCAGGACCTCATCCATAATGGCGTGGGCGATATCCTCCGAAGAATGAGTGCCCATGTGTTCGCCCAAGACCCTGCTCGTGCTGCAGCCGATAACGACTATCTGCCCGGCCTTAAGGGGCGGTATGTTGTGGGTAGAGGTACCGGCGTATTCAAGGCCGATCTCGCCGTAGTTGACGAGCTCCGTCATGGCGGCCCTTGCCTGTGCTTTTATCAGATCCAGTGATAATTCCACTTGAATCACCTCCTTAACAAGTGTATTATATAGCTGTAAGAATAAAAAAACAAGGAGAAAAGCCTCTTGGAAAAAGATATAACAAACGTACTCGTGACGCTTCCGGTAAAGGAAAAGCATATCGAAGCGATCCGCGCGGCAGCTCCCGGGGCGGATATCGCCTTCATCCCCGCAAAGGAGCTTACGGAGGAAGACGTCGGCAGGGCGGAGGTCATATTGGGCAATATCCCGCACGCGCTCGTCGCCTCCTGCAAAAGGCTCAGGCTCCTGCATCTGGGCTCCGCCGGCGCGGACGGCTATCCCGCGATAATGCCGGAGGGCGCCGCGCTCACGAACTCCAGCGGCGCGTATGGCCTTGCGATATCGGAGCACATGCTCGGCATGCTCCTCGCGATAATAAAAAAGCTGTATCCCTATTGGGAAAATCAAAAGATGAGCCTGTGGCATGACGAGGGCGGCGTATCCTCTGTTGAGGACGCGGTCGTGCTCTCGGTCGGCATGGGCGATATCGGCGGCGAGTTTTTAAGGAAGTGCAAGGCATTGGGCGCGTATACGATTGGCGTAAGAAGGACGCCGCGCGCAAAGCCCGACTTTGCGGACGAGCTCTATACCCTCGATTCGATCGACGAGCTCCTTCCGCGGGCGGACGTCGTCGCGCTCTCGCTGCCGTCCGGCCCTGCGACTAACGGGCTGATGGACGAGCGCCGCATGCGCCTCATGAAAAAGGGCGCTGTGCTCATAAACGTCGGCCGCGGCAGCGCGGTCGATACCGAAGCCTTGGTCAAGGTCTGCTCCGAGGGGCTTATCCGCGCGGCGCTGGACGTGACCGATCCGGAGCCGCTCCCCGAGGAGCACCCGCTCTGGCATACTCCGAACGTGTTTATCACGCCGCATATCTCGGGCTTCTTCCACCTTCCGCAGACCCTCGACCGCATCGTCGCTATCGGCGCGGAGAACCTTAAAAGGATCATCGCGGGCGAGCCGCTTTTGAACGCGGTCGACGGCGCGACGGGCTACCGCAGGGAAGAGGACAGGGCATAAATAATATATCGCAAAGGGCCTGTAACAAAATACGGGCCCGTTCGTTTTATTGATGGATCGAAAAGAAAGGGGGGGAGCGCGGATGAAGGACGATCCGTTCCGGCAGCTGTACGAAAGCTGCAGCCGGGAGATCTATCTCTACCTTCTGAGCCTGACGAAAGACAGCAGGCTCGCGGAGGATCTCATGCAGGATACGTTTTTGAAGGCGCTGCTCTCGCTTGACGATTCCCACGCAAATCTCAAAGCATGGCTCTACACCGTTGCTCGAAACCTCTTTTACGATCACGTGAGGCGAAAGAAGCGAGAGAGCAGCTTCGAGGAGGCGCAGGCCGCGGATGCTTCGGTCGGGCCCGACGAGCTTCTGATGGAGAAACTCCAAAATGAGGCGCTCCGCGACGCGATAATGCACCTCGATCCAATCAAGCGCGAAGTGATAGTACTGCAGTACTTTTCCGGCCTCAGCGCAAAGGAGATCGCCCAGGTCATGCGGATCTCGAACGAGAACGTGCGCGTGATCTCGTTCCGGGCAAAAAAGGAAATGAAAAGGTTTATGGAGGAAGAATATGAAGTACAGTGAAATAATAGAAAAATACGTAAAGGGCGAGCTTGACGCCGAGCAGGCCGCCGTGGTCGAGCGCGATATAGAAAAGCACGAGGCGATATCCGAGCATCTTGCCGAGCGCGAGGAGATCCCGGAGCTCGAAGCGATGCTTGGCGTCGGCGAGACCAAAACGCAGACCGACTGCGACGAGTCGAAGGCCTTTGCGAAGAAGGTCAGGAAGCAGATCCGCCGCGCGTTCCTCAAGGCGGGACTCATAACCGGCCTTGCGGTGCTCGCCGCGGTGCTCTTCTGCCTGTATGCGCTGCCTAAGATAGTCGACCGCGCGTATTACGATCCCACCGAGGTCGTAATGACGGACGAATACGGATACGAGACCAACCGCATGAGCCGCGATCTTACCGTCTTTACGGAGCTCTTCCTGCCGACGGGCTTCCGCGAAAACGTTGAGGCGGTGAGCATGGGCTACGGCAAATACAGCCTGTACATCCAGCAGAACCACAGCCTCACCGGCGTATTCCGCGATACCGCGGGCGTGCTCGACCGCGGCAGGCTCACGCTGTACGATCCCAATATCCTGAAGTTCCCCGTGGTCAACATTTTCCAGCCCCACCGCGCGGGCGTGCACTGCTTTGCGGACTGCAGGATAGAGGCCGAGCCGACCCTCGAATCGCTCATCGGCGACATGCGCGAGGGCGATAGGCGCGTAGTCTATATCACGTTCAAACAGCCCCTGACGTACAGCGAAACACTGTACTGGTGCGTGGCCGCATATAACGTCACCCCGCTCTGGGGCGCGGCGTGTTCCGGCGGCGAGGTCAAGACCCCGGTGCTGTACGGCGCTCACCTTGTTCCCTATGGAGCCGTCAGGAGCTTGGCCGGCGAGGAATACCCGTATCTTTCCGCAACGAGCTGCATAAGATCGGAGGAGTGCATGCAGCAGCATATCGTGAGCATGCTCAGATACGCCGCCGATAACGAGGAGGCCATGAAGATGCTTACAAAAGGCCAGTGGGACGATCAGTTCACCGCCTCCTGCCGCGAGACAGCGGCGGATATCGCGGAAAACGGCGTCAGGTTCTACGGCGTCATGTTCACCGCGGACGCCGAGACGATAAGCGAGATCTACACAGGGCTTGATTATTCCGCGATCTATGTCGCGCCTCTTGAAGGCTGATTTGGTAGTACAAAAGCCCGGGCATCGTCCCCGGGCTTTTGTGTTACAGTCTTATGATCTCATCACATTTTAGAAGCTCCGCTTCTCGCTCATCGTGCGTGATGAGGAGTATCGGCCCATCCCCGGCATAGCCGAGTATCCTTTCTGCTATGCGCTCGCGCATTTCGGGGTCGAGCCCCTTGAACGGCTCGTCAAGGAGCAGCGGGCTCCCGCCGAACGCCAGCGCCCTCGCTATCGCGACGCGCCTCTGCATGCCGCCGGAGAGCTCCTTCGGGAGCTTATCCATGCTGTCCGAAAGCTCCATATCGCTTAGGATAGCTGCGGGGGAGCAGCCGCCTTCGCTGGCCGCCTCGACGTTCTTGAGCGCCGTGAACCAGGGCAGCAGCCTGTCCTCCTGGAACACCACCGCGGGCTTTTCGCCGTCTTCGCGGACGATCTCGCCGCTATCGGGCTCGATAAAGCCCAGTATAAGGCGCAGCAGCGTAGTCTTGCCGCGGCCGCTCTCGCCCATAACGGCGACGCGGCGCCCGTTCGTGAGGGAGAGGGAGACGTTATCGAGCACGGGCTCATCGCCGTAGGAGAAGGATACGTTCTTTATTTCCATTTCACGGTCCTCCCCAGCAGGAGCATTACGAGCTTTTCAAGCCCGAAGCTCAAAAGTATCACCGCCGCCGTCCAGGCAAAGAGCTCCGGCGTTTCAAGATAGAGCTTGCTCTCATAGATCGCCTTGCCTATGCCGAAGGACGGATGCGCTATGACCTCCGCCGTGACGCCGGATTTCCATGCGAAGCCAAGTCCCGTCGTGCAGGCGGAGACGAAATGCGGAAGCACCGACGGCGCATAAACCACCCTTAGCTTCTTCGCGCGGGAGAAACCGAACACCTCCGCCATTTCAATCAGCTGCGCGTCCGTCGCGAGTATGCCCCCCGCGACGTTCGTCCACGCGATGGGCAGCACCATTAGGAACGCTATGAAGAAGGGCGTCAGCGCGGAGGAGAGGTACAGGAGCACGAGTATTATAAAGCTCGTAACGGGCGTGGCCTTGACTATCGAGCGCAGCGGCGAAAGCAGCTCCTCCGCAAACGGCGAAGCCGCTGTGAGCACGCCAAGCGCGCTGCCGACCGCCATGCCAAGCAGGAACCCCGCGAACACACGAAGCAGCGTCATCAGGCAGCTCTTCCAAAAAGCGGCCGTACCGCAGAGCGAAACGAGCGCGGCTGCGGTATCGTAGGGGGAGGGGAGCAGGAGCTTGCTCCCGACGGCCCATGCCGCCGCCTGCCACACGAACAGCCAGACGGCGGCGATGAGCAGCGCCTTGAATATCCTGTTTTTGAAAAGCGCCTTCAATTATTTGTAGTAGATGTCCTCGCCGGGGAGCTTGCCGCCGACGGATTTGGGATCCGCCTCGAAGAGCACTTCGTACATGGCGGAAAGCGTCTTCTGCATCTCCTCGCCGGTGATGAAGACGATGTTGCAGCGGGGGATGGCGGCCTTCGCGATGGCGGCGGCGGGCAGTATCTCGGCGCCGACTATCATCTCGGCGACCTCGTCCGAAGCGGTGACGACAAGCTGCGTGGCCTCGGTGTACTTGGCGATGAGGTTCTTGATATCATTGGGATGTGCGGTAACAAAGCTGCGCCTTGCGACGAGCACGCCCTGAACGAGCTTGGTGTCGGAGACCTTGTTCCATTCCTCGGTGAGGTCGAGCGCGACGCGCAGGTCGGCGTTCTTCACCATCGTGGCGGTGACGTTGGGCTCGGGCATCATGCCAAGGGTGACCTCTCCGGAGGCCATGAGGCTCGCAAGCTCGGAATGCTCCGCCTTGTACTCGACGGTGACGTCCTCAAGGCCGTTCTTCTCGAGCAGGTAGTTGAGGACGTATTCGGGAGTGGAGCCCTGACCGGTCGCGTAAAGGGTCTTGCCGGAAAGATCGGCCATGGAGTTGATCTCATTGCCCGCCTCAAGCACATAGAGCACGCCGAGGGTGGTGATGCCGAGCACAACGACGTCGCCCTCAAGCTTGTTGTAGAGCACGGAAGCGACGTTCACGGGCAGCGCGGCGACGTCGTATTCGCCCGCTATGAAGGCGGCGGTGACGGCGCTGGGATCGGAGCCTATGGTGACCGTAAAGTAAGGATACTTTTCGGAGTCCATGAGCGGAGCCACGCCCATACCGGTCGGGCCCTTGAGCGCGGCGATGCGGATCATGGCCTGATCGGGAACGGGAGCCTTTTTACAGCCTGCAAAGGCGAAAACGGCGGCGAGCATGAGTGCCGCAAGTACGAGTGAAACGATCTTTTTCATTGTGATATCTCCTTGATTGTATTGGTTTTGTTATTGTAAAAGGCGGATCTCGTGGCCGTTGCGGGCGATCCTTCCGCTCTTTTCAAGCTCGTCAAGCGCGCGGTAGAGCGTCGCGCGGCTCAGGGAGATCGCTTTTGCTAGCGATTCCATCCCGAACGCGAGATGCACGGTGCCGCCCTCCGCGTTGGTCGTAAAGTAGCGCATCAGCTTTTCCGCCGCGCTGCTTCCCGCCATGCAGTCAACGCGCGCCGTCAAAAAGCGTATGCGGCCCGTCAGATAGCGGCAGAAGTTCTTTGTAAGCTCAAAGTCCTTTTCCATAAGGCCGAGGAACTCCTCCGACGTGAACACAAGCGCCTTGACGGGCTTTATCACCGTCGCCTCCGTGGAGGGGAGCTCGCCGCCCATTATCGCCGCCGCGCCGAAAACGTCGCCCGCGCCGAGAAGGTCCATCGTCACGCTGCCGCGCTCCTTGGGCTTGGCCGCCCGCGCGGAGCCGGAAGCGATAACGCCTAACAGGCGCCCGCAGTCCTGCGGAAAGAGCTTTTCCTGCGCGGCAAAGCAGCGAAGCGATGCGGTCTGGGCGGCCCGTCCAAGGCTCTCCTCCGAGAGGCCCTCGAAAAGCGCGCATGAGATGAGTATCTTTTTCTTTTCTGACGAAGTCATATTCTCTCTCCAAACTGTCTCATATAAGACTGTTGATATTATATGAGACAAACTCGCGCATGTCAACAGCTAAAACGCGCTTTTATGCAATATATTGCGGCAAATTGCCTATGTGCAAATCGCTCAAAATGTGGTACAATATAAAAAAGGGCCTTAGCCCGTCAAAAAGAGGATAATATGGCAGAGATCACAACAAGGGAAAAGATAATACTCGTGGGCATGGACGAGATCCGCGCCTACGGCATAAGGGGCTTCTCGCTCCGCCGCGTTGCGGCGAACTGCGGGATCTCCTGCGCCGCGCCCTACAAGCATTTTGCGGATAAGCAGCAGCTCTTTGACGAGATGGTAGGCTACGTCAACGACAAATGGCGCGAGAGGCAGAGGACGAGCCTCAACCTCAAACAGCCGGTCGAGCGCACGATAGCCGCTCTTGCCGCGGATTATGTGGACTTCCTCTGCGAGAACCCGCATTTTAAGGCCGTGCTCATGATAAAGGAGACCGGGCTCGACAGCCCCGCCACGGCAAGCGCCGCCGGGCTCAGCGTGCCGGTCAAGCGCCTGTTCATAGTGTACGGCAGGAAGAAGGGCCTGAGCCGCGCGGAGCTTCGCAGCAGGATATTCGTCGTCCGCTCGCTCATATACGGCTCCGCGATGATACTCGGCGCCGATACCGAGCTGCGCGGAGACCGCATGGAGGACCTGCGAGACGCCGTTCTCGCGGCGCTCGAACAGCCCCGCTGATATTTAACAATTTGTTAATAATATCAGCCTTTGATCGCATTGACGGAGGGGCTTGACCATGTTAAGCTATAGGTGTTGATAGGGTCATCAGCAAAACGTCTTTTCATGGAAAACCTCCTAAATCCATATTAGCATCACGTAACAGAACGGGGGCCTCAGGTCCCCGTTCTGTTTGTTTTTTATTCGTTTTTCAGTTGGATGATATGAACCAAAGCTTCTCTTCTTCAAACAGCAGAGGCTCACGCGCGCCATCTATGCCGCGTATCTGGGCCGAACAGATGATGCTGTTCAGGCGGAAGTAGAGCGTGACGAACGGGACGTTCTCGACGAAATAGCTCTGCAGCTCGTATGCCGCGTCTCGAAGCTCCTCCTCGCCGGGGGCAGAGAGCATGCTCTGGGCGAGCAGGCGGAGCCTGCTGTCGGAGATATGCCCGAAGTTGTTCGCGCCGCCCGCGTCGAAATAGCTAGAAAGCTCGTTGCTCTGACTGAGGTTGAACCCGACCAGCGCCATATCCCAGCCGCCGGAGTGAAGCGCCTTTATGAAATCGCTCTCGGGATCGCCCAACGTATGCGCAGCGGTCACGACCTCCACCTTGAAGCCAAGCTCGTTGAGCTGTGATGCGATCATGTTTGCGGCGTCGCTGCGGACCGTGTTCTCCGTAGTCGCGCTGGTAAGCAGCTTTACGGAAAGATGCCCGCCGGTCTTGGAGAACCGCAGGCCCTCCTTGGAAAGCACGGTGTAGCCCGATTCCACGATGAGATCCAGTGCGGTATCCGGGTCGTAATTCAGCACGGCGCAGCGGCTGTCGTAAAGCCAGTTGTCGGGCGGTATGGGCACGTCCGCCGCCCTCGCGCGGTTCATGTAGACGTTGGTGATGATCCTGCTGCGGTTGATACCGTGCGCTACGGCGAATCGCAGATTTATATCCGAGAACACGGAGCTCGAGTGGTTGAACAGCAATACCTCCATGTTCTGCGTCATTATGTCGTGAACGTCGGTCACGCCGCTCTCATAATACTTGCCCGCGGTGAGTATGTCCGTCGGCACCAGGTTGAGCTGACCCGCCTCGTATGAGGCGAGCGCGGTCGTGTTGGAATCCCTCTCGTCGAATATTATGCGCTTGATGTACGGGAGCTTGTCCCACCAGTCGGTGTTGACGGTGAGTATCACGCGGTGATCGTCGCTGCGCTCAACGCGGTACGCGCCCGTACCCATCATCTCTGCGGAGCGTCTTATGGGGAATGTGAGCGAGTACAGGCCGATTATCCCGGGTATGTTCATCTTTACGCGGATGTAAAGGCCGCCCGCGGACTGCAGGCTCACGATATGGTTCAGGCAGTATTTGTAGTAGCTGTCCTCCATTGAAACGAGCGCGCGGTATGTCGAAACGACGTCGTCCGCGGTAAGCGTGCCGGAGCCGTCGTGCCATTTCACGCCCTCCCTCAAGCGGAGCAGCCAGACGCCGTTCCCCTCGTTCGACCAGCTCTCACAGAGGCGGGGCTCAAGCTCGCCGGAGGAGTTGACCGAAAGCAGGCTGTCGTACACAAGCGAGAAGAGGTGGAGCATCTCCTCCGTATTGACTATGAGCGGGTCTGCTCTCGAGGCGTTGACGGGCATGGGCAGCCTCAACGTACCGCCCTCCGTGGGGGATATGTCCGCTTCCGGAGTCGCGGTGGGCAGAGGCGCCTCCGTGGGGGAAACGGGCGTCTTCCCCTTATGGGAACAGCCGCAGAGGAGCGCCGAAAGGGCGATAACTATCGCCGCGAGCAGCGCGATAAAGCGCCTCGATTCAGTTTTGCCCAAGCTCGTTCTCATATATCTCACCGTATTTATCCATGCTGCGCAGCACCTTGTCAACGTATGCGCGCGTCTCCCCGTAGGGGATATCGTTCAGCTCGCCCGTCGGGTCGTCCTTCAGCCAGGAATCCAGCCTGCCGTGACCCGCGTTGTAGGCGATCAGAGCAAAGCGCGTGTTCCCGTCGTATCGGTCAAGAAGGAACTTCAACAGCCAGCAGCCGTAATCGAGATTCGTCGCGGGGTCGAAAAGATCGATACCTTCTGAAGGTTCGCCCTTCCTAAAGGCGATCCATTCCGCCGTGGATGGCAGTATCTGCATAAGCCCCTCCGCGCCGTCAGCCGACACCGCGCTCTCTCTGAAACCGCTCTCGGTGTAGACCACGGCGGCGACGAGCTTCGGATCGAGCCCGTAGCGGGCCGCGGCGGCCGTAAGCTCTTCGGTGAACCGCAAAGGATATACCACCCCGTGCACCCTGCCGGATATGTATTTCACTGCGAACAGCGCCCCTGCCGCAAGGAGCAGCACGGCTGCCGTTATAAGTATCGCCCGCAGTACGCGGGGCGTTTTTTTATTGCTCGCCATAATCGCTGATGATATCGTCAAAATCGGGATCGCGGGAATCCATTATCTCCGCCGAGAACGCCTTATCCACGCTGAGTATCAGCTCGTCAAAGCTGCCGTCGTTCTCGATAACTGTGGTGGCATAGCGCCGCTTCTCCTCCTCGGGCATCTGCCGCGCGATGCGCAGCGCCGCTTCGTCGTATGTGAGCCCGTCGCGAAGCATTATGCGTGCTATGCGCGTCTCGTCCTTTGCGGTCACGAGCCATACCCTGTCGCAGAGCGTATGGAAGCCGGATTCGATGAGCAGGGGCGCGTCGACGAAAACGAGGGGATATTCGCCCGACGCTTCGGCCTCGGCCGCGAGCTCGCGCAGCCTATTTATTATCGCGGGGTGCGTGATGGAATTGAGCAGCGCCGCGGAGCACTCATCCTTAAAGGCGCGCGCGGCCAAAGCCCTGCGGTCAAGGCTTCCGTCCTCGCGGAAAACATCCGCGCCGAAGGCCTCCCGCACGGCGCAAAGCACCTCGGGAAGCTCCATTACTTCCCTTGATACCGCGTCCGCGTCGGCTATGAACGCGCCCTTTGAGGCGAGCATTTCGGTAACCGTGCTCTTGCCGGATGCGATGCCGCCCGTAAGACCGATCAAATCCAACACCCCCTTAACTACAATATAATACCATACCGCGGGAAAAAAGAAAAGCAAATAAAATACCGCCCCTAAAAAGGGCGGTGATAAGGGTGCATTCACTTAAGGAGACATAGGTTTTCGGCGGTGAATAAAA
>JAFZYC010000010.1 GCA_017616435.1 Clostridia bacterium
GGTTTGCAGCTTATGGGATTCTACGAGTATTTCAACGCAGAGCGTGTTCAGATCTGCGGAAATATGGAGTTCGCATACCTTGCTTCTCTCGACGAGACAACGAGATATCAGCGTATCGACGCGCTTTATGTAGACCTCGCCGCGGGTGACGGTGACGGTGTTCTCCTCGCCGTCGCGTATGTATGTGATGTCGACCGTCGAGCCGTCCTCGCCCGTAATAAGAGCGACGAGCTCGCTGCTCGAAAGCTCGCGGATGTCCTTGCCGTCGACGGCGGTAACGACGTCGAATGCCTTTAGGCCCGCCTTCTCCGCAAATGAGCCCTCATACACGCGGTGTATGAGCGCGCCCGTGCCGTCGGGAGCGGAGATAAGCACGCCGATCCCGTAGTAATTGCCGTTGAAGCTCGAGGTATATGCCTCATATTCCTCCTTCGTGAAATAGGAGGCGTAGGGATCGCCGATCGCGTTTACGAGCGCGTGGGAGGCCTTCTCCACAAGCTCCTTGGAGGAGGGCGTTTCGCCGAAGTGGGAGGCGTCGATGCGGTGCAGCAGCTCGCTTATTACGGAGCTGTCGTAGGCGCCCATGTCCTTTATCAGGCGCAGGTTGGAGAGCCCGCCCGCGATGGAGGACACGAGGAATGTCGCGATGAGACCGCCGAGTATGAGCCCCGCGAGCAGAGCGATTATAACGTAGCCGATCTTGGGCTTTTTGTACTTGACTCCGCCGTCCTTGGAAAGGACGCCGTCGCCCTCGCCGAATATCTCCAGCTTGCGGTCTGCGGAACCGGCTTCCGCCTCCGCCTTCGCCCTTATCTCCTCCGTGTCGAGCGTCACGGTATCGAAGATCGTCTTGTTCTCGTCCATTGCCGTTACTCCTTGTTTTTGGTCGTCAGGTTCTTTTGCGGGATGCCTATAAGGCTGTCGGGCGGAAGCTTCATCCTGTCCCACATGCCGTATTTGTCAACGTCCGAGATGGCCTTCATGAGCCGCATCTCGGGATCGGGGACTATCTTTCGGAACTCCTTCAAAAGCTCCTTCATGTCTTCTCGCTTGGTCAGGCCCGCTACGGGGCAGTTGGGCTTCTGCACGGGCAGCCCGAGCCTTCTAGCCGCGGAGAGCGCCTCCTTTTCGGGGAAGAACACGAGCGGCCTTATTATCGTTACGTCCGCCCTGTCCATGTAGGTTATCGGCGCGAATGTATTGAGCCGCGATTCAAAGAAGAGGCTCAAAAGGAATGTCTCGAGCACGTCCTCGCGGTTGTGCCCCAAAGCGATGAGGTTGCAGCCGCGCGCCTTCGCCGCCTCGTTCAAAGCGCCCCTGCGGAACTTGGCGCAGAGCGCGCAGGGGTTTTTCTCCTCGCGGATGTTGAACACAACGTCGCCGATATCGGTCTTTATTATGTCCAGCCGCACGCCCGCCTGCTCCGCCCATTCCGTAAGCGCGGAATAGTCCTGTTCCACGAGCCCAAGGTCGAGCATGACGCCCATAACCTCATACTGCTTCTTGGAGAACATGCGGTAGAGCGAGAGCCCGTATAAGAGCAGCAGGCTGTCCTTGCCGCCGCTCACGCCGACGCATATCCTGTCGCCGTCGTGTATCATGCCGTAGCGCTCGTCCGCCCTGCGTATGCAGCCCAAAACTCGTTTCATCCGTGAGATATCCTCGCACGCAAATTATATCGGATATCATTATACAGCAATACCGAAAAAAAGTACAGAGCTTTTATTTCCACGGGAAATGGAAAAGCCCCGCACCTTAAAGGGCAGGGCCGCTTTTTCGCTGTTTTACTGTCAGCCGATCTTGTTGAATACCATGGGCATCATCTCGTCGACGAAATCCTCGCCGCCCTCGACGGACTCGAAGGTGAGCACGCTGCCGTTTACGCTGATGATGATCTCGGAGCTGTTGTCAAGGCTGAGCCTGTTTCCGTCAAGCGTGTAAACGCCGTCGCTCGTGAGGTCGTCGTCACCTTCATCCATTTCCTGAAGCATCATCTCGCCAAGCTCTTCCCAAGAGCTCATCTGCATCTCCGCAAGTATCTGCTCTTCGGTCATCTCCTCGCCCTCCTCGGCGAAAGCGTTGTACATGGCGATGATGAACTCCTTGAGGAAGGGGACCATCTCGTTCACGATCTGCTTCATGGCAGCCTCGTAGCTCTCCTGCTCGGGCTCCATGCTGTATGTGCCGTCCTCGTTGAAGGTAAGATAGATCTTAATGAAGGTGTCGGAGAAATGCATGTCGGTAAACATGCCGGTCTCATCCTGCGCAAAGCTCGCATTCATGGCGTTGGCGATGTTGTAATCGGATTCCCAACGGCCGACGATCGCGGAAGCGTCGCCGCTGATGGCGGGCTCTTCGGTGGGTTCCTCGGTGGGCTCCTCTGTGGGTTCCGCAGTCGGAGCCTCGGTGGGCTCGGAAGCCTGCTCGGTGGGCTCGGCGGGAGCTTCGGTGGGCTGGGGCTCATCCTTCTTGGCGCAGGCCGCGAAGACGGAGCAGAGCATTATGACTGCGATAAGCAGCGCGGCGATCCGCGCAAAAGACTTGAACATTGATCGATTCTCCTTATAAACTATTTGCGATTTCGCATAACAAGCGCTATTATAGCATCCTTTTGCGAAATGTCAACGTTTTGCGAGAAAAAAGGGGAACGAAAAAAGGAAGGGAGCTGGTCCCTTCCTTTTTCGGTCAGTGCTGTTTTACTTAACGCCCTTTTCTTTGAGAACGTTGACGACATAGTCCCGCGCTCCGGAGGGAGGCAGATGCGTCGCCACGTCGTTGGGATCGACGTAGTCGCCGTTATCGATGCAGCCGAGCAGGAACTCGATAGTGAAAACATCGAATATGTGCGGGTCGGAGAAGGAAAGCTCTATCGTGGTGTTCATTTGCTTGTCGAGCGCCTCTATGATGCACTTGTAGACGAAGTGATCGCGGCCGAGAAGCTCGCCGATCCTGTCAAGAGCGCTCAATGCCTCCTGCATCTGAACGACGGTGACGTGCCTGCGGAAGCCGCCTCCGCCGCAGCCGCCCGAGAGCAGCGTGTCGACGGAGCAGTGCAGGAGCGTCGCGATATCCGGCAGGAGCGAGATATCGGGAAGCGTCTCCCCGCGCTCCCAGTTGGATACGGACTGCGCGCTGACGCAGAGCCTTTCACCCATATCCGATTGCGTTATGCCCGCCTCCTTGCGGCAGGCCTGTATGAAGTTACCTATCTTTTTGGCGTCGAGATTCATTAAGATCATCTCCTTTCTTTCACGGCGATTATAGCATCGGCGAGCGGGAAGATAAACAGATCCCTGCTTGAAATGATCCGCCCGAACTCAAGCGCTGCTTATAGAAAAGGGAAGCGCGATCTGTCGCTTCCCCAAAACGCTTTATGATCTCCCGTTATTTGAAGAGCTTACGGAAGAGCCATACGACCAGGCAGGCGCCGCCGATCGCAAGGAGTATGCCGGTGATCCAGCCGCCGCCGAGGCCGATGAGATTGCCGATGAGTCCGCCGACAAAGCCGCCGACGATACCCAGCAGTATGTTCTTGAGGATACTGCCGCTGTCGCCGCCCATGATCTTGTTCGCGGCAAAACCGCAGAGAGCGCCGATAACGAGTTCAACGATTATTTTCCAAAGCATAGCATACACCTCCCGGAATCATCCGAATAATATTTGCGGTTTTCGGGCTTACGCCCGCGAATGCCCGCATATCGATTATAAGCCGTTCTGCGGGGGAAATCAATACCGTTCCCCGCATTTTTCAGAAAAACTGCGCGTCAGTTCCCGCCTGATAAGGAGTTTGCCTCCTCCGCGAGCTCTATGGCGGCGTCTATGTTTTTTGCGAAGTTCTCATAGCCTAACTTCTCGCAGAAGCCGGCCTTCCTCAGCACCCTCATAGGCTGCTCGTGCACGTGCGAAAGTATGAGCCTGACGTTCCTCTCCCTGCAGGAGCGGAGTATCGATTCGAGGTTCTTTGCCGCGGTTGCGTCGATCGAGAGCACGCCGCCCATCCTAAGTATCATGGAGCGAGTGTCCTTTTCCGCGGCGACCTCCAGTATCTTTTCCGCCCCGGCGAAGAACATGGGCCCGTTGAACTCGTATATGAGCGTGCCCTTCGGGATCTGCCTGCTCGAATCGGGCAGCTCCTTCCAGCGGCGGACGTGGCTGACCTCCGACATGCGCTTCATGAACAGCATAGCCGCGAGCACCATACCGACCCCGATCGCGACGACGAGGTCGAACACCACCGTGAGCACGAACGTCACGACGAGCACGATTATATCGCTCTTCGGCGCGCTGCGGCAGATGCTCACGAACTGCCGCCATTCGCTCATATTGTAGGCGACCATTATCAGTATCGCGGCGATAACGGGCATAGGTATCAGCTTCGCGAGCGGCATGAGCACCAGCAGGAACAGCAGCAGCACTACCGCGTGCACCATCCCGGCAACGGGGGAGCGGCCGCCGTTTTTGACGTTCGCCGCGGTCCTCGCGATGGCGCCCGTCGCGGGTATGCCGCCGAATATGCCGGAGCAGATATTGCCTACGCCCAGCGCGATCAGCTCCGTGTTCGAATTATGTCTGTCGCCCGTCATGCCGTCCGATACCACGCAGGAGAGCAGCGATTCTATCGCGGCGAGTATCGCTATCGTAAAAGCGCTCGGCGCGACGGCGCGCAGGGTCTCGAAGCTGAACTTGGGGAAGGACGGCGCGGGGAAACGGGATGAAAGATCGGGATAGAGCGCGCCTATCGTGTTCGCCTTGAGCGGGCTGAACCTTACGAGCAGTATCCCGACTATGACCGCGATGATGGAGGCGGGTATCTTGGAGAACACCGCGGAGGCGCGGCCGCGCATCTTTCCGAGCATCGGCCACAGTATCAGTATCGCGAGCGCGATCGCGCCGACTAATACGGCGTTAATATCTATCGTGCCTATCGAGCCTATTATCGCCTTTAGCTTATCGACGGTGTCTATCGCGACCGTCCCCTCCGGGTATGTGAGCCCCAGAAGATCTTTGAGCTGCCCCACCGCTATCGTGACGGCTATCCCCGCGGTGAAGCCCACGGTGATAGTCATGGGAATGAACTTTATGAGCGAGCCGAACTTCAATACGCCGAGTATTATAAGTATGACGCCCGCCATTATCGTCGCGACGATAAGCCCCGAAAGCCCGTAGGAGGCGACTATCCCCGCTACGATAGTTGCGAACGCTGCGGTAGGCCCCGATATGTTCACGCTGCTGCCGCCGAGCATCGCTATCACGAACCCGGCGATTATCGCGGTGTAAAGTCCGCGCTCCGGGGAAACGCCGGAGGCTATCGCGAGCGCGATCGAAAGCGGCAGCGCGATGATCGCGACGATCACGCCGGCGATCACGTCGTTCATAAGCTTGCTGCCGGAATAGTTCTTGAGAGAGGAAAGGAGCTTCGGCCTGAACAAAGGTTTTTTCTTTTCAGCTTCCATATCTTATTGACCCTCAAAAAACAACATGAGGACTTGATGCCAAGCCCTCATGCTCGTTTATTCGATTATTTGAAGTACCTGTCGAGCAGGCCCTTTAAGGCCTTACCGTGCCTTGCCTCATCGCGGGCCATTTCATGCACGGTGTCGTGGATGGCGTCGAGCCCCAATTCCTTCGCGCGCTTTGCGAGGTCGGTCTTGCCGGCGGTCGCGCCGTTCTCGGCGTCTACGCGCATCTCAAGGTTCTTCTTGGTGCTGTCGGTGACGACTTCGCCCAAAAGCTCCGCGAACTTTGCGGCGTGCTCCGCCTCTTCCCAAGCCGCCTTTTCCCAATAGAGGCCGATCTCGGGATAACCCTCGCGATGGGCGACGCGCGCCATTGCAAGATACATGCCGACCTCGGTGCACTCGCCGTTGAAGTTGGCCCTCAGGTCGTTGATGATGTCCTCACGCACGCCCTGCGCTACGCCGACGACATGCTCGGCGGCCCAGGTCATCTCGGTCTTCTGCTCCCTGAACTTGGAGCCGGGGACCTTGCACTGGGGGCAGAACTCGGGCGGGGTGGGACCTTCGTGAACGTAACCGCATACGGGACATACCCATTTCTTGATCATAATTTACCTCCGTTTGAATTATTTGCGGAGCAGGCCGCTCCGCCTTTGTTTTACAGAAAAATTATATCCGATTTCCCTTTGCCTGTCAATGCTTGAAATAGAGCTTTCCGTCCGTCACGGCTATGCTCCCGTGGGTGACGGAATCCATGGGCGGCTTGAAGGCCGTGCTCGTTAGAACGGTTATCGGCACGGGAAGGTAGAGACCGTCCGAGTCGCGCATCATGGCGCTTTCGGGCGGGACGGCGCGGATCTGATACTTGATCCTGACTATCGGCCCCGCCATCTGCACGCCGTAATAGTCGAAGCTCGTAAGATACAGCACCGCGACGGAATACATATTGCCCGCTTCTCCCATTGGGTTCTGGCCCGACATGCCCTCATATTCGGGATTGCAGACCACGCCCGGGATATCCGACCACGGCTCCTCGTCGTCGTATGTGGCGTTTATCAGGGAGACAAGGCTGCCGTTCCATGTTGCGGAATAGGTCAGCGGGGAGACGTACTGCTCCGGATAATCGATGAGCCACTGACCGGCGAAGAGCGAGCTGTGCTCGTTTACAAGATACAGCGAGAAGAAGAAGCTGTCGCCCGCCCCGAGCGAGGCGCAGTCGACCGTTTCGCCCGCGTACTGAGCGATGTAGGAATTGGGCTCGTCCGGCGTGGGCACGGGAGCCGTCGGATATGGCGTCGAGTTCCCTCCGGGAGCGGGAGTCGCCGTGGGGGAGACCGTCCCCGCAGCGGGGGTCGCCGTGGCCGCGGGAGCCGCAGTATCTGTGGGACGCGCTGTGGGCGTCGCCGTCGGCCCATCCGTAACGCCGCCGTCGGGGGACTGCGTGATAACGGGCACGTCGGTATGCGCCGCAGTTTCCGCAGGCAAAGCCGTGGGAGTGGCGGTCGGCCCCTCTGTGACGCCGCCGTCCGGGGAGCGGGTTATAACGGGCACGTCGGTATAGTCAGGCTCAGGCGTGGCCGTTGGTCCCGCCGTCACGGCCCCGTCCGGGGACTCCGTTATAACGGGAACAAAGGTCCCGATGGCGTCCTTGCCGCTGTCCGGCCGCTTGCACGACGCGAGACAGAGCGTGAGCGCGAGCGCCGCGATGATTATGAGTATCCTTTTCAAATTGACCTCCTAAGGTACATATCGAAACCCTTTCCTTCCTTCCCGCTCTCAGCCGCCGGAGACGGGGGAGTGGTCGCCGTCGGAAAGGCCCATGAGATATTCCTTTTGAAGTATGGCGTAATAGTATGTGCTGCGCCAGCCCTTTTTCGCGAATACAGTGGTGTACTCGTTCTTTATGAAATGCGCCTCGCGCCGCATGCCTATACGCTCCATAACGCCGTAGGACGCGGCGTTCCTGTCGTCGCAGCGGGCGTGGATCCTGTGAAGATCGAGCCCCAGGAAGCCGAACCGGAGGAAGCCCTTCGCGGCCTCCGTGGCGTAGCCCTTGTGCCAGTGGCGCATGTTGAGAAGGTAGCCGAGCTCCGCCTGGCGCTTGTCCTCCGAGAGTATGAGGCTCATGGAGCCGATCATCTCGTCCGTTTCCTTAAGGCAGATGGCGAGATCGTATTTGCGGCGCGGGCTTTCGATCTGATCGGCGAGCTTCCTTTCGATGAAGGCGAGCACATCCTCGTAGGGCTCGGGAGAGAAGGGCAGAAAGCCCGTGTTCTCGATATTCCCGGCGTACTCGAATACGGCGGGAGCGTCTTCCCTTACAAACTCGCGCAGATACAGCCTCTCGGTCTCGAAAACGACGCTTGAAACGGGATCCATTCCTGTAGCCTCCTTTGCTTCATTATCGTTCATTATACCACATGGACGGCGGGAATGAAAGAGCGCGCCGCCAAGTTGCCGCCTGTTTTCGGGATGTCAAAAAAGGTCGGTATCCCAACGGCATTTTTTGCTCGTATCCGGTTGAAACCGGCGCTCGGAACTGATATAATATAAAAAATGCGCGCGCGTATGCCCTTACGGCGCGAAATAACACGGGAGGATCACTAAATGACACGAACAAAGAAGCTGCTCGCAGTCCTCGTAACGGTTCTCATGCTGCTCTCCGTTCTGCCCACGTTGGCGCTTGCGGAGTCCGCGGGACTGAAGCTCGATGAAGTTCTTACCGAAAAGCACTGGCAGAAGGTCTGGGCCCCGCTCAATAAGGTCGAGGCCGAGATGATAAGCGCCGGCGCCACCCCCGCCGAGTGCACCATGGCCGTTTACAAGGCGGCGCTCGAAAACCCCATGATCGATGAGGGGAGCATCGCCGATCTTGACGATAACGGCTTCTCCTTCACGTCGCAGGGCATGCACGGCGGATACGACTACAAGATCCGCCACATCCCCCATGTGTCCTCGATCGATGACGAGATGCTCGAGACCATAGTGGAGGTCGCCGCGATAAAGGCGGAGGCGACAAGGGCCTCCAACTGCCCGACGAGCCCCAACGTGCTCCTCGTCGGCCCCTGGTATTCGCAGGATTCGTCCTTCACCGATCAGTATAAGGACGAGGCGGACGCTCTGGCTTCCGATCTCGGCGGCGCCTGCACCAAGATAACCAACAGCAACGCGTACGGCACAAATATCGCGGCCGGCCACGTCAACAAGGGCATAGTCATTTACGACTCCCACGGCGCCTCCTATTCCGGCACCTCCTATATCCAGATCTGCACGAGCACGAGCCTTACCTCCTCCGATTACTCCAACGGATGGGCGTATAACGGCGGCTCGTGGTGGGGCATCGACGGCCGCTATGTCAAGAACTACTGCGGCGGCACGCTCTCCAACTGCATGGTCTGGATGGCCATGTGCGAGGGCATGAAGCTCTCGGGCCACGGCGTCACCGGCACGGCGCTGCTCGAAGCCGGCGCGGGCGTCGTATACGGCTATTCGCAGTCCGTATCCTTCACCGGCGACTATGCTTATGAGGAGTACTTCTGGAACAGGATGCGCGAGGGCTATACCGTAGCGGAGGCATTCGCCGCTATGACGAGCACCCTCGGCAACTGGGATCCCGCGTATTCGACCTCCTCCGGCCGTGCGTGGCCTGTCGTGATGAGCCCGCAGGATCCGTTCCCCTCCAATCCCGACAGCCATCAGACCGTATACAGCAACTGGACGATGTTCAACATCGAGCCCGTCGCGCTCCAGGGCATTTCTTTGAGCCCCGCTTCGAGCGATATCGTGCCGGGCGGGACCGCGAACCTCACCCTTACGGTCAACCCCTCGGACGCCAACTGCTACGAGGTCGCGTGGTCGAGCTCCGCGCCTTCCGTAGCTTCCGTATCCGGAAATAATAAGTCCGCGGTCGTGACCGGCGTTTCGGCCGGCTCCGCGGTCATCACCGCAACGGCTACCGATACGGAGACCGGCGCCGTGTTCACCGCCACCTCTTCCGTCACGGTCCACAACGGCTATGTCTACACCTGCTATCAGCCCGTGAACACCGTCGAAACGGATATCGAGTACCTTATCGGCTACAACAACGGCGGCAGCGTCTACCTGCTGATGAACTACAACCCCAACCCGATCTCGGGCAACAACTATTATTACAGCTACAACAGCAACTATTACGGCTACGGCATTAAGGCTGTGCTCGATTCCGACGGCAACGTCATCGGGGTCGACAACTCCACATACGCTGCCGCGACCACGGATCACGTCGAGTGGAAGTTCATATCGAACGGCGACTATTACCTGATCCAGTCCGGTTATCAGTCCGGCTACTATCTGCGCGTCTGGAGCAACTCCAGCTACTCGGATCTGTATCCCGCGAGCGGCACCAGCTACGCTACCAACTGGCAGTGGAACTCCTCCAACAAACGCCTCAGCTACTATGTTTCCTCCAGCCTGACGAAGTACGCCTCGTTCCTTGCCGCAGCCGGCAACTATTCCAACTTCTTCAAGGCGGATACCGCGACCGCTTCCGTACAGCTCTACAAGAAGGTCACGACCTCCGTTATTCAGGACGATCCCGTTCTGCACACCGTAACGTTCGTCGATCATGACGGCACGGTGCTCTCCACACAGCAGGTACAGCACGGCTCGGCCGCGGTCGCTCCCACCGTGCCCGGCTGGGAAGGCCACGCCTTCACAGGTTGGGACGTCGATTTTTCGAACGTAACGACCGACCTCACGGTCACCGCGCAGTACTCCGTGCTGAGCTATGATCTCATGATCACCTACGTCTACGCCGACGGCGGTCAGGCGGCTCAGCCCTATGTCCAGAGCTATGAGTACGGCGCTTCCTACTGCGTAGAGAGCCCCTCCATAATGGGCTACACCGCGGATATCCCGGTCGTCGAGGGCGTTATGGGCGCTTCGAACGTCAACGTCACCGTAACGTACACCGCCGACAGCCACACCCTCACCATCAACTACGTCTTTGCGGAAGGCGGCCAGGCGGCTCAGCCCCATGTCGAGACCGTCCTTTGCGGCGCGTCCTACTCCGTAGCGAGCCCCGAGATCGAGGGTTACACCCCCGATATCGCGGTCGTCGAGGGCGTTATGGGCGCTGAGGACGTCACCGTGATCGTCGTATACACGGCCGACGCGCCCGCGATCCTCCTTGGCGACGTCGACGGCAACGGCGTGGTCGATTCCGCAGACGCGCTGATGCTGCTCCGCTACTCCATGGGCGTCATCACGACTATGCCGCGCATGGATAACGCCGACTTCGACGGGAACGGCTCGATCGATTCTTCCGACGCGCTCCAGGTACTGCGCTATTCGATGAGCCACTGAGCATAATAAAAAAAGCCCCAAGGGTGCATTCACTTAAGGAGACATAGGTTTTCGGCGGTGAATCAAAACTGACAAGCAACAAAAAACCGAGAGTGTGAATAACCGCACTCTCGGTATTCTTTTTCCGCCGAAAACCGCGAAGCGTCTCAAACAGGGATGGGATTCGTAACCGAATCCCATAGTAATTATATACCCCTCATTCGTCACGCAGCGAC
>JAFZYC010000099.1 GCA_017616435.1 Clostridia bacterium
CTCGGCTGGGAGGAGCATATCAAAACCGTGTTCAGGATAGGCTACAGGCTGGAAGTTTAAGGAATGAAGCTCTTTGCAAAAATCTTCATATGCACGATCGCCGTGATCACCGCAGCGCTTGCGGTGGTCGGTTATGTAATGATTTCCGGCAGCTTCAAAAACGCCATGGAGCACGAATACGAGAACGCCGAGGCGGAGTATCAGCTTGTGAAGTTCGCGCTGCAGTCGGGCATGCTGTCGGGCAGCGAGAACGGGAGTCTGACAGACGAGGCGCTTAAAGAGGCGGCGGAGCAGACGGTCTCCGCGGTGCAGCGGGATACGAAGATAATGGTGCTTTCGGAGGACGGAACGGCGGTCTGTTCCACCTTTACGGGGTTTTTGAATCTGCCCGGAGTGGACGAAGTCGGTGAGGGAAAGGTCGAATTCCACACCGGCGCAGAGAACGGCTCGGAGCGGCTCTATTCCGCGGGTAAATTCACACAGAGCGGGCGGACGGTCACTCTGCTTTTGAGCCGCGATATCTCAAGGATATTCGAAGAAAAACGAACCATGGAGCGGAGCTTTTTAAAGACCTTCGCCGTCGCGGAGCTTGTCGGCGCGCTGGTGACGCTCGGCTTTTCGCTCTACATCACTCGCCCGATAAACAAGCTTACGAAGAGCACCCGCGCCTTTGCGGGCGGGAGGCACGACGAGCGTTCCGAGGTCAGGACGGGCGACGAGATAGGCGAGCTTTCCGGAAGCTTCAATTCGATGGCGGAGACCATCGAGGGGACCATTCAAAAGCTCGAGCTTTCCGCAAAGCAGCAAAAGGATTTCACTTCAAGCTTTGCGCATGAGATAAAGACGCCAATGACGTCGGTCATCGGCTACGCTGATATGATCTATCAGCGCGAGGATATGACGCGAGAGGAAACGAAAAACGCCGCTGGCTACATATTGAACGAAGGCCTGCGTTTGGAAGCGCTTTCGCAGAAGCTGATGGAGCTGATCGTACTTGAAAAGCAGGATTTCACGCTTTCCGAAATGCCGGCGGACGAGGTCATGCGGGATATCATAGAGACCATGCGTCCCGCCGCGGAAAGCAAAGGGATAAAACTCGAAAGCGAAGTTCAGAGCGCATACATCAGGATCGAATTCGATCTTTTCAAAACGCTTATGATGAACCTCATTGACAACGCGATGAAGGCGGGAAGCGATACGATAACCGTCGCAGGTTTGCTCTGCGGGGATAAATACCGCGTATCCGTCGCCGATAACGGACGGGGCATACCGGCCGATCAGATCGAGCGCATAACCGAGGCGTTCTACATGGTCGATAAATCCCGCTCGAGGAAGGCGCACGGCGCTGGGCTTGGGCTGAAGATAGCTTCGGAGATAGCCGCGGTCCACGGTGCAGAGCTGCATTTTGAAAGCGAGCTCGGGGCAGGCACGACTGTGAGCTTTGAGCTGAAAGGAGCGGCGGAATGAAAAGCACGGTCTTTGAATTACTGGTATTAGCCTCCTTTTTGCTCATAGTTCTTCTGGGTTCCCTCATCTCCATGGCGATCCGCAGAAGAAGGAACGGCGGAAAGGGAAACACTCTCTTTACCGTGCTCGGCATAGCCGCAGCATTGGATCTCATGCTCTTGGGCGTTCTTATCCCGAAAGCGCTTCTCGAAAGAGAAGAAGACAAATATCTCGCGGTCGAATGGACACAGGATTCAGGCGGAAGCTCCGCGATAGAGCCGCGCACCACCGCCGCGCCGCTGCCCGGGGAGGGGCATGAGATAGACCTTGTTTGGCTGTGGGAAGCTCTTGCTCTTATTCAGGACGAAAATGAGCTTTCGCTTCGGGAGCCGCTCTCCTTCGAGATGAGCATGGAACAGGCGGCGCAGACCGCCCGGAACGAATTGGATCTGTTATCGGCGCTCGGCGCGCTCACCGGGCTTGATAAGGACGACCTCCGCTTCAAATCCGGCGAGCTCCGCGGGCGTCAGGCGGGCCTGCTTGAGGGTGAATTGGGCTCGTCTCCCGGCATGCCATGGGGGCTGTGGATGATCACGTTTGAAGACGGTGCGGGAAGGCCCGTTGAGGTGAAATGCGATTCGCAGAACGGCTGCGTATACTCCGTCGCTTTCAGGCGGGATGCGGAGGTCTCCGACTTCGTATGCTTCTCCGCACTCATAGGATACGCCAAGTATTTCGGTCTATCGATGCAGGGAGCTACGCTCGATACGTATAACCCGGGAACGTACACGCTGACGGCAGCCGGCGTATCCCTTGGCTTTTTAGAGAGCGACAACCGGGGCATGACCGTACTCAGCTTATTCGTTCCGGGTGAACAAACGGTAGGAATGCCGACGCCTTTGCCGACCTGGGAGCCGGAGAATTAGAAACGGGAAAGCATTTTACAACTCTGCAACAAGTATTCAATACCGCGTTGACAACTGCCCGCTATGCTTATAGAAAAAGCATGGAGGGCAGTCTTCATGAGGGAAAGGATATCCTTTGGGCTGTCAAAAGCCCTGTGTGCGGTATTGGCGCTTCTCTTCACTTGGGCGATCGCGGCGGTTTTCATCGTGAACTATTATTCATATTGCCTTCCGATCTTGGCTGTGCTGGCGGCAGCGTCCCTATTCCTCATAGTACTTGTATGGCAGTTGATAAAGAAACACGAAGCGCTCCTCGGGGATAACCGTAAGGTCATCGCATGGGGCTTTTTTCTTTTCATGGGTATCATCCAGATCATCATGATATTCCCTCTGCGATACACGCCTAAATGGGACGTCGACGCCTTGTTCGGCGGAGCGTCGGAATGGGTTATGACGGGAGACTTCGCATCATATCACGCATACTTCGCGTATTTTCATAACAACTGGGGCGGGCTTATCCTGTTCAGAGCCGTCTTCGGGACGGCAAAGCTGTTTGGAGCAAAGGACTATTTCCTCGTCGCATCAGTGTTCAATTCCGCACTGTCGCTTTCGACGATGTACTTGACCGGATCCGTCTGTGAAAAGCTCGCAGGCATACGCGGCAGGCTGATGACGTATTTCATATTCTCCATCAGCCTGCCGTTTTATTTCATCGCCCCGGCGTTTTATACCGACGCGCTGACCATGGCGTTTCCAATACTCATATTCCGCCTCTATCTCGCTGCGCGTGAGCAGAGAAAGCCGGTAAAAAGGCTAATTGTATTTGCCCTTATGAGCCTTGCAGCGGGAGTGGGATACGGCATAAAGGCCACGGTCGTTATAATGCTTATCGCGGTGATCATCGACGCGGCGCTGTATAAGAACCTGAAAAGGTTCATTCCGATGCTGCCCATAACCGTGATTATGATCATTGCGTGCTCCCTCGCAGCGCAGGGGATCATTTATCGTCATCTCGACAGGAAAGAAGCCGAAAGACTTGAAACGCCTATCCTGCATTGGGTGATGATGGGAACCGTAGGCAATGGGACGTATCGAAATGATGAATACAGGTTTACAAGATCGTTTGATGATCCCGCCGAACGTAAGGCTGCGGTAAGGGACCGACTCGCAGAAAGGCTGAAAAGCTATGGCGTCGGTGACTATGCCGACCTTTTCACCCGGAAGCTCGATATCGACTTCGGCGACGGAACGTATGGGCTCTCCGACTGCCTCGGCTGCCCGCACGGGGAGGACAACGCGCTCCGGAGCTTTCTCGTTAAGGACGGGGAGCATCATGCCATTTACAAGCATATCTGTACCGGGGTGCTGATCGCGCTCTATATCCCGCTTATCGCTTCATGCGTGCTCGATGTCATAGGCAAACATACACCGCGGGAGCTGTTCGCGCCACGCCTTGCGCTGTTCGGCCTCGTGCTGTTCCTGCTTTTCTGGGAGGCGAGATGGCGATACTTCTCAAACTTCGCGCCGATTATAATGGTACTGGCAATAACCGGGCTCGAAAGCATATTTAACAGATTTTTGCCGAACAGTTGACATCCCGGCTACAACTTCAGGAAACCGATTTTACAACCGCCCCCTATGCTTTTACTAAAGCAAGGAGGCGGTTTTATGAAGAAAATATTTTTAATGGCGATTATCATGACGGCGGCGTTCGTATGCACCGCATGCGGAGAAAAAGTGGCTTTGGTCATTTCTCCTGCGGAACGACCTGAGGTTACGAAGACAGCCGATCCAACGCAGAGCATTATGCCCAAAGAGAATACGGGATCAACAGAAACCGCGGAAACGCCTGCGCCGATCCCAGTGGACGATCCTTATTTGGCACTCGTCAATTTCGAGCACCCGATCTATGAAGAACCTCCCGTGGTGCTCGTTTGCGACTATCTTACGGCGGGCAACGTCTATTGCGATCCCCGCCGCCACGCGAACGAGACCGCTGTCAAGGCGCTGAACGAAATGCTCCTCGCCGCACAAGAGGAGGGCGATTTCCATTTCATAATCGCGAGCGCGTTCCGCTATATCTGGGAACAGCAGATGATGTGGGAGGGCAAGATCAAAGAGGACCCGACCTACGGCAGCGATCCGTACAATAACCCGGTCAAACTGATGCCGACCAACTGCTCGGAGCATACCACCGGCCTCGCCTTCGATATCCTCTGCGACGCTTGCCCGCACTCCGACATCAGCTACGCCAATACTCCCGAGGGCCGCTGGCTAGCCCAAAACGCCCATCGTTTCGGCTTCATACTGCGTTTCCCTAATGA
>JAFZYC010000100.1 GCA_017616435.1 Clostridia bacterium
AAGCCGAGCAGTATGATACCGAATATGATGAGAATGATACCTGCGGGGATCAAAAACCTTGCGGGACCGGTGTTCCTCATGAGCCTTGCGAATTTGTTCTCTGTGTTCATATAAACCTCCCGTTAAGCCGCTTTGGCGGCAGATGATCTGTTTTTATCACGTTCGTCTTTCACTGCACAGGGCCGGTTCTAAAGGCTATGCCGCTGCGTCCGTGAGCTTGAGCTTTTTCACCTTCTGCAGTGCGATCGCGTTGACGATGACCGTAAAGACTATCGTGATCAACGCGCCGACCAGCCATGCAAGCAGACTGACGCCGCGGTCAAACTGCAAGAATGACTGTTCCAGAGATCGCACGATTTTGTAGCCTATTCCGGCGCCCAAAGCGATACCGAGCAAAATGCCGACCGCAGTAGTAAAGAACGTTTCTCGCAGCACATAGCCGACGACCTCTTTGACCGTGAAACCGTTGACGCGCATGATGGTCAATTCCCGTTTCTTCTGCATGATATAGATATTGGTCAGGTTCATCAGGACCACGCCTGCCATTATTCCAGCCATCCCGATAAACAGCAGAACGATCCCGTTCAGGACGGCGGTCGCGGCTCTGAACAGACCCCTCGCTGCGTCAGCCGCCTCGTAGGACATGAAGCCTTCGACCGATCTCAAAGATCCGCACAGCGTTTCGCTGTCTGTCCCGTTCAGCCGCACATAAAAGGCGTTCGGCTCGGCGCTCCTTCCGAAGAGAGCGCTGAAACAGTCATTGCTCATGAAAAGATAACGGTTCATATAGCTGTTGAAAACTCCCGCAACACGGACCTCGACAGTTTCCGTACCATTCAGCGCGAGTTCAAACGTATCGCCGGCATTGACTCCGTAGTTCTCGGAAAATCGCTTTGTGACATATATGCCGTCGTTCGTCGGTTCGATGGGCAAGCCGGTCTTTGCATCCGAGAGCATATACATTTTAGAGATCGCGGAAAGATCGCCGCAGAAGAGTTCCTGCAGATCGATGTTTTTGATCCGGACGGTAGCATAGGCATGCATGACGGGGACGCTTTCGGCTCCTGCTTTCGCGATCCGTTCCTCGATAGTTTCCGCCGCCTCTGTATCGCTCTCGGGATCAAACAGCACCATACCGTCATGACGAACGATCCCGGTGAAATGCTTTATTTCGGCGCCTTGCACTGCCTGCCGCAGCGTAATGCCGATAACGACGAGCGCGCAGCATCCTGCAACGCTGACGATTGTGACAAGTACACGCCTGAGATCGGACCGAATATTCAAAAGGATCAACCGTGAATAGAGCGAAAGCAGCTTCTTTTTGAGAAATGACGTATTCTTTGCGCCCTTTGGCACCGCCGGCTGCATCAGCTTGATCGCGGATTCCTTGAAAAGCTTATGCGCGGCAAACCAGATCGCCGCGACCGCAAGCAGAATGCCCGCCGTAAATACCAATACTGTCGGCAGAAGCTTCACCGTATGAGGGAGAAGATCTATCTCAAAATAGCGATCATAGCCGTTCAGCGCAAACCCCTGTATGACGGTCCACGCTAAAACCAGTCCCATGATCGTACCGAGCACTGCAGCCGTCACGCCAAATATCAGATACTTCGTAAATATTTCCCGGTTTAAAAAGCCTAGCGCTTTTGTCGTGCCGACAAGGGATCGCTGTTCATCGACCATCTTACTGATGGTAGCATATATGACCAGCGCGCCCACCAGCACAAACAGCATCGAGAAGGTCATTTCCATGCTCTTTAGGTTGCTGCCCGCGGTCTCCAGCTGTGTGAAGCTCGAGTTTCCGGCTGCGTCCAGAATGATCCATTTGCACGGGCCGAGCGAAGCAAGCCGTTCCTCCGTCTCTTGGAATTCGGCTCTGCTCTCTTCAAGCTTATTGAGCCCCTCCTCATACTGCGCTTCACCGTCGGCGAGCTTCCTGCTTGCGTTGTCCAACTGTTCGCGAGCCGCTTCAAGCTCCCTGACGCCCCGATCATATTGTGCTTCGCCGTCATTGTATTTGGCATGCGCGTCTTCGTATTTCTGCACGCCTTCGGCATACTGTGCTTCACCGTCGTTGTATGTCCGAAGTCCCTCTTCGTACTGTGCAAGGCCATCATTATACTGCGCTTTGCCGTTCAGATACTTCTTATGCCCGCTATCCCACTGATCGCAGGCGACGGCCAATTCCTGATAATCATCTTCGTATGCCGCCGATGCGGCGACGAGCGAAACGGTGAGTATAGTACGTGCGGCCTCCGGATCGTACTCGCCTTCCGGATACACGCTATAGAATACTTCACTCAGGACATCGTCCGGGATCTGGTCTGACTGAACGAATTCTTCTATCTGCTCCTGTAAAGACTTGGAAGGATCCAGATCGACCTTATAATCCTCGGTGATCCAAAACTCGCATGCCTTTGCCCTGCGGCTGTCCGGATCCGCTTTCTTTTTCTTTGCCCATTTGATCGAATCGGCGGAATCGCTGCCGCAGACGCTTTCTACTGCGTTTCGCAATGCGGAGCGGATCTCCGCCTTTGCGTCCTCGAGCTGATCCCATCCCGTGACAAGTTGCCTGCGCGAAGAGTCCAGTTTTTTCTTTGATGCGTCCAATTCCACCTTTCCTGCGTCAAGCTGTTCTTTTGCGTCGTCCAACTCCGCACGCGCATTGGAAAGCTCCTTCTCTGCCTCATTCAACTCCCGCTTGGCGTCGTCCAGCTCCGTCCGCGCGCGGACAAGCTCCTGCTCGCCGTCCGCATACCGCTGCTCTCCGACGTCGAGGTCGCTATAGCCCTTATCCAACTCCGCACGCGCGTCGGAAAGCTCCTGTTCGGCGATGGTTAGCTGCGCTCGATAATCAGAGAGCATGTCGTTGACCTCTGCTTCACGGATGGCCGTTTGCGTCGTGCCCAGATCCTCCAGTCTTGCAGCGACCGTATCAGCGGAGTTAAGGTAGGCTGGTTCAAAACGTGCTGCGTCCAACGCACGATCCGTACGGATCTCCGCTTTCATCCAGCAGCCGTTAAGCATTTCCACATCGAACGCACCGGGAATTACCATGATATAAGGCGTTGCGGGTACAGTGCTGCAAACATGATCGGGATGCACGATGATCCCGCAGACGATAAAATCCCGCTCTGTCATGTACTGAGCGGTCTCACCCTGCGCGTCCGTAATCGTGATCGGATCGCCCACGCTAAGACCGAGAGCATCGGCAGCCTCCCGCTCGACCGCACATTCACTTTCCGATCCGGGCAGACGTCCTTCGCACAGTATCGGCTGATTTATGCGTTCGGTCAGGGACAGCACTTCAACGCTCGTGCGTTTCTCATTTGCCGAAGCCTTGGCGTCCGTCATGTATACGCCTTCCAAGTCGATGACGCCCTCAGCTGTGCGGATGGCGCTCAGGTTCTCTTCCGAAAGCAGGAGCGTCGAAACCAGTTCGATATCCCTGTAATTCTTTTCGTTATAAAACACAGATGCATTCTTCCGGATGGCGGACGCAGAAAAGTCGATGCCTAAAAACATCGTCACTCCGAGCGCCGCGATCACGACTATCGACAGAAATGAGATCTTCTGCTTGCGTATATTGCGCAAAGCATCTATCAGTTGTGTTTTTTTCATATCGGATCACCAGACAAGTTCTTCTGCGTGTACCGGGTGCAGGTTCTTCTTGATGCTGGCGATCTTACCGCCTCTCATCTTCACCACGCGATCCGCCATCTTCGCGATCTCCGGGTTATGAGTGACCATCATAACAGTGGCGCCATGGCTGCGCACTATATCCTCGATGACCGACAGCACTTCGATGCTCGTGGTATAGTCCAGCGCCGCCGTGGGCTCGTCGGCAAAGATCAGCTTCGGACGCTTAACGATCGCGCGCGCGATCGACACGCGCTGCTGCTGGCCGCCGGACATCTGACCGGGATAGTTGTTTGCACGAGCGGTTAGTCCGACCTTTTCGATCGCTTCCGCGGCGGGCATCGGATCTTTGACCAGTTCCGCAATGAACTGCACGTTTTCAAGCGCAGTAAGATTGGGCATAAGGTTATACGCCTGGAATATGAAGCCTATATACTCGCGCCGATACTTCGTCAGCTCTGCGTCCGACGGATGCGAAAAGTCCCTGCCCTCGACGGTCAGCTCGCCGTCGGTCAGAAAGTCCATGCCGCCCACGATATTCATCATGGTGGATTTTCCGCAGCCGGATTCTCCGAGTACGACCACGAATTCATTCTTGTAGATGTCAAGATTGACGCCCTTGAGCACCTGCAGCACGCCGTCGCCGGAAGGGAACTCCTTGGTGATGCTTCTCAGCGACGCGAGCACTTCCTTCTTTTCGCCGAGATCAACGATCAGTCCTTTCTCGTCGATCGTGATCGCCGCCAGCGACGCCATTCGTTCGCAAAGCTTTAATTCCTCCGAGTCATAAAGGCTGCCGTCCTTTTTGTTCACGATCTGTACGCACCCGATGACGTCGTGCATATTGTTCAGCGGTACGCAGATCATGGTCTTGGTCGCAAGTCCGTTATCATCGAAAACGGATCCGTCGAAGCGCGAGTCGTTTGCCGCATCCTCGACGATTATTGATTTGCCGGTCTTTGTTACTACGCCCTCGATGCCGAGCCCGTTTTCCACAGAGATGTTGGAAATATCGGCCGGGCCTATATGAAACATCGGGCTCACCCGATTCGTCTTTTCATCTAAAAGCCAAATCGCGCCCGCTTCACTATTCAGCGTTTTTACAATGATATCCAGGCTTCCGGACAGCGCATCGTCGAGGTTGTCCACCTCCAAAAGCTGTTCCATGATCTGCCATGTGGCCTTTGTAAACCGTTTTTCCTCAGCCATCATTCGTTCCCCCTTTTTGTGCATGAGATTTCATCACCGATGCTGAACAGTGCCGCCGCTTTTGCGGATCGGATCATTCGATAGTCAAAATATCCGCAAAGCCGGTCGCTTCAAAGATCTCCATGATGGTCTCATTAACGTGTTTGACCGTCATGCGTCCCTGCAGGTTCATCTTCTTTTGTGCGGAGAGCAGCACGCGCAGTCCTGCGGAGGAAATATAATCGAGTTTTTCAAGATCGAGCTCCAGCTCCATGATCCCCTCAAGCCCGGTCCTCAGCAGTTCCTCAAGCTCCGGTGCGGTTGTCGCATCGAGTCGCCCCTCAAGGGTGATGATCGCGCTTGTGTTTTCAATCGTCTCATTGATTTTCATCATTTTGTTTTCTCCTTTTTTTCGTCAGTCTTTCAGTAAGCCGCCAAGCGAACCGCGTTCCTCGATCCATACGAGCTTTTCCCGATCGGTCAGGCTTTCGCAGCGTTTTGTCCCTATCTTTATTTGGAAATTATATCATGGCTTGTCCAAAGGATGTCCAAAGAAAAACCGTCCTTTTCAAAATTCCCGAAAAGGTTCATTCACTTAGGGAGATGCGGGTTTTCAGCTGACCGGAACAGCATGCAATACTAAAAGCCCCGAGAATGCTTTGATTTCCCGGGACTTTGCTTATTGATCTTGTCAGCTGAAAACCACGCAGCGTCTCAAATGAGGAGATTTTCGCGCCATGCGAGGCAAAAAGCGCAGTAATACTCGGAGAGTCTTTCGAGCATTTTTAACGAAGCAGGGTGCGAAAAGATACCTTTTGAGGCCGTATATCCCTAATTGAACGAGCCTAAAAAACGGCGTGTTTTTTATTCATTGGATTCAGTTTTTGTTTGCTTTTCTCCAGAACATGATCGCTTCCGTCATGCTTGCCCATGAATAGGAGCTCATGTACTCTCCGCGATAGGCGTTGACCGCTTCGCTGTCGCCCGAATAGAACAGGTATGCGTCGCAGACGAAAGCATCCGGCTTGACGCGAAGGACGCCCTTCTCCATCTCCATTATCTCGGGGATCCCGTACTCCCTTAGCGTTTCGCGCAGGGAGCGGATATAGGTGTCCAGTTGCTTCTGCATCTTGCGGTCATACAGTTTGTCCTCCCAAACGGCGGAGAAAAGCTCGGCTCTGGTGACGCCCGAGCCCTGTTTATCCACAAGGCAGGCAAGTATCTCCTTTGCCTTCGCAAGTTTGAAGCTTAACGGTCTTCCGTCCACATAGACGTCGAACGTGCCGAAAGTCTTGATAAAAACATGCGCATTGGACGCTCTCTGCGTTTTCCCGCACGCATAGCGCACCTCCTCCGCCAGCCTCTCCTGCGAAACGGGCTTTAAGAGATACCCGCTCGGGTGCACGGAATAGGCGTCATAGGCATATTCCTTGTATGCGGTCAAAAACAGTATCGCCGTTTCGGGGTGAGCATGCTTGATCCTTTCGGCGAGCGTTATGCCGTCGATCCCGGGCATATTGATATCGAGTATGGCGATATCCGCCGAATGCTCCCGGAGCCATTCAAGCGCGGCAAGCGCGTCCGTAAAGCCCTTTGCCTCCTCGATCTCGGGCAGGAGCGCGCATTGTGACAAAGTGTATTCCACGGCCAGCGGTTCGTCGTCAACGCAGATCGCCTTCATTCAGCGGGCCTCCTTTTAAGTTTCTGTCGTTTTCTCCGGGGATCAGAAGCGTAATGCAGGCGCCGTTGCCGGGCTCGCTTTCGACCGTCATCGTTCCGCCGCACATTTGTTCAATACGTTCCTTTAGATTGCGAAGGCCGATGTGCGAATGCGTTTCATCCTCTGCCTCTGTTTCTTCCGGATCGAAGCCGACCCCGTTGTCCCTTACCGTGATCCGGTGGAACCCCTGCTCACCGGCAGTGGAGACCGTCACCAAACCGTCCTTGCGGCTCCGAACCCCATGGCGGATGGCGTTTTCGACCAGCGGCTGTATCGAAAGCGCGGGTACCTTGAAGCTCTCATCCTCGATTTGATATTCCACGCGGACGTTCGGAAAACGAAGCGTTTCTATCTCCGCATAAAGGCGGGTATGCTCCAGCTCTTTTGCGATCGGCACCAATTCCGTTTGGCTCAGGGACTCGAGATTCTGCCGCAGATAGGCGCTGAAATTCTCAAGAGTCTTGTCCGCGAGCGGGGGATCCTTTGCATATAAAGCCCTGATGGTGTTCAGCGAATTGAACAGAAAGTGCGGCTGGATCTGCGTCATCATTATCCGAATGCGCTGTGCGGCCTGCAGGTCCTTTTCGTGTTCGCGCACAAACTGGAAATGGAGCCAGATATAGTAGAATACGCTGCCGACAACGATGGCGATGGTCAGAAAGGCCACCGGCTGCTCCGTTGCCATGCTCACGTCCAAAGCGACGGATAAGGCGATGATCAGGACCACGGAGACCGGGATCAGCTGCTCTATCCTGCGCGTCTCCTTGTATCGCAGGATCGTCCTCAGCAGAAGTTCGATCAAAAGAATACCGCTGACTATGATGCAGGTCGGCCAAAGCGGGCCGCGCAGCGAGACAAAGTTCGTCTCCCGTATCTCAAAGCAGAGCTTGGTCATGGGCGAGGTGCAGTAAAGCGCGGCGTTGATCCCCGCAAGGATCCATTGAAGCAGCTTTTTCCCTTCGGGATGAATGATATAGATGAACAGTATGAGGATCACGGGACGCACGGAATAGCCGTACGCGGAAAGGATATTCTTAAGCAGAAGATTGGACCTGCTGACGAACAATGCGTTTTCCCAAACGTTCTGCGCGATAAGGCTTAAGCACAGCGCGACTATGATGAGCATTATTCGCCGCTGCTTCTTTTGGATGTAAGTATCGATCGCCACGATAGATCCCAATCCAAGCAGCAAAAGCAGCAGAGGGAAGAGCACTGCCAGCGTGCCGATATCGATCTTCATAGCCTGCGCTCTCCCTTCTGTCGTAAACTCGTTATCCGTTTTTGTCGGAAACCGCGTTCAGCAGAATTATATCCGAACACCACCGGTTTTTCAATACCTCGTGCGCAGCCAGCCTCATTTTGCTTTGGTGCAGGTGTTGTTCATACAGGTTCCTCTTCATTGTTATTGCTGCTGTAATGCGGCATATTTGTTTTTATGACGTCTTTGAAGCAGCGTCCCCACGTCTGCATGCTGATGCCTATTTCTTCTCTTTCCCATGCTCGAAGGGTACATATATCAGTACCTATGAATTTTGCGAACGGACGCTCGCCCATGCCGAGGCTCTGTCTGTATCCGCGAATAGCCTTCCCCTGCCCATAATAGAGAAAGCGTGCATAATCATTCAGCAGATCGGTAACGGGAACATTATAAAGCCGCGCGAGCTTGTCCGCCGTATCCTTCGGGATATAATCCTTTTTTCCGATCTCCATATCCGAATACTGCCCCTCCGAGATACCGACCTGCGCGGCAACTTCCTTCTGCTCCAAGCCCAAGTGCATCCTGCACCATTTGAGGCGGGAGGGAACGTTATCGATATCCTCATAGAAACGGTATTTGGTATTGAATGCCTTCTTATCCTCGAAGCTGCGCGGGACGATGACGCGGAAGGAGTGGATGCAGAGCGGGGCAAGCCTTACCCGGTTTCCGTCGCTGCGGTACATAATGAAAAGGTCGGAGGTGACGCGGCGGAATACGCGCCAGACAGCCCTTTTGGGGTAATTATATTCGGAATTTGAGCCAAATGTTGTGTTTATGAGAGCATAGCATTCTCAATGCACCTTCCCGCATAGGCTGCGAGGGACTTCCCCCTTGCGGGGCTGTATGTCGATACTGCCTTTATGAGCCCGATCGAGCCTATCGAGATGAGGTCGTCCGCGTCACGCCCGCGGGCGCGGTATTTGCCTGCGATATGCGCGACGAGCCGAAGGTTTCGCTCGATGAGCTCGCTTTTCGCTTCCTCATCGCCCTGTGAGAGCCTTAAGAGCAGCGCCTTTTCCTCCGCCTCCGTGAGCTTTTCGGGAAAGCCTCCCCTCAGGCTCACGTGGCCGGCAAATACGAACAGCCCCTTTAAAAATCCAATCAACGCTTCGAGCATGCCGTCCCCTCCCCTGCGCTTTGTAAATAAGCTTATGCGGCGCGAAGCGGCATTATTTCGGCAAAAGCGACAAAAAACACGGGAGCGGTTCCGCTCCCGTGCGTGTTTGATCCTGTTATCAGCGGCCCATCGCGTATCTTAGCACCTGCAGCGCGTCCGAGGAATCGATAACGCCGTTCTGATCGAAATCCGCGTTCTCCATGTGCGGCATGGTGGTGACGACGCCCAGTGCGTATCTTAGAAGGAGCAGCGCGTCCGCGGAATTGACCACGCCATTGCCGTCGACGTCGCCGAGGAGCTGGTTCAGGGGATCGCCCGAATAGGCGATGTTGTCTACCCATACGCAGTCGCTGCCGGAGGACATGGAATAGTCCTTCGAATAGCGCCACGTGAACGTGTAGGAACCCGTTGTAGCCGCCGTGAATGTGTAGCTCTGCCAGTCGTGCTCGCCGGAGACAGCGAGCCTTGTCGTGCCGTTCACGCCGAAGAGGAACTTATCGTAGTTCTCCTCGGAGCTGACCTTGTAATCGAACGAGAGCGTTTCGCCCGCAAGCATGGAGATCGTTATCGAAACGGTGCTTTCGGAGCTGTCGACTCCCGCGCCGCCGCTGACGCCCGCGATGCGGCCGTCCTTGACCGTGCCGGTGAAGGGATGATCGGCGGAGGTCGTGAATTCAAGCGAGCCGTTCTGAACATTGAGGGCGTAGTTGAGGTCGATCGGCTCCACCTCCTCCAGCCATTGACCGTCCAGCCACTCTATGCGGGAGGCGTACCAGTTTTTAAGCTGCGATACGCCGCTCTGGAACCTTACGCCCCATTTTGCCTCGTCGCGGGGCATGGCGGCGGAGAGGTATGCCGCCTGGCTGTCGATGAGGGCGAGCATCGCGGGTACGAGACTGCGCCTGTACTCCGCGTATTTATCCATGAGCGCGCTCCTAAACTCCTCATGATCGTCATAGAGGGTGTCGAACCAGGGGCAGGAGCTGTTGATGACCATGAAATCGCCGGGGCTCGTCGCATCGGGGCAGTCGTAATAATCGTTATGAGTATAGTCTGCGTTGTTCCATGTGGTCGCCGGGTTGCCGTACGCAAGGTCGAAATCCCATGGGGCGGTCATATAGAGCTTGTCGTCCTGCGACTTCTTTATCATATAGCAGCTGGTCTTCAGGTTGCCGTCGATGTTCTTCGCGAGCTCCTGAACGATAATGAAATCGATCCACGAATCCGTATCGACGTACCTCGTGTACGGTTCGCTGCTCGTGCCCATTACGGCGTTATGGAGATCGATCATGTAGTTTTCAAGATAGGAGAGCATCTGCTGCCTGAGCGCAGAGTCGTCGGGCTCGGGCTCCTTCAGAACGAAGTAATCCTTGCTCTGGTTCGCCCAATAGGGGCAGTTGAACCACTGATCGGCAGAAAAATCGATCTTGCCGTCGATGTCCTTTTCGATGAGATAGCCTCCGGTGAGATCGTCCTCCGTTGCCTCGTCGATATCGATCTTGTTGGATTCGATCGAAACCCGCTCGACGAGTATGTAAATGCCGTTGTAGACGCCGTTGAGATAGACCTCCACGAATTCGCACCTGGGGACGTAATCTATGCCGGTGAGCATCTGGCAGGCCTTATAAGTCATGAAGTTGCGGATGAGCGAGTTATCGGAGTAGCTCGGAACTATCGCGTACTTCTTGGTCTTGGGGATATCGAGCAGTGAGGCCTTTGATGAAAGCTTTATGGAATAAGGCTTTTTGGGCTGGCCCCACGATGTGTTGCCCCTGCCCTTGACGTAGCCCGTGCCCTCGTAATCGCCGCTCTGGAACTGCCTGGTGCCGAGCGTGAGCGAGAAGCTGGCCTCGACATATTCCTCCTTGCCTATCTGGGAGAAGGGGACGCTCGCGTTGATATAAAACTTGGGCAGCTCGGCCGCGGAAGCGTAGACGCCGACCGTCTGCAGCTCGTCCTCGGTAAAGAGATCGCCGACCTCGGCGCGGAACGTGAACACCTTTTCGCCGTTGGCGCCGTCGGTCATCTCCACCGCGGAGGAGTGGGAACGGAAGAAGTTGGAGTATTCGGCGTTGTACGTCCAGCCCTCCGCGAAGTACGCGGTGAGCGTGAAGGTCTTCGCTTCCTCCGCCTTCAATAGGCCGAACATCCTGCTGCAGGCGAGCGTGAAGTCCGCCGCGTCATACTCCAGGGTCACTCCCTCCGAGCACAGCGGGACGATCTCGACGATCTCATTTGCAGGCCTTTCGGCGGCCGAGACCGCGGCGGGCAGTACCACCGCTGCCGTCATTACGAGCGCGAGTATCGCGCAGAACAGCCTTTTTCTTTTCATATCTTTATCTCCGTTTCGGATTTTTGATCGGTGTTTATGATGCCGGAAGCTTCCGGAGCCGTATCGCCGGAGGGAACAGGCGCTCCCTCCGCGAGCTCCTTCGCCCTCGCCTCTTCCCTCTCCCGCTCGCGCCGGGCGATCTCGTTCGTGTCGAGTGTTTTGCGGAACACGACGAACCTTTGGAAGGGGAACTCCGTCGCAAGGTTCAGGAGCATGTTGATTATAGTAACGAGGTACTCGTTCCAGCCGAGCTTTGTTGTGAGGTAATGCTCGTTCAGGGTGGAGAGCGGCGTGAAAACGCAGTAGTACGCGAGTACGAGCGCCATCGCCTTGGGAACGTTCGACGCGCTCTTGAACGTGTACTTACGGTTGAACGTGAAGTTCCATATCACGGAGAGCACCAGCGCGATGAGGTAGCTTATCCAGTAGTTCCAGCCGATGAGCTCGTTCATCAGCGTGAAGCTGACGAACTGGATTATGCCGGCGGAAGCGGCGATGAGCAGATATTTTATCGTTCTTAATACTTCTTTTTTCATCTTGCCGTGCTGCCCCTTTTGTTTATTCGTCCAGTTTGACGGGTCTTCCCTCGTTTATGGCGGCGAGCGCCTTTCCGAAGTTATCGAGGAACGCCGCTTTGGCGTCCTTTGACACCCTGCGCCATGGGAACAGCGCGTCGAACGCGTGCATCTCCGCGTGGAACACGTCGGCCTTCGCCTCGACGCCCGCGGCTTTGAGATCTGCGACGTATTTCAGAGTTTCGGACAGGAACGGCTCTCCGTCGCTGACGAATGTATAGCAGGGCGGGAGGCCGGAATAGTCCTTCCGCTTTGCGGGAGAAGCGTAGGCGGGAACGTCCGGACTGCCGTAAAGCGGGCCGAGATACTGCTTCCACGCCATGTGATTGCGCTTCGTGTTCCAGAAGAGCGGCGTGTTGTTATCCGCGGAGGTCTCGGTATCGTCGCAGTCGATCATGGGATATAGCGGCATCTGGAACGCGATATCGACCTCGCCCGAATCCTTGGCGCGCATGCAGAGGGCCGCGCAGAGGCCGCCGCCCGCGCTCTCGCC
>JAFZYC010000101.1 GCA_017616435.1 Clostridia bacterium
GATATAGATATAGACATTATCTTTTTTTATCTGATTTTTTTATAATGGCTATATGAAACGTATAAAAAAGGCTCCGCTAACTGCGGAGCCGTACCGGACTCATTCCTGATTCGCTTTTTCGGCCATGCGGCGGTTGAAGTCCTTCACGCGCTGATCCTTTGTGAGCAGGCGCTTGCGCATGCGTATCGACTTGGGCGTGATCTCCACGAGCTCGTCGTCCCTTATGAACTCAAGGCACTGCTCGAGCGAGAATATGACGGGCGGGGTGAGCCGCAAAGCCTCGTCGGAGCCGGAGGCGCGGGTGTTGGTCATGTGCTTCTTCTTGCAGACGTTGATGGTGATATCCTCGTTCCTCGCGCATTCGCCCACGATCTGCCCCTCGTAAACGGGGACGCCCGCCGTCACGAACATGCGGCCGCGGTCCTGCGTGTTGAAAAGGCCGTAGGCGTTCGTCTCGCCGGTCTCGGAGGCGACGAGGGAGCCGGTGAGCCTCTCCTCGATATCGCCGGAATACGGCGCGTAGCCCTTGAAGATATGGCTCATGACGCCGTTGCCGCGGGTGTCGGTCAGAAGCTCGGAGCGGTAGCCCATAAGTCCCCTCGCGGGGATGTCGAATATGAGGCGTACGCCGCCGCCCGCGTCGTTTATCATGTTGGAAAGCACGGCCTTCCTGCGGCCGAGGCCCTCCATCACGGCGCCCATGTATTCGGCGGGCACGTCGATCGTGAGCTCCTCCATGGGCTCCATCAGGCGGCCGTACTGATCGTGCTTCATTATGACCTCGGGGCGGGAGACCGCGAACTCGTAGCCCTGGCGGCGCATGGTCTCGATGAGTATGGAAAGATGCAGCTCGCCTCGGCCGGAGACCTTGAACGCCTCCGTCGTTTCGGTATCCTCGACCCTCAGCGCGACGTTGGTCTCGACCTCCTTATAGAGCCTTTCGCGGAGGTTGCGGCTCGTGACGTACTTGCCCTCCTTGCCCGCGAAGGGGGAGTTGTTGATCATGAAGTACATGGAGAGCGTAGGCTCGTCGATATGCACGAAGGGCAGGGGATCGAAGGCGTTCGCGTCGCATATCGTCTCGCCTATCGATAGCTCGGAAACGCCCGCAACGGCGACTATATCGCCCGCGGCGACCGCTTCCGCTTCGGCGCGCTTCAAGCCCTCGAAACGGTAGAGCCTCGTCAGCTTCGCCTGCCTTGAGCCCGAGCCGGGAACGCCCACGCATACGGGCAGACCGCGCTTTGCGACGCCGCGCTCGACGCGCCCTATGCCTATGCGGCCCACGTAATCGTCGTAATCGATGGCAGATATGAGCACCTGCAGGGGCAGGGTCTCATCGCAGGAGGGAGCGGGCACAGCGGAGATTATGGTATCGAACAGCGGCTGCATGTTGGGCGAGAGCTCGTTGGGATCGAGGCCCGATACGCCGTCGCGCGCGGAGGCGTAGACTATGGGGAAATCCAGCTGATCGTCGTCCGCGCCGAGCTCGATGAAGAGCGAGAGCGTCTCGTCCGCGACCTCAAAGGGCCTTGCGCCGGGACGGTCGATCTTGTTGATGACCACCACGGGGACCTTCTTGAGCTCCAGCGCCTTGCGCAGAACGAACCGCGTCTGCGGCATGCAGCCCTCGAATGCGTCGACCATCAGGAGCACGCCGTCTACCATCTTGAGTATGCGCTCGACCTCGCCGCCGAAATCCGCGTGACCGGGGGTGTCGACGATGTTTATGCGGTAGTCCTTGTAGTTTACGGAAGTGTTCTTGGAAAGTATGGTTATGCCGCGCTCGCGCTCGATATCGTTCGAGTCCATCACGCGGTCCTGCACGGCCTCGTTGGAGCGGAAAACGCCGCTCTGCCTCAAAAGCTGATCCACGAGGGTGGTCTTGCCGTGGTCTACGTGCGCGATTATCGCTATGTTCCTTATCTTTTCATTCATAAAAATACCTCTTGGTAAGTTAACTCACAAAGAGGTATTGTAATGCTTTTTATGCCGATTTACAAGGCTTTTTTGAAATTATATTATCCTATGAACTGGAACGCGACGAATCCCGCGTAGATGGCGAGCAGCACTACGCCCTGCCACCTTCTCAGCCTGCCCGTGAACACGGCGGGGAGCGTCAGAAGCGCCATCACGAGGAGCATTACGGGGATATCTACCACGAGCGAGGCGTTCATGCCCGCGATGAGCTTTTCCGCGGGGACGGCGAAGGGCTTTATCGTTATCGCCATGCCGGATACCAGCACGAGATTGAATATGTTCGCTCCTATGACGTTGCCAAGGGACAGCGCGCCGTGCCCCTTCACAAGGGATGTGATGGCGGTCACGAGCTCGGGAAGGCTCGTGCCGAGGGCCACGAACGTCAGCGCTATGACCGTCTCCGGCACGCCGAAGCTGCGGGCGATTACAGTGCCGTTATCCACAAGGAAATTCGCGCCAACGGCTATAAGAGCCGCGCCGAGGATTATCAAAAGCACGCTTTTTCCCGCGCCGAGCTCCTTTTCGGAGCCCTCCTCGGCCTCCGCGTCCTCGGGATGCTTCTTCGCGTGGATGACGGTCAGCACCATGTACGCGGCGAACATCACGAGAAGTATTATTCCGACGGGGCGGGTGAACTCACGCGCGAAATACGCCACGCCCGCGTAGAACAGCGCCGCAATGAAGAAGCATACGACGGGCAGCGTGAGCGCCTTCTTGTTGACGAGAGCGGGGCGGATGGCGACGGTCAGCGCCGCGATGAGCGCGGTGTTGCATATCACGGAGCCTATCGCGTTGCCGTAGGCGATGGAGCTCACGCCCTTTGCCGCGGAGGTGGCGGAGACCATCACCTCGGGCAGGGTCGTGCCTATCGAAACGACCGTCGCGCCGATCAGAAGCTCCGGTATGCGGAACTTCTTCGCTATGCCGACGGAGCCGTCGACGAACCAGTCGCCGCCCTTTATGAGCGCGATGAAGCCTATCACGAACAGCACTATCGAGCCCGCGAGCCCGAAGGTCGAGTTGGCCCAGTTGGAAACGAATTCGAGCATAGGAAAAACCTCCCTGTAAAGTCGCTTGATTATATCATAAACGAGGCGGAATGTCAATCGCCCGCGCTTGCATTCGGGGGCGGCCGTGGTATAATCGGAGTATGAGGAACATTTTTAAAAACCTTATGAGCCCCCGCGCGAAAAGCTTCGGCAGGGCTCTCGGCCGCAGGGCAAGGCGGTACATACTGACCGCGGAAAAGCTCACCGTCGGGGTAACAGACTTCGGCGCGGCCATAACGGATATCATAGTCCCCGGCAGGGACGGAAAGCCCGTGAACGCCGTATTGGGCTACGACGACGCCTCGGGCTATGAGAAGGGGACTTCCTCCCTCGGCGCGACCGTCGGCAGGTACGCCGGCCGCATAGGGGGAGCGCGGTTCACGCTCGAAGGCCGTGAATACTTATTGGAGAAGAACGACGGCGAAAACCACCTGCACGGGAGCTTCGGCAAGCGCTTTTTTAAAGCGGAACGCATAGAAAACGGCGTCCGATTCACGCTTTTGAGCCCCGATACGGACGAGGGGTTCCCCGGCGAACTCCGCCTTTTCGTCACATACGAGGCGGAGGGCGGCACCCTTCGCGTCACATACGAGGCGGAGACCGACCGCGATACCGTGCTCAACATAACGAACCACTCCTATTTCAACCTCAGCGGGGAAGGGAACTGCGCGGATCATGTGCTCACTGTATTCGCGGACGGGACGGCGGAGGTCGGGAACGGCCTCATCCCGACGGGGAGGCTGCTGCCCGTTCACGGCACGCCGCTCGACTTCACCGCGCCGAGGAGGCTCAAAGAGACGATAGAGGATGCGGAGCTTTCTGCGACCCGCGGCCTCGATCACAGCTTTATCGTGCGCGGCGAGCCCGGCACGCTCCGCAGCGCGGCAAGGCTGACGAGCCCGAAGACGGGCGTATCGCTCCTCTGCCGCACCACTCAGCCGACGGTGCACGTCTACACCGCGGGCTTCCTCGATATGGACGCGGCGCAGAGGTTAAGGGGCGGCGCGAAGGCCGAGAAAAACGGCGGGGTCTGCCTCGAAACGCAGCATCTGCCCGATTCCCCCAACCGGCCGGAGTTCCCGTCCGTGCTCCTTAAAGCCGGCGAGCGCTTCCGCGAGGTCACGGAGTATGTGTTCGGGACAGAGGGATAAGCATGGAAAAATCGATCAAAACCAAAATGCCGGGCCGAAACGGAGTTCCTTTCAAAAGCGGCAAAAGAACGTATCGCTACGTTGCCAACGCCAAGGGAATACGCACGCTCATCGCGTTGGTGCTTGCACTGATCGTGATCGAAGGCGCGCTGGCGGCGGTCTGGTTTTTCGGCTGTGATTATGCAAAGCGTGAGGCAAACGAGAGCAATACCCGCGCAGTTACTTTGACCGATCCCACGGCGGGATTCCATCATCCGGGCAGCACATCGAGGATCGAGATCATGGGAAACGGCGAAGGATACACATTCTTCTACATCCCGCGTGCAAAGCTCTCGAGGGCGGAGCTTGTGGACGCGATCAATGCCGAACCGGTCCTGAATGTGACTGTAAGGAATGACGACAAGGTTTGTGCGATCTCGGGCGAAAAGGAAGTCTATCTTTCGCTCGAAGATTATAATGCGTATCACAAAAATCAGTGTACTATAGGAAAATGGTTTATCGGGCCCGCTGCTGCGGTCGTTTTTGCGGCGTTGGGCTTAGTCATTTTCGCCAAGCTGAGAGACAGAGATTATCTCAAAGCGGAGCGCGTAAAGCAAGCCTAAAGCTCAAACAGTAAGAATAAACAGAAAAGACGGAGGGATCGTCCTCCGTCTTGGTTTTTATTGTACCCGCATCCATCGCCGCTCTTGGCTCCCTTGCGGAAAGGGAGCTGTCAGCCGAGCGAAGCGAGGATGACTGAGGGATCGGTGTATGAGATCGGGTCGGTGGAGAAGAAACAATCCCTCCGCCCCTTCGGGGCACCTCCCTTTACACAAGGGAGGCATGTCCTTCACTCCAAACTCCTACTCCTCACTCCTAATTCCTAATTGAATCACATCCACTTTTTCTTTTTGAACCAGAAAGGCCTCCCCCTTGCGGGGAGGCTCCGTCGCAGACGGTGGTGGGGGTATCCCCCCATTCGTCTTTTTCGGGCATACGCCCTCAAAATCCACCTTCCCCGCAAGGGGGAAGGCAGAGCGTGAGGCGGCCGACCAAACAGCTTTCCCACCCGGGGGAAGCCAACTCCTAACTCCTAATTCCTAATTGCTAATTGCTTATTGCTAATTGGATCACATCCACTTTTTCTTTTTGAACCAGAAAGGCCTCCCCCTTGGGCGCATTCACTTAATGATACACAGCCTCAAAAGGTATCTTTTTGCGCCGTGCTGCGTTGAAAATGCTCGAAAGACTTTCCAAGTATTCCTGCGCTTTTCGCCTTGCCCGGCACAAAAATCTCCTCTTTTGAGACGC
>JAFZYC010000102.1 GCA_017616435.1 Clostridia bacterium
CCCATACACGGCCCGTGAAATGCTTATAGTTAAGGGCTCGCTTCGAGTCCTTCTCCCTAAGGCGATCCTCGGGCTTGTTTTCGTTTTCGCCGTAGCGCTCGACTATGCGCTTAGCCCTTGCTTCCATGGAGGCGTGTATGAAAACATGGAGCGCGTCCTCCCTGTCCTTCAGGATATAGTCCGCGCAGCGGCCGACGATGACACACGGGCCTTCCTCCGCCACCTCGAGTATGGCGTTCCTCTGAGCGACCCAGAGATAATCGTATGTGCTCATTCCGCCCATGACTCGGGACGAGCCGAGCACGCTCCCCGCGAGGGAGAGTATCGTCTTTCCGGGGGCGTATTCGCCGTTTTCCTCGATATATTCGGGTGAAAAGCCCGTCTTTTCGGCGACCTTTTCGATTATTTCCCTGTCATAGTAGGCATAGCCGAGCCGCTCCGCGACCAGCTTTGCTACCGATCTTCCGCCGCTGCCGAACTGTCGGCTGACGGTGATTATGCTTCTGCCCATGGTTCCTGCCTCCTTATTATTGTTCCGGCTATTCTTATTATATAATATTTCGGCTATGCTGTCAATCGAACGCGGAGGATTCTGTATATTTCCCGTCCCGGTGCTGCTTATAACGAACAGCACAGCGGGCTTATCAGCGGAGTAGTATCCGTTTTCGATCCTCGCGAAAGTCCCCTCGCGGAGCGCGCTTTCCCCTTCGTCATGGGTCAGGGTCATATCCTCCGGGGCATAGATGAACGCGAACGCGCAGTCCTCGACCTCAAATCCGCCGTTCACGGCAAGCATCTCGCCCGAGGCGTTTTTGAGCATGAGGTTGAGATCGCGCCCGCTCCCGCGGCAGACGACCTCGTCCCCGCCTGAGAACTTAATGACCTCGCCTCGCCCGAGCCTTATCCTTTCGCCGTTCACGGCGAGGTCGAAACCCGCGCAGAGCGGGGTCAGGAACCTCGTAACTCCCGGCAGGGGCGTGAATACGGATTCCTCCAGCTCGCACACCGCGGTACTTATGCGGAAGTCGAAGCGGCGCTCCTTATATGAAGCGTCCTCCGGCCAGATGAAGAGCTCCGTCGTTTTGCCTCCGCTCCAGAGAGAGGTGTTCTGCCTTTCGGCAGGGATGATCCTTACGCCGCTCATATTCCGCCTCCGTTGGGTTATTAACGATATTTTACAACGGTCGCCGCTTTTTGTACAGCTTTTTGTGACCGGGCTCTCCCCCGCAGTATGCCTTAGAAGGCGGAGCATAGCTCAAAATATACTTAAAAACAATGATTTTTGCTCTTGTGCAACGGGGCTCGCCGTGTTATAATGTCACGTCAACACCATACTTACCCCGTTTCAAGCGGGGTCATCAGACCACAAGGAGGTGAAAAGCGTGAACAAGTATGAAAATCTGTACGTCATCAATGCCGAGCTTACCGATGAGGAGATAAAGTCCGTAGTCGAGAAGTTCGCAAAGGTCATCACCGACAACGGCGGTGAGGTCGAGAAGATCGATGAGTGGGGCAAGCGTCGTCTTGCGTACCCCATCAACTACAAGACCGAGGGTTATTACGTACTGGTCCTCTTCAATGCGGAAGGCAAAGTCCCCGCCGAGCTCCAGCGTAACCTTAAGAATGACGAACGAATCATGCGCTACGTTGTCGAGCGCGTCGAGGCGTAAGTCCGTCTGTTAGAAAGGAACCTTTATGAACAAATTAACCATAATCGGTAATCTCACAGCCGATCCCGAACTGCGCACGATCCCCTCGGGCATCAATGTGTGCACATTCACGGTCGCTGTAAACCGCCGTTATACGTCCAACAAGGATGACCGCCAGACCGATTTCTTCCGCGTTGCCGCATGGAGGCAGCTCGGTGAGAACTGCAGCCGCTTCCTTACGAAGGGCAAGAAGGTCGCCGTCATCGGCGAGGTGTCCGCAAGGGCATACGAGGGCAAGGACGGATCCCTGCGCGCCTCTCTGGAGGTCACAGCGGACGAGGTCGAGTTCCTCAGCCCCCGCGAATCCTCCGGCTACGGCCAGACCGGCTATCAGAACCAGCAGGGCGCTCCCGCGGTCAGCGAGAGGCGTCAGCAGGGTCAGGGCTGGAACACGGATAATTCCGGCGAGAATCTCAGTGGTACCGCGTTCGGCGATATCTCCGGCGGCTTTACCGAGATAACCGATTCCGATCTGCCATTCTGATTATTTGAAAGGAGAAACCGTCATGGAAGAGCGTAAGATGAAGCCCCGTCCCAAGAAGTCCAGGCGCAAGGTCTGCCAGTTCTGTGTCGACAAGGTCGAGCACATTGATTATAAGGATACCGCACGTCTCAGGAAGTTCATCACCGAGCGCGGCAAGATCATGCCCCGCCGTATGAGCGGCGTCTGCGCCGAGCATCAGAGGGCTCTCGCTGCGGCCATCAAGACCGCGCGTCAGGTCGCCCTGCTGCCCTACGTTGCCGAGTAATTAAGCTTAAACCGCATTATATGATGTTGACTTGAAAGCCCGCTTAAAAAAGCGGGCTTTTTTGTGCGCTCCTGCCTTATATTTCAAGGTTGACCGGGCGCGCGTTTGCATTTATAATTGATTCAACAACATTCCGGGAGGAAGAAGATGAGGCTTTCATTGAAGTCCGCTGCCGCATTGATCATTTCGATTTTCCTTATTGCCGCCGCACTGCCTGTATACGCCGTGCATGCCGCGGATTACAACGCGCACGACGTTGAAAAGCTGAGCGCGTTTTTCGAACAGCAGGGCGCTTCTTCCATGTCGAACGGCCGCGCGATAAACGGCCCGGGTTACGATGCCTTAGATCCCTCCACCTGGACGAGCTGCGGATGGAACGCCGCGGGGCGCCTCGTATCCATTGCCTTCGACGATCTCGGCTTCAGCGTCGTCGGCTGTCTCGATCTGTCGGGCTGCACGGCGCTCGCCTCCGTCACGGGGACCGACTGCTATCTGGACGCGGTGGACTTTACCGGATGCTCCTCGCTCGCGTCGGTCAACCTGACGGGAAATCACCTGACTGAGATAGACGTCTCCTCCTGCCCGGAGCTCACGCTCCTCTGGTTCAAGCAGAACAGCGTAACGGAGATAGACCTTTCGAACAATCCGAACCTTACGAGCCTCGACTGCTCGTATAACGGGCTTACCGCGCTCGACGTAACCTGCTGTCCCGCGCTTACGATACTTCGCTGCACGAACAACAGCATCTCTGACCTTGACGTTTCGCAGTGCCCGCATATCACGGAGCTCAACTGCAAGACGAACCTTTTACGGACGCTCGACATATCCTCCCTTACGGAGCTCGTCAAGCTCTATTCCTTCAACAACAGGCTGAAAAGGCTCGATATCTCCGTGCTGAACGGCGGGGTAAGCTTCGTGTTGGAGGCCGTCGGCAACGGCTATATAGGCACCAAATGCTTCTATGAAGAGAACGGTCTGAATATTTACGCCTCTTCCAATCCCGAGGAGGGCGAGAGCCTTATAGGCTGGTACGAGGGCGAAGAGTTCCTGACCGGCGATGAGAATTGCCTTTGCGAATTCGGCGAGGCGCGGCTCCTTTCCGCGCATTTCACGGGTTTTGCGGGGCTTATGGGCGACGTCGATTCCAGCGGGACCGTTACCTCCGCCGACGCGCTGCTGCTGCTGCGCTACGTTATGGGCATAGTCGGCGAAGCAGAGCTCGATCTTTCCGTAGCGGACGTCGATATGAGCGGGACGTACACCTCCGCCGACGCGCTTATGATACTGCGCTGCGTCATGGGGGTAATCGGCAGTCTTTGATATGAAAACGCTTCCCGAAAAGTTCATCGAGAGGATGCGGGCGGAGCTCAAGGACGGCTTCCCCGCCTTCCTTGCGTGCTATAACGAAGCGCCCGTGCGCGGGCTTCGGGTGAACACGCTCCGGATCGACCCGGAGGCGTTTGCGCGCGTTTCGCCGTGGGAACTTGAACCGACGGGGAAACTCCCCGAGGGCTTCATTGTCCGCGGCGCGGAGAACGTCGGGCGGCACCCCTACCACGCGGCGGGGCTTTTCTATATGCAGGAGCCTTCCGCTATGAGCGCGATCGCGGCGGCGCCGGTCGACGACAGCGGCATGAAGGTGCTCGACATGTGCGCCGCGCCGGGCGGAAAATCCGGCGGGGTCGCCGCGAGGATGAAGGGTAAGGGCATACTCGTTTCGAACGAGATAGTCCCGAAGAGGGCGCTGCAGCTCTCGTATAATCTCGAAAGGCTCGGCGTGACGAACGCCGCCGTTATATCGGCAAAGCCGGAGGATATCGCGCGGGAGCTCACCGGTTTTTTCGACGTGGTGCTGGTCGATGCTCCCTGCTCCGGCGAGGGCATGTTCCGCAAGGACGACACTGCGATCGCCGAATGGTCGCCGGAGCACGTCAAGGCTTGCGCCTTACGTCAGAGCCTTATTCTCGAAAGCGCCGAAAAATGCCTTGCTCCGGGCGGCGCGCTGGTCTACTCCACCTGCACCTTCTCCCATGAGGAGAACGAGGGGGTTATAGAGGATTTTCTCAATAAACACAGAGATTTTTCCGTCGAACACATGGAGCGGCTGTACCCCCACACCTCCTGCGGCGAGGGGCATTTTGTCTGCCGCATGCGGCGCGAGAGCGTAAGGCCGCAAGCAAGCTTTGAGGGCTTTGAACCGCCGCGGGACAGGAAGCTGCTCCCGCTCGTCGGCTCGTTCGTGAACGATACTCTGAATAACGAACTTCCCGACGGGATCGTGTTCCGCTCTTGGGACACGCTGCGGCTCGTTCCAAAGGATATGCCTGCCGCGGTGATGAAGCTTCGCCCCTATTCCGTCGGCACGGAGCTGATCGAGCTGAAAAAGAACCGCTATGAGCCGACGCACGGCTTCTTCATGGCGGCGCTCGGGCAGGACTATCTGCGCGAGCTTGAATTCGAGCCGGACGATCCCGCGATCGCCGCGTTCCTTTCCGGCAATACTGTCCCCTGCCCGGAGGACTGGCGCGGCTGGTCCGCGGTATCGGTACGGGCAGGCGAAGAGGCGTTCCCCGTCGGCTTCGGCAAAGCCGTTGACGGCGTTATGAAAAACCATATTCCCAAGGGGCTGTACATCAACTGATATGAAAACAGCACGAGAGCTGCTTACAGAATACGGACTCACGCCGAACAAGGCGTTGGGGCAGAACTTCCTTGTCGACGAGGAGGCGATAGAGCGTATCGTCTCCGCGGCGGCGGGACCCGGTCTGCCCGTTCTGGAAATCGGCCCGGGCCTCGGCGCGCTGACGGCGCCGCTTGCCGAAAGCGGGCTGCCCATAGCCGCAGTTGAGCTCGACGCGGCAATGTGCGGCGTGCTTTCCAGCGCGCTGCCTGAAAACGCGGCCGTTATAAACGCCGATTTTTTAAAGGCGGACCTCGGTCTGATCCATGAAAAGCTCGGCGGCGGTGAGATCTCCGTCGTCGGCAATCTGCCGTATTACATAACCAGCCCTATCTGCATGCGCCTTCTGACGGAGGGGCTTCCCATACGCCGTATGACGCTTATGATGCAGAAGGAGGCCGCGGACCGCTTTACCGCGGAACCGGGCGATAAGAATTACGGGCCGCTGACGGTGCTCGCGCAGCTGCTCTATTCGATAAGGCAGGAGCTTTCGCTCTCCCCCGCATCCTATTTCCCGCAGCCGGAGGTATCCTCCTGCGTGCTGGTGCTGGACCGCAGCGGGTTTTCGCTGCCAGCTCCCCTTCCCCGGCTTTTGAAAAGCGCGTTCGCCATGCGAAGGAAGACGCTTCTCAACAACCTTTCGGCGATGGGGATGACGAAGACCGCCGCGGCGGAGCTCATCGAAAAAGCGGGGCTCCCCCCCTCCGTCAGGGCGGAGGCGCTACGGCCGGAGGACTTTGTGCGTCTCTCTCGATAATGGGCTGAGCGCGCCCCGAAAATACAGGCAATTATTGTAAAATATATGTGTTTCACCCCCTTTACATATCCGTTTCGCGGTGGTATCATTCATTAAAAGGTAGTACCAATTCGCGCTGCTTGCGCGGCAGAATAACGATCGGAGGACGAAGCGGTGGATGCGCTTTGGGCGGGCAAGGCCCCGAAAGAAAGGAATATCGAGGAGAAGCTCCTTGACGAGATGCGTGAAGGCGCATTCCGGGACAGCGACCGTCTGCCCCGCGAATCCATGCTTGCCGAAATGCTGAACATCAGCCGCACGCAGCTGCGCGATTCGCTCGCGGAGCTCGAGCGCGAGGGCTTTATCAGCCGCAGGCAGGGCGTCGGCACGATCATCAACCGCCACGTTCTGAGCGTTCCCGTGAGGATGGATCTGGAGATCGAGTTCATGGACATGATCAGAAGATCCGGAAAGACGCCCGCCGAGAAGCTCATTAAGGTCAGCACCGTGCTCTCCGCGACCGCCGCGGCGAAGCTCGGCATCGGCCGCACGGATGAGATGCTGCTCGTCTCCCGCACGGTGACAGCCGACGGTAAGCCCGTCATCTACTGCGAGGATTACATACCCAAGTCCCTCATTCTGAAGGATGATTACTCCGCTGAGGAGCTTGAAAAGCCCATATTCGGCTTCCTTAAGGAATACTGCAACAAGGACGCCTATCTCGATATCACGGAGATCCGCCCCGCCCTCGCCAAGGGCCTCGTTGCCAAGCGGCTGGGCGTCACGGATGGGTCTCCCCTCCTCTACATGGACGAGCTCGACTACGATTTCGAGGGCTTACCCGTGATGTACTCCCGTCAGTTCTACGTGGACGGGATAATAGCGCACAACGTCGTCAGACGCAAGATATAGTTTAAGGTTTGAAAGGAGTATTGATCATGCCGTTCATCTACGACGAACCCTCCCATACCTTCGGGGAATATCTGCTTATCCCCAATTACACGAGCGAGGAATGCACCCCTCAGAACACGAGCCTTGAAACGCCCCTTGTCAAGTTCAAGAAGGGCGAGGAAGCTCCCATAAAGCTCAATATCCCCCTTGTTTCCGCAATAATGCAGTCCGTCTCCAACGACACCCTCGCCGTAGCGCTCGCGAGGGAGGGCGGCGTCTCCTTCATATTCGGCTCCCAGTCGGTAGAGAACCAGGCGGCTATGGTCCGCAGGGTCAAGGCCTACAAGGCCGGTTTCTCCGTTTCCGATTCCTGCGTGACCCCCGATCAGACGGTCGCGGATCTCGTCGCTTTGAAGGAGAAGACCGGGCATTCCACCGTCGCCGTCACACACGACGGTTCTTCCACGGGCAAGCTGCTCGGCGTCATCACGAGCCGCGACTACCGCATAAGCCGTATCGCGATGGACGAGCAGGTCAAGAACTTCATGACCCCCATCGACCGCCTCGTCACCGCTCAGGAGGGCGTCTCCCTTAAGGAGGCCAATGACATAATCTGGGATCACAAGCTCAACTCCCTGCCCATAATCGATAAGGACGGCAATATGGTCGCGTTCGTATTCCGCAAGGACTACGACGTCCATAAGGAGAACCCGATGGAGCTTTTGGATCACAACAAGCGCTACGTCGTAGGCGCGGGCATCAACTCCCGCGATTACGAGACCCGCGTCCCCGCTCTCGTAGAGGCCGGCGCGGACGTGCTGTGCATCGACTCCTCGGAAGGCTATACCGCGTGGCAGTCCAAGACGCTCGCCTGGATCCGTGAGAAGTACGGCGATACCGTAAAGTGCGGCGCGGGCAACGTCGTAGACCGCGAAGGCTTCCTCTTCCTCGCCGAGGCGGGCGCCGATTTCGTAAAGGTCGGCATCGGCGGCGGCTCCATCTGCATCACGCGCGAGACGAAGGGCATCGGCCGCGGCCAGGCGACCGCCGTAATGGAGGTGGCGAAGGCGCGCGACGAATACTTTGAAAAGACCGGCGTCTATATCCCCATCAGCGCGGACGGCGGTATCGTTATGGATTATCACGTCACCCTCGCGCTTGCGATGGGCGCGGATTTCTGCATGCTCGGCCGCTATTTCGCAAGGTTCGACGAGAGCCCCACGAACAAGGTCATGGTCAACGGCTCCTACATGAAGGAGTACTGGGGCGAGGGCTCCGCAAGGGCGCGCAACTGGCAGCGCTACGACATGGGCGGCGGCTCGAAGCTCTCCTTTGAGGAAGGCGTCGACTCCTACGTTCCCTACGCGGGCTCCCTCCACGACAACGTGATAGTGACGCTCGCGAAGGTCCGCTCCACGATGTGCAACTGCGGCGCGCTTACGATCGAGCAGCTTCGAAAGACCGCAAGGCTCACGCTCGTCTCCCCCACATCGATAGTCGAGGGCGGCGCGCACGACGTCGTATTGAAGGAGCAGAAGGCCTTCGGAATAAAGAAATGATCGCATAAAACAGTATGGCAGCGCCCCGGGTCAGACCCGGGGCGTTTTTGATCGCGCGAAATAATCCTTTACAGTTTTATGGTGGGATGTTATAATATAATTGGTATAAAATGCCCACAAAGAGGTATCGTGATGAAGCGTATGTATAAAAAAGTCATAGCTCTCCTGCTTGCCGCGGCGGCTCTGTTCTCGCTCGCGGGGTGCAGGAACAACTCCGTTTTCATCGAGGACGCCGACTGTTTTGAAAAGTACATGGACGCCTTTACCGCGCGTGATTTCAAGACCGCTTACTCCTACTTTTCTAAGCAGAGCACCACTCCCCCGGAGGAGGCTCCGAAGGAGGGCGAGCCCGCCGAGTACATCACCGAGGAAGACTACGTCAAAAAGATGGAGGCCATATTCTCCGCGCTCGAGGTGAGTTCGGTACGCTATGACAAGATCAGCGAGAGCGCCGAGAACGGCGAGCTCGTGGTTTCATACAGCATGACATACGATACCGGCAAAGCGGGCACGCTTCGCAGCGATTACGAGATGCGCCTTGTTACGGAAAGCGGCAAACGGCGCGTGCTCTGGACGCCCGCGCAGATATTCCCCGGCATGACCTGGGGCAGCACAGTCAGGGTGAACTCCGTGCCCGCAAGGCGGGGCGACATACTCGCCTCCGGCGAGCTGCTTGCGGAGACGATCGACCTTCACGCGGTCGTCGCGGAGCTTGACGAGATCGAATACATCGACGAATTCGCGGTGACGATATCCGAACTGCTGGATCTCGTTCCCGAGGATACGCTCAACAAGCTGATGAACGCCAAGGGCAGCACGGTGCTGCTCGCGCAGCTGAACGATATGGAGCTGACGCCCGACCTCAACGAGGCGCTCGACGGCATCGAGGGCGTTACGATAATCAAGAAATACGGCACCGACAGGTACTACCCCAAGGGTTCTCTGCTCGCCCATACGATAGGCTACGTCGGCTATGTGGAGGAGAGCGAGCTCGAATCCCTGAACGAGGGCCGCACGGAGACCGACGGTCTCTACACCACGCATTCGATAGTCGGCAGGTCGGGCGTTGAGCGCGCGTATGAATCCGTGCTCCGCGGCAAGGACGGCCTTACCGTGACGATCAGGGACGCGAACGGCGATTACGTTTCCACCATCTATAAAAAGCCCGTCGAGGACGGCGCTGACGTGCTGCTGACAATAGACCTCGCGCTTCAGGAGAGGGCGGAGCAGGTCATGGACATGGTGCTCTGGGGCGATGATACCGCCGGCGCGGTCGTAGTGATGAATCCCGTCACGGCGGAGATAAAGGCGCTCGTCTCCTACCCCGCTTATGACCTCAACGAGCTTGCGATATCCGCCTCCGCGGAGTATTACGACATGATCTCCAACCAGCCGAACAAGCCGCTGCAGAACCGCACGACCCTCGGCCTTTACGCCCCGGGTTCCGCTATGAAGATATTCACCGCGGCCGCGGCGCTGGAGCTGGGCGTCGCCGGCCCCGATTACGTGTTCACGGGGAACATTGTCGACGATTACTGGACGCCGACGGGCTACGGCCGCTGGATATGGCCGCCCATAAAGCGTACCGAAATAAAGAAGCGCTCCGAGCCGATGAACATGGCGAACTGCCTGCTCCATTCGGACAACATCTATTTCGCGAATCTCGCGCTGATGATGGGCGAGGACAGCTTCCTTGAATACCTGCGCGGCATTGGATTCGAGCAGCGCATGCCCTTTGAGCTCAGCGTCGCGCGCTCGACGCTTAAGGTCAAGGCCGATTCGCCGGAGGATTGGAACCTTCGAAGCATCGCCGAGACCGGCTACGGTCAGGGCCAGGTGACGGTATCCCCCCTGCAGATGGCGGCGGTCTACTCCGCTTTCCGCAACGGCGGCAACGTCCCCGTCCCGAGGCTCGCCAAGGCCCTTTACAAGACGGAGGGCGTCGATTACGTCCCGGTCCAGACGTTTGAGAAGGAGACATGGATCGAAGGCGCTTTTGAGGAGAGCACCATCGAGACTCTGCTGCCCATGATGGAGAACATCATGAGCCGCGATTACAACGGCACCGGCCGCCGCCTGCGCGCGCGCGGATGCACGGTCGCCGGTAAGACGGGCACCGCGGAGATCGGCTCCGTCAAGGCCCGCGAGGTATCCTGGTTCATAGGCTTCCGCGTTGACGTAGCTCCGGAGGACGAGCTGCTCGTGCTCGTTATGCTGGAGATCCCCACCGCGGACGAATACAAATACATCAAGTTCGACATCGCGAGGGAGCTCATAAGCATCGATGAGCCCATTGATGAGAACGCCCCGCCCGAGGAAGTCACGCCCACTGAGCCCGTCCCCGGGGAAGAAGGAGAAAACTAAATGGCAGATAAGAAAAAAAGCGGATCAAAGAGCACAGCGAAGAAGAAAAGCACTTCATCGAATATAAGGAGGAGCGCGCCTTCGGCAAAGCGGACTTCGCGCAGCACGCCCGCGAGGACTTCGCGCAGCACGTCCGCAAGGACGGCCGCCGCGCGCGAACGCGCCGTAAAAAGGAGGGAGCCCCTCTCCCCCGACCGCGTCGACGAGATAGTCGGCGTTATACTGATCGCGGTCGGTATCATAATGGGCATACTGACCTACGGCAGGACGAACGCCATGCTCGAAAGCGTCGTATCGTTCCTGTTCGGTGTATTCGGCTTCATACAATACGCTATGCCGATAGTGCTCATCGCGATAGGCGTTACGCTCATCGCCGTTCCCCGCCGCCAGGCTGGCACAGGCACGATAACCATGTGCCTCGGCGTCATCTACTGCATCAGCTGCGTCATCCACCTTTCGTCCAAGTCCGTCGGCCCCATGGCGTTCAGGGAATACATCATGGACGGCTTCGACTCCGGCAAGCTCGGTCAAGGCGGCGGCTTCCTTGCCGCGATCCCCGCCTACGCACTGGAGAAGCTGCTCTCCGTCGGCGGCGCGATAGTCGTATTCGTCGCGCTGGCGCTCGTAATGCTGCTGCTAATAACGAAGGTCTCCATCCGCACCGCGGGCAAAAAGGTCATCGCCCGCGTCGACGCGATAGAGGACAGGCGCAAAGCCCGCTTCATTAACGAGACCGTGGGCGAGGATTACGTCCCGGAGAAGCGCAGGAGGCAGACCGCGAAGACCCCCGCGGAGCCCGCGCTGGTGCTCGGCGGCGAAACGGCAAGCGAGACGCTCTCCGGCAGCTTTTCGGGCAAGCGCCGCAGGCGCATGAAGGTCGAGGAAAAGGATCTCGATTCGGTCATCAAGGAGGCCGAGCCCGCAAACCGCGGCGAGCAGTCGCTGGAGTTTTTGCCCAAGTCCGGCTCTCTGCCCCGCAACAGCGGAAGGTTTGGGGAGCTTAACGTTCCGAGCGTCACTCCCCCGCCGGTCGTTCCGCCGGTGACCCTGCCCGATTACGATCCGTTCGCCGATACGATAGAGATCGTCCCGGAGGACAACATCACCGGCGAGACCCCCGAGGCGGCCGAGCCCGTTCCCGAGACGAAGCCCAAGGCCAAGCCCGAAGAGGCGCCCGCAGGGACGTCCTCTGAGACCCCCGAGGTGATCTCCGAGCCGCCCGCTGTCGTTTATCAGAAGCCGCCCCTTTCGCTGCTCAAGAAGCCCGATCACAGCGAGGTGATCGCGAACGATTCCCCGTCCGAAAAGGCGAAGCTGCTGATCGAGACCCTCGCGAGCTTCAATATCAACGCCCGCGTGATGAATATCAGCGTCGGCCCCGTCATAACGAGGTTCGAGATACAGCCCGCGCAGGGCGTCAGGGTCAACCGCATAACTTCGCTTCACAACGATCTTGCCCTTGCGCTCGCGGCGCCGAGGGTAAGGATCGAGGCGCCCATCCCCGGCAAGGCGGCCGTCGGCATAGAGATCCCCAACAAGGATACCGCCATGGTCAGGCTGCGCGAGGTAATAGACACGCGGGAGTTCTCCGCCGCGTCCTCCCCGCTGACATTCGGTCTCGGCAAGGATATCGCGGGCAAGCCCGTGTATGCCGATCTTGAAAAGATGCCCCACATGCTGATAGCGGGCGCCACCGGCTCCGGTAAATCCGTCTGCATCAACAGCATTATCCTGAGCACGGTCTACAAGTCCTCGCCGGACGACGTCAGGATGATACTCATCGACCCGAAGGTGGTCGAGCTTTCGATATTCGCGCCGGTGCCCCATCTCTACTGCCCGATAGTCACCGACCCCAAGAAGGCCGCGGGCGTTCTGAAATGGGCCTGCAACGAGATGGATCAGCGCTATTCCAAGATGAGCAAGGTCAACGCGCGCGACCTTGCAAGGTACAACTCCATAGTAAAGGATCCCGCGGACAGGATGCCGCGGCTCATGATAATCATCGACGAGCTGGCCGACCTCATGATCGTCTCCGCGAAGGACGTTGAGGAATCCATCGCGCGCATAGCGCAGCTCGGCCGCGCGGCGGGCATACACCTTATCGTCGCAACGCAGCGCCCCTCCGTCGACGTAATAACCGGCCTTATCAAGGCCAACATCCCCTCCCGCATCGCGTTCGCCGTCTCCAGCGCCATCGATTCCCGCGTCATACTCGACGCAGGCGGCGCGGAGAAGCTCCTGGGGCACGGCGATATGCTGTTCCACCCGAACGGCGCCGCCAAGCCCACGAGGGCGCAGGGCGCGTACGTTTCCGATGAAGAGGTGGAGAACATCATGCAGTTCTTCGTGGATCACAAGATCGAGATCCCGCAGGACGACCGCGTGCTCGATTCCATACCGGATCTGACCTCCTCCACGGGTCAGGGCAACGGCAAGCAGGAGGACGATCTCCTGCCCGACGCGGTACGTATCGTTATGGATTCCGGCTCCGCTTCTATCTCCATGATACAGCGCAGGCTGAGGGTCGGCTACGCAAGGGCGGCCCGCCTCGTGGACATCATGGAGCAGATGAAGCTCGTATCCGGCTTTGACGGCTCCAAGCCGCGCAAGGTGCTGATCGACGAAGCGGGCTACCGTGAGCTGTTCGGCTCCGGCGGAGAATAAGGAGGAGCGATGAAGGGCACAAGGATCGGTATGGTCTCGCTCGGCTGCTCCAAAAACCGGGTCGATTCCGAAGAGATACTGGGCGAGCTCGTATCACGCGGAGCCGTTCCCGTGAACGACCCTGCGGAGGCCGAGGTGATAATCGTAAACACCTGCGGCTTTATAGAGAGCGCTAAGACGGATTCGCTCGATTCCGTCTTCGAGATGGCGCAGTATAAGGATACCGGCAGCTGCCGCCTGCTCGTGGTATGCGGGTGCCTTTCGGAGCGCTATTACGACGATCTTAAGGCGGAGCTTCCCGAGGCGGATCTCATCTGGGGCGTTAAGGATCACGCGGGGCTCGCCGAGGCCATCGATCAGCGCATAACGGGCGAGATCACCTCCCCGGTCTGCGCCGCTTCGCGCATGCTCACCACTCCCCCCTACCGCGCGTACTTGAGGATCGCGGACGGCTGCGACAACCGCTGCACGTACTGCGCGATACCGCTTATCCGCGGCGGCAGGGTGAGCCGTCCCATGGAACAGCTGACAGAAGAAGCGACGGAGCTTGCAGAGCGCGGTGTGACGGAGCTCACCGTCATAGCGCAGGACACCTCCGCATACGGGATAGACCTGTACGGCGAGCCGCGCTTAGCGGAGCTTTTGAAGGAGCTTGCTAAGATCGAAAAGCTGCGCTGGATAAGGCTGCTTTACACATACCCCAATACGGTCGACGAAAAGCTCATCGACGCCATCAACTCCGAACCGAAGATATGCAACTATATCGATATGCCGATACAGCATATCGATCCCGACATGCTTTCCGCTATGAACCGCCACGGCACGGCGGAGCATATTCGCGAGATCACGGACTACATCAGAAGCGCGAACCCCGATTTCATACTGCGTACCACCGCGATAGTCGGCTTCCCCGGCGAAACGGAGGAGCAGTTCGACACGCTCATGGGTTTCTTCCGCGAGCACCCCTACGACCGCCTCGGCGCGTTCACCTACTCCGCGGAGGACGGCACTCCCGCGGCGGAGATGGATGGCCAGCTCCCCGAAGCCGTAAAGCAGCGCCGCTACAACAGGCTGATGCGCCGCCAGATGAGGATCTCCCTCGAGGCCAACAAAAAGCGCATAGGCCGCGTGTATGAGGCGCTTGTCGACGATATCGCGGACGGTATCGCCTACTGCCGCTCATACGCGGAGGCGGCGGAGGTCGACGGCTTTATCAAGGCCGCGATACCCGAAGGCGTCAATATCGCCTGCGGCGATTACGTGAACGCACTTATAACTTCCGCGGATACATACGACCTGACAGCCGAAATAATCCTATCATCTGCATCAAGGAGATAACGAAATGAATCTTCCCAACAAGCTCACCATTGCCCGCATGATAGCGATACCTTTCTTTATCGCCTGCTTCTTCCTTCCCAACTGGGTCATGTTCCGTCTGTTCGGCGCCGAGATACTGACGAAATACGTTATCGCGGGGATAATATTCATACTCGCATACGTGACGGATACCCTCGACGGCAGGATCGCGAGGAAATACGGCCTCGTCACCGATTTCGGGAAGCTGATGGATCCCATCGCGGATAAGCTCCTGACCGCGGCCTGTATGATAATGCTCATCGGGCGCGATCTTATGAGCATCTGCGACTTCCTAATGCCGATATTCACCGTAATAGTCATCGCGCGCGAGTTCGTGATAAGCGGCATGCGCCTTGTCGCGGCCTCCAAGGGGCGCGTGATGGCCGCAGGCACGCTCGGCAAGATAAAAACCACTCTGCAGAGCGTGGCCCTTCCTATGGTGCTCGTTGCCGGCCCCGTGTTCCGCGCGATAGGCGTACCGGCGGATTTCATAGTGCTCGCGGCCTCCGTCGTCATGACGATCTGGTCCGGGCTGGATTACGTTATCCGCAACAAAGAGATATTCTCCGCGGAATGATCTGAGGGTACTGCGATGCGATTTGACAGCGAAGCCGATTTCGAAGCCGCCTGCACCGCGCTCGTGACCGAGACGGCGGCCCTGCTCACGGCAAAAGGCGCCTCGGCGGCCGTCGCGGAGAGCCTTACGGGCGGGCTCGTCTCTTCGGAGATCGTGCGCGTTCCCGGCAGTTCCCTCTGGTTCGCGGAGGGCTGCGTGACGTATTCCGAAGACGCGAAGAGAAGGCGCCTCGGCGTCCCCGCTAAAGTTCTTTCGGAGCACACCGCGGTCAGCTTTGAGACCGCTCTCGCCATGGCGGAGGGCGTGCGCCTCTCCTCGAACGCGGATATCGCCGTTTCGACGACCGGCGTTGCCGGCCCCGGCCCCGATGAAGCCGGGAACCCCGAGGGGCTGGTCTACATAGGCGGCGCAACGCGCTTTGGCAGCACGGCCGCGCAATTGCGGCTTGCGGGAAGCAGGCTCGAGATCCGTCAGCAGGCGGCATACGCGGCGCTGAAGCTGCTGTCGGAGCTTGCGAAGCTCGTATAGCCGCGGCCGATAATTCTTGTACGATAAGCCATAATATGGTATAATCATAAAAACGACTTGGAGGATCAGATAATGGATAAGGAAAAAGCGTTGGATCTTGCCCTCTCGCAGATAGAGAAGGAGTTCGGCAAGGGCGCGATAATGCTCATGGGCGACGCGGCGCAGAAGATTCAGGTCTCCGTGATCCCGACCGGCTGTATAGAGCTTGACAACGCTCTGGGCGTCGGCGGCATCCCCCGCGGCAGGATAATCGAGATATACGGGCCGGAGTCCTCCGGTAAGACTACGCTGGCCCTTCATATGATAGCGGAGGCGCAGAAGCTCGGCGGCATGGCCGTTTTCATCGACGCGGAGCACGCGCTCGATCCCGTTTACGCGTCGAAGCTGGGCGTTCAGCTCAACTCCCTCTTCGTTTCTCAGCCCGATAACGGCGAGCAGGCGCTCGATATCGCGGATACGCTCGTCAGGAGCGGCGCCGTCGACATAATCGTCATCGACTCCGTTGCGGCGCTCGTGCCCAAGGCGGAGCTGGAGGGCGACATGGGCGATTCGCACGTGGGCCTTCAGGCAAGACTCATGAGCCAGGCTTTGAGGAAGCTCGCGGGTATAGTCGGCAAGTCCAACTGCTGCGTTATTTTCATCAATCAGCTTCGCGAGAAGGTCGGCGTCATGTTCGGCAATCCCGAGACCACGACCGGCGGCAGAGCGCTGAAGTTCTTCTCCACGATAAGGCTCGACGTCCGCAAGGTGGACGTTTTGAAGCAGGGCGGCGAGGCCGTCGGCAACCGCGTCCGCATGAAGGTCGTCAAAAACAAGGTGGCTCCGCCCTTCCGCGTTGCGGAGGCGGACCTCATGTACGGCGAGGGCTTCTCGAGAGAGGGCTCGCTGATCGATATGGGCGTCGCGAACAAGATAATCTCCAAGACCGGCGCGTGGTTCTCCTACGGCGATATGCGCATCGGCCAGGGCCGCGAGAACGCGAAGCAGTTCTTAAAGGACAATCCCGAGGTCGCGAACGAGCTTGAAGCAAAGCTCCGCTCGATAATGGGCACTCCGGAGTGCATCGTCGAACTCGACAGCAAGCCCGACGCCGAGGAAGACTGATCCCGGGAAAAATATATGGAACCTCAGGCGGGGGTCGTGCGTTATATTATTGAAAGCAAGATCGCCCGCCTTTCTGTTTTCGGCGGGAAAGGAGGAGATATGGAACTTAAAAAGCTTGAGTATTATTCCCCCGGATATCCCGGAAAGAAGCTCGCAGGCGCCGCGGCAAGGCTCGGCGCGCTTGCGGGAGCGGTCATAGTCACCGCGGGCGTCGCTTTGGGCTGCGGCCCGGAGCCGAAGCTCGACGGCGATATAGCCATCGACGATCCGGAGGACTCCGTCATCGAAACTCCGGGCGCCGACGAGGAGCCGGAGGTCAAGCCCTCCGAGGAGACGCCCCCCGATATCACCGGGATAATACTGCCCGCCCCCACCGACGCGGGTGAATAAGGGAAAAGCATGAACTTCACGCTGCATCTGACGGCGGACTGCAATATGGCCTGCCGCTACTGCTATGAAAAGCACAGCCGTGAGCTGATGAGCGAGGAGACGGCGCTTGCCGCGGTCGACCTCATGCTCTCGTTCGGGCACAAAAATAACGGTTTCTCGTTCTTCGGCGGGGAACCTTTATTGTGCCGCGGGCTGATAGAGCGCGTGACTGGATACGCAGCGGAGAAATGCCCCGCGGGAGGGAAGCTCTCCTATCGGATCACGACGAACGGGCTTCTGCTCGACGAGCGATTTATGGGGCTCGCGAAGGAGCGCGATATCCGCATTGCGCTTTCGCACGACGGCTCGCTTCAGGACGCGCAGCGGGTATTCCCCGGAGGGAAGCCGACGAGCGGCCTGCTTGAACCCAAGATCGACCTGCTGCTGAAGTATCAGCCGCGCGCGGTCGCTATGCTGACGGTCATGCCGGAGAACGTATCGCGCTTTGCCGAGGCTGTTGATTGGCTGTATCGCCGCGGGTTCACGCGGATAAACGGCACAGTCGACTACCGCCCCGGGGCGAAATGGGACGACGCCTCCATGGAGGAGCTCGCCCGTCAATACGGGCTGATCGCCGCGCTCTGCGAGGAGCATTACGACGACGTTCGGCCGCTCGAATACATGGGCTTTGAGGCGAAGATCGCGTCCTATATCAACGACCGTCCCTGCGTCGAGTGCAGGCTCGGCGTACGCCAGCCCTCCATAGCGCCGGACGGAAAGATCTACCCCTGCAACCAGTTCCTGAACGATCCCGACTATCTTATGGGCGACGTTTGGCGCGGGATCGACGCCGCGGCGCAGAGGCGCATCATAAAGGAGGCCGCCGCGGAGGAGAGCTCCTGCCGCGGGTGTGCTCTTGAAAAGCGCTGCCGTCACCACTGCGCGTGCCTCAATCACAGCATGACGGGCGATATGCACAGCGTGCCGCCAATGCAGTGCGCGCACGAAAAGGCGCTGATAATCGCCGCAGACCGCATGGCGGAAGCGCTCTATAAAAGAAAAAGCCCCCGATTCATGAGGGCGTACGGAACAGAATAACGAATTATAACAAACAAATGCCCCGCTTTTAGCGGGGCATTGATCATTCTGCGATCACAGCTCGGGCTTGGAGGTGTCGATGATGCCGCTGACGATCTCCAGATTGCCGTTCCTTACGCGGATCTCGTCGATCATCTCCTTCTCCTTTTTGGGATCCTTGAGGCTGACCTTGTAATAGAGCCTGAACAGGCTGCCCATGTTGGTCGTCTTGACCTTCTCCAGCTCGCAGGAGGAGGTGTACTTCTTGAGGATGTCCGAGAACGCCTCCGTATAATCGAGGCTCTCGGGCACGGTGATGCGGAGCTCACGCTGGGCAAAGCCCTTGCCGCCGAAGCCCGCGGCGAGGAGTATGAAGCCTATGATGCATACCGCGATGACCACCGCCGCCGCGAGGAGCACATAGCCGGAGCCGCAGATGAGGCCCGCCGCCATCGCGAGGAATATCGCGAGGATGTCGCGCGCGGTGCCGGGAGCGGAACGGAACCTTACAAGGCCGAACGCGCCGCCTATGCCTATGCCGATGCCGATATTGCCGTTGACGACCGCGACGACCGAGGCGACTACCACGGGCAGCAGCACGAGCGCTACGGCAAAGCCCCTGTTATAGCTGTTCCTGTACATGTACAGGAGCGAAACGATCAATCCGAGAACGAGCGCCGCGCCGCAGCATATCGCTATCATCACCGCGTTGGGCACGATGTAGCCGTCCTTCAATAACAGGCTTGTGAAAATACCGTTGTCGATCATAGAATACCTCCGTCGATGATCAGTTTTTTATATGCGTTCCCGTACTTTGTGTAAGAGCCGGGATAGATCTTGAGTTCGTCGAAAATGTGTGAGAGCTTGAGAGGGACCGCGTCCGTGATCTTGAGCTCCAGTATGTAGAAGTCCTCATCCATCAGCGTCTGCCCGTAGGCCCCCTGCATGAGGTCGAAATCCCCCGTCCTGAATCGGATATTGGTATCGAGCGTCATGCGGAGCTCCGGATCCTCGCAGCCGAAGTACGCGCGGCGGTCATAGCAGAGCACCATCGAGGGGCGAAGATCGCCGTAGAAATCAAGCACCCATTCGATCTCCCTAAGTATCTGGCTCGGCCTTACGGGCCTTTCGCGGTTGACGAGCATGCGCATCGCGTCGATATAGCGCATCGTCTCGCGCCTTTTGTAGACGATGCCGTTGAGCTTCTTTTTGAGCTCCACGAACGCGAGGCTGTCCTCCGTGGGCACGCCGTAGGTCCTGAGCCTGAGCTTTTCCTTATATTTGGGCTTTTCGATGGATTCCCTTATCACCCTTGACGTCGGGGTGTCGAAATAGATGTTGCAGATGGTCGTCTGCCCGTACTGATCGGGCTGCATGAAGCCTTCGAGCTTTTGGAGCAGTTCATCCCTCTGCTGCTTCGTTATTATGTATTTTATTTCCTTGCGTTCGAATACGGATCGAACAATGCTGTTTTCCATATCTTCGAGCTCCGCGCGGGCCGCTTTTGCCGCCCCTTGATGCTATGATGATTATAGCACCGATTTGTGTAAATAGCTATTCAAAAATATGACAAAAAGGGAACATGTCCGCGAGCGTCCGCCTCAGCAGAGCGATTTTGCGAAACGCATTAGGTTGCGCCAGCAGGCGGCCTCCAATGCTTCGCCCGTCACCCCCGCTCTTTCGAGCGCGCGTGCGAGCGCGGGAAGGCAGGATGGATCCGCGAGCCCCTCGGGATAGCGGCCCATACCGTCAAAATCGGAGCCTATCGCGAGGCAGTTCCCGCCGCCGACCTCGAGAATATGCACCGCGTGGCGGGCGATATCCTCTATATCCGCGAAATGTTTTTCCGTGAGCTGCTTGTGGTAGAAGTTCACTCCGACCGTGCCGCCGCGGCGCGCGATCTCCTTTATATGCTCGTCGCGCAGAGCGCGCGGGGAATCGAATACGGCCCTCGCGTTCGAATGGGAGGCGAACACCTTTACGTCCTCATTGAGCACGTCGTCGATACCCGCGTCGTTGAGATGCGACACGTCGACCGCCATGCCGATACGTCCCATCTCGCGCACGATCTCCTTTCCCAGGAACGTGAGCCCCTTCTTCCCCTTCTTTACGGCGGGATTCGCGAGCTCGTTCTGAGTGTTCCATGTCAGCGTCATGGCCTTGGCGCCCATGCGGTGAACACACCTTAGGATATCCTCATAGCCCTCTATCGCCTCGCCGCCCTCTATCGTGAGCATAGTCGCTATGGCGTCGCCGTTCACGTCAAAATCCGGGGTGAGCTTTACGAGTTCCTTATTCTGCTCCAGCATGCGCTCATAGGCGTCCGCCATGCTCATGAACTGGGAAAGGTACGGGCGCTTATGCTTAACGTCGATCCACGCGGCAAAGAGCTGCAGCTTTACGCCGCCCTTTTTGAGCCTGTCGAGCGATACCGACTGACGCCCGGCGGGCTTTGCGATATCGTAACCGTCGTTGACCATTCCGTAAAGGAAATCGCAGTGTCCGTCGGCAAAATACATTGGCATAAGCCTCCTTTATACATGCAGAAGGCTCCCATGCAGCAGTGCAGGGGAGCCGTTCATCTTCACTTTGATCACTTGGCGAATTCGACCGCCCTCGTCTCCCTGATGACGTTGACCTTGATCTGGCCGGGATACTCAAGCTCGGATTCGATGCGCTTGACGATATCCTTGGCAAGTATTATCGTGTCGCCGTCGTTGACGTTTTCGGGCTTGACCATTATGCGGACCTCGCGGCCTGCCTGAATGGCGAAGACCTTATCGACGCCTTCGAAGGAGTTGGCGATATCCTCCAGCTTTTCAAGGCGCTTGATGTAGTTTTCAAGCGTCTCGCGCCTTGCGCCGGGACGGGCGGCGCTTATCGCGTCGGCCGCCTGAACGAGCACAGCCTCCACCGTGTTGGGCTCCACGTCGCCATGATGGGCGAGTATCGCATGCACGATCTGGTTGTTCTCGCGGTACTTCTTTGCAAGATCGGCGCCGATCTGCGCGTGACTGCCCTCGACCTCATGGTCGACGGCCTTGCCGATATCGTGCAGAAGGCCCGCGCGCTTCGCAAGCTGAACGTTCACACCGAGTTCGACAGCCATGAGCCCCGCAAGGTGCGAGACCTCGATGCTGTGCTTCAATACGTTCTGGCCGTAGCTGGTGCGGTATTTCAGCCTGCCCAGCAGCCTTACGAGCTCATGATGCAGGCCGTGTACGCCGACGTCGAATATCGCGGATTCGCCCGCTTCGCGGATCTGGTTGTCGACCTCCTTGCGGGCCTTTTCGACCATTTCCTCGATCCTCGCGGGATGGATGCGGCCGTCCAAAATGAGCTTTTCGAGCGCTATCCTCGCGACCTCGCGCCTGACGGGATCGAAGCCGGAAAGTATTACCGCCTCGGGGGTATCGTCGATTATGAGGTCGACGCCCGTCGCGGTCTCGAGGGTCCTGATGTTGCGGCCCTCGCGGCCGATTATGCGGCCCTTCATTTCATCGTTGGGAAGGGGCACGACGGAGATCGTGGTCTCCGCGACGTGATCCGCGGCGCAGCGCTGTATCGCGGAAGCGATGATGTTGACAGCCCTTCTGTCCGCCTCGGCCTTTGCCTTCGCCTCGATATCGCGGATCATCAGCGTCGCGTCGTGGCGGGCCTCCTTCTCCGCGTTGTTGAGGATTATCGCCTTAGCTTCGTCGCTCGTCATGGATGCGACGCGCTCCAGCTCGCCCTTCTGTTTATTGAACAGCTCCTGCGCGGAGGCTTCCAGCTTGTCGATCTCCTTTGTGCGGATGTTGAGCTGTTCCTCTCGCTTTTCGATGCCTTCGAGCTTTTTGTCAAAGCTTTCTTCCCTCTGCTGGAGACGGCGTTCCGCGCGCTGTACCTCGTTCCTGCGCTCCTTGTTCTCCCTCTCCTGTTCTGTCTTGATGCGGTAAACCTCTTCCTTAGCTTCAAGTATGGTCTCTTTTTTCAGGGTCTCTGCACGCTTCTGCGCGTCGTCGATCATCTTCTTGACCGCATCCTCGGCCTTGGCCGTCTTAGCCTCGGCTATGTTGCGTCTGTAATAATATCCTATCGCTATACCTATGCCGACGAGTACAACTCCGCCAAGCACAAGCAGCAATATCTGCCACCATTCCAAAGTCTGATCCTCCAATATCTATGTAATATGCCGTACGGACACAAACATGTGCCCATATTATGGACATTCTACAATATTATATAAGGATACATCTCCCGCGTCAAGTGGAAAAAGGCCGATTCTGCCGCGATCGGCAAAATATATATCCATGTTAGCGGCGTTAGCTTGTTTATTTTTTTGCTTAATGAGGAATACTTACAATAAAAACGGAGGACGGATCCATGTCACGAATGAAAAGAGCGCTATCCCCGGAGGAGAAGCGCGAGCACGCGGAATACCTTGCGCTCGTGAAGCGCCGGATGCCGAGGAGCAAAACGCTTCTGCGCTGCATACTCGCTTTTCTGACGGGCGGTGCGATCTGCTGCCTTGGCCAGCTCATAGGCGATATCGGCGAAGTGCTGTTCTCCCTGGACGAGACCTCCCGCGGAAGTTTCGTCTCCGTCTCGCTCATATTCATCGCCGCGCTGCTCACGGGTCTCGGCGTGTACGACGACATCGGCCGCGTCGCCGGCGCAGGCTCCGTCGTACCGATCACCGGCTTTGCGAACTCGGTCGTAGCTCCCGCGATGGAACACAGGAGCGAGGGCATCATAACCGGCGTCTGCGCTCAGATATTCACGATCGCGGGGCCGGTGCTGGTCTACGGAGTCACGAGCTCCGTGCTGCTCGGGCTCATCGCCTACGTCGTTTCCCTCATAAAATGAGCTAAACACGCATACGCCGACAAAACAGTACATATTTTGAAACAAAAGCAGAGAAAGGATGCAATTATGAAAAAGAGCGGTTGGAGCACCGACGAGGATAGGCTTCTCAGCGAGCTTGCCGCGGCGGCAGAAAGGAGCGGAGGCTCGCTCTCGGGCGTGTTCCGCGAGGCTGCGGACATGTTGGGCAGACGGCCGGACAGCGTGCGCAATCACTATTACGCGATGCTGCGGGAAAGCGGTGAAAGCGCGGCGCAGTTCCGGCCTTTCACGAAGGAGGAGACGGAGCGGCTCGTCTCCCACATGCTGAGGCGGAAGGCCGAGGGCTGCTCCGTAAGAAGAGCTGCGCTGGAGCTTGCGGGAGGCGACGTTTCACTCATGCTCCGGTATCAGAACAAGTACCGCTCGCTGCTCGCGAAGAAGCCCCGGCTGATCGATGAGATCGCAGAAAGCCTCGATCTGCCCTCCCCCTCCGCTCCCGAGTCGAAGCTCTGCGGCGCGGAGCCCTTGGACAGGCGAACGCTCATGGCGATGCTCGAAGCGAAGAACGCGGAACTGAAAAAGCAGCACGAACGGTTCATGCTGCTCCATGCGATGTTCACAAAGCTCTGCGAGCTCGACCGCGGGCTTATCGCAGGGTTCACCTCCAGCGCCGAGGCCGCACAGCTGCAGAAGCTGATAGACCGCATAAGCGCGGGGATGAAATGAAAAAGGCCGGAGAGCCTGTGCTCTCCGGCGATCGTTCGTTTATCCGGCGCCTAAAAGACTGCTTACGCTGTCCGGCGCGATGTACCAATCGCCGCTCACCTTAATGAGGGTGAGCTTGACGCTCCTTTCAACGGGGCCGTCTTCCGTATTGCGGATCAAGCGCAGGTTCACGTTCATTCCGTCGCTCACCTTTTTATTGAGGAATGCGGAATAAGTATCGAGGATATCGGCTGTGAACTTTTCCGTGCTGACGATCTCATACTTTTTCAGGGTGCCCTTCGTGTGGCTTCCGAATGTGTCGTAAAGCGCGCGAAGGCTCGCCTTGTATCCCTTAAGGTCGGTATCTGCTCCGAAACCGGTTTTTTTCATCCATTTGGTCGGCATATAGTCGACGACCTTTTCGATGTTGCCCTTGTAATAATCGGTGACGACGCCGTTCACCGTGCTGCGCCAGCTCCTTCCGCCAAGCAGCGAGGCCAATATGGCCACGAGCAGCAGACCCGCGACTATTACAGCCGCGATCCCGATGATCCTGTGCCTGTCGATGGGCTTGGATCCTGCCTCGGCGGATCTTTTAGGAGCTTCTTCGTTTTTATTGACGGGGGTGCCGCACACGCTGCAGAAGGACGCAGCGTCCTCTATCCTTGAACCGCAAGTCTTGCAGTACATGAGTTCCTCCTGATTGTTAGGCGGATCGCGCCGCATAATTATTCCGGCAGCACGCGGTCGAACGCGTACTGCCGGTCTTGTCCTGGTAATTCGATCAGTTTTCGGTGGGTTCCTTCTCTACGGGTTTGCCGCAGGCGGTGCAGAAGCGTGCGTCTTCCTCCAGCACGGCGCCGCAGTTAGCGCAGGTGTTGGCAACGACTGCCTCCTCTACGACGGGCTCGGGCTCCTTGGGGATAGGCGTGCCGCATGCGCTGCAGAAAGCGACGTTCACGGATACCTCGGCGCCGCAGTTGGGGCATACGACCAAGCCCTTTATCTCCTGGATCTGCTTCTTGAAGTTCGCGATCTTGCCCTCGGCGTCCTTGATAGCGGAGATCAGCGGCTCGAAATCAGCCTCGAAATCGCCGCCGTGGAGCGAAGTGTAAAGCTTGCCGATCTCAAGATAGCTGTTGTTGATCCTCTTCTCCTCATCGGAAATGGAGCCGTTTAGCTTAGCAATGTTAGCCAGATCCTGCGTCTTCTGGATAGCCGCCTGGCCGGCATTGGATATCTTCTTGCCCAGTTCATCAAAAAATGCCATGTTAGTACCTCCTTGTGGAATTATCGGGAGCCTACCCGCGCCGTCCGCGGTCTCCCACTAATATATACTATACCACAGGCAGAATAATAAATCAATATGAAAAAAATGAGGATAAAAGTGTGCTGAATATCCACGCAGTTGTTTGCTAACAAAAAAGATAATATAACTATTTACTAACATAAGAAAAACACGCATGCCTACATGCATGCGTGTTGATCACATCTATCAAACGTAATAGGGATTGGGCTTTCCAAGGAGGGCAATAAAATCAATTATTACGCCTACTAAACATAGTCCGGCGGTGCAAATATAGAGGATGCCCATTCCTGTCTTTCCCTCATAAAACTTGTGTGCACCTAAGATACCAAGGAAAAAGCAAAGCGTTAATGCAACCCACTTGTTTTTGGGTCTGCCGCCGACCATAGCATTGGTATTCTTGTTTACATTGGTATTGACGTTGGAATTAGAATTGTTGATCACGATCTGCGGAATCGCGGCTTCCCTCTTGATCTCCGCGACCTGCTTTCCGCATCTGGGACAAATAATGCATTCGGCATCTATGACTTGACCGCAATGCTTACAGAACATTGTACTTGCATCCATAATACCCTCCAAATAAAGTTTAATGAAATCTTGGAAAAGAGAAACAATAAAGAAGCCAGTGATTAGATCTATGTGCTACTTTTAAGTAAAATATAGCCCGTATATGGGCAATTGTCAATGAATGGACGATAATATATTTTTGAGGAGAAGCAATAGCGCATAGGAGGCTTCTCATGATAGTTTACAACAGACTGTGGGAGACAATGAAAAATAAGGGGATCTCTCAATATAAGCTTATAAAGGAATATGGATTTAGCACGGGACAGCTTGATCGATTGAGAAAAAACGGAAATATCAGCTCATATACGTTAAATCAATTA
>JAFZYC010000011.1 GCA_017616435.1 Clostridia bacterium
CGGCATCCGCATCCAGACCAACATGATCTCCAAGTTCCCCAACATGGTCTATACCGTCGGCAGGAACGGGCAGTTTATGGCTACCGTAGAGACGAGCGGCAAGTACGTCCACGAGGAGGACGCATTAGAGCACAAGCTCAATATCCCCGTCGGCAGGTATTATTACCGCGTCTGGACGAGCGAGACCGATCTAAACGATCTCTTCCTCACCGTTTTCGCCATCTCCGAGACGGAGCAGGCCGTAGTCGAATAAAACTTTTCCAATCCTGCTTCCGGGGTATGAAAAAGCCCGGAAGCAGGATACTTGATTCGGGCCGGAGGTTTGTGCTTATGAAGAAAAAGAAACGGATCGCGGGAACGGGCGTTATTGCGCTCGTAATTATGCTGCTAACGGTCTTGTCCTCGTGCGCGCCTCAGCCCGCCTGGCCAATTCCGGAAACCGAGCCGGTCTCCTATACGGATGCTTCGGTCGGTTATCTCGGTCCCGAGGGGACGTACACGCAGGAGGCCTGCTGGGTCTACTTTGACCGTGAGGGCGAATACATACCCTATCCCACGGTAAGCGATGCGGTCGAGGCGCTGGTGGACGGCGCAGTCGATTACGCCGTCATCCCGCAGGAAAACACCATCGGCGGGGCGGTGATCGACTACGTGGATACGCTGATCGCCCAAACGGAGGTCTCTGTCGTCGGAGAGGTCGAGCTGCCGATAAACCAGAATCTGCTGGTACTGCCCGGAACGGAGCTTGGCAGGATCAATACGGTCTACTCCCACAAGCAGGGCGTCGCGCAGGGCAGGGACTGGCTCAACGAGCATCTGCCGGAAGCCGAGATCGTCGAGGTGTCGAGCACCGCGGAAGGCGCGAGGATGGTCGCGGAGGGGAAGGATCCCTCCTGCGCCGCGATCGCTTCCGCGGCATGCGCCGACGTCTACGGCTTGGAGCTCATAGCCGAGGGGATTCAGAACAACGAAAGCAATAAGACCCGCTTCTACGTCCTTTCAATGGCGGAGCCCTCGAAGGCGCAGGCGGACAGACTGGCGTTTATCGTCAGCGGAGACGCCGATGATCTGCCCGACCTTATGTCCGAAATGGAAAAGCGCGGCATGACACTTATCGCCATACACGACCGCCCGCTCAAGACCGAGCTCGGCGAGTATTACTATCTGATCGAGTGCACCGGGAGCTTTAAAAGCTACGAAGCGCTCACAAAGGAAGCGGACTTCACGTTCCGCTATCTCGGCAGCTTTTCCGTCCGCTGAAACGAATTTCGCAGCCTGAATATTATTAAAGAGCATTTCACCATAGAGGAAGGATCTGGCTTTATGAAATACACGCCCATGAAAAGACTGACTTCGCTGCTCATAGCTTTGCTTATGTGCCTTACGATGATACCCTCCGGTGCGCTGGCAGTTGGCGAAAAGGATACCGGCAGTCCTGCGCAGCAGGCAGAGATCGCGGGGAATGAGCCGCTCGAGGCCGTTTTCCCGACCGAAAGCGCCAAAGCGGGCCATTATATCATGACCTTCACCCCGCTCGGAGAGAATTTTGCGGAGTATTATGATATGACCGCCTGCGTCATGGACGCGGACGGCAATACGATAGGTCTTTATACCATGGGCTCCTACGGCCTCGATCCCTGGGAGCCGAAGGTCGTCGACGCTTTCTTAAACTCCGATCCCGTTTCCATCAGGATCAACTGCATGTATAAGCTCAACGGGGAGGACTACTGCGAGCTCGTTTACGAGGGCGGTTTCGAGGAGACCTGTTTTGATAAGCTCGCCACGGCCGTGAATATCAACGGGCTGGAGATCGATTTCTGCAGGTATTCCATCGAATGCGTCTCCCATAACGACGGCAGTCTTCCCGGCGTCGCCTACATCGATGCGGAGGGCGGCATGCTCTATCGGGATAAATGCTTTGTTCTTGACGAGGCATTCACCAACGAATTAAGCGACAACAACGAAAACGAGGGCTGGTACTGCCTCCGCGGAGTACACGTAGGCGACCACGCCTTTGAAGGGTCGTTCTATGTGAACGGGAACGTGGATCTCGTTCTCTGCGACGGCGCGACATTTGAATGCAGAAGCGTTATTATAGAGGACGGCGCCTCACTGACTATCTGGCAGCAGCGGGGCGGATCGGGCTCGCTGATCGCCACGAGCGAGAAGGTCACTGGCGTAGGCGTGGATGATTTCTACTATGCCGCCATAGACGTGCCGGAGGGCTGCTCGCTCACGATAAACGGAGGCCGCATCGACGCGACCGGCGGCGATCGCGCGGCGGGCATAGGAAGCAGCAAGCGGGCAAACAGCGGCTCAATCACGATAAACAACGGCGTCGTTTATGCAGCAGGCGGCATGTTCGCCGCGGCAATAGGCGGCGGCGACGAGCATTCGAGCGGAACGATAACTATAAACGGCGGCTATGTCGAGGCCACCGGCGGCGAATCCGATAACTCGAGCAGCTACAAGGGAGCCGCCGCAATAGGAGGAGGCGGCAACGGAGCGAACGGCCCCATAGTCATAAACGGGGGCAGCGTGAGCGCGTTCCTTGGGCTCAGGAGCGGCGGCGCGGCCATCGGCTGCGGCGAGACCGAGCTGACCGGCGGCCCCATTACCATAAACGGCGGCAGCGTCAATACGGACGCGCCCATCGGATCCGGCGGCTCGAAGGGCATGAGCGGCGCGATCACCATAACCGGCGGTCACGTTATCGCCGATTCATATTCCACTGCTATCGGCGGCCTCAGGAACGGGCCCATCACCATCACGGGCGGCGTCGTCGAAGCTTACTCGAAATATTTCAGAGCGGCCATAGGCGCGACGGATGATCAGATCGGTGCTATTACCATAAGCGGCGGAACGGTCATCGCCAGATGCTCGGCTATAGACGCGGATTACCGCGGGCTCGGCGCGGGCATCGGCGGCGGAGGCGGCAGCAGCGCCGGCTGCGGCGGTGAGATCACCATAAGCGGCAAGGATACCAACGTAATCGCCATAAGCGAGGACGGCGCCGGCATCGGCAGCGGCGGCTGCGGCAGGGACCTCGATGGCATACTGACAGGCACGGGCGCCTTGACCGCCGGCAATATCACGATAAACGACGGCTTCGTATTTGCCCTGTCCACCCAGTCCGGCGCAGGTATCGGCGGGGGCAACGGCGGCAATGGCGGCAGCGTTACGATAAACGGCGGCTACGTTATTGCCTACGGCGGCTCCGGCAGCTTCAACTGGTATACCGATGGCGGCGAGGCAGTCGGCGACGGTTCCATCTCCGGCGGCGCGGACGATATAATGCACGAATACGTGGAGGAGTGGCTCTACGGCGCCATTGCCGACGCGATAATCGATCTGATATTCTCAAGGGATTACAGCGGCGCGGGGATCGGCGGCGGCAGCGACGGCTCGGGCGGCACCGTCAGGATAAACGGCGGCGTCGTAATTGCCCGCGGCGGCACGAACGAGTGCAGCGCCATCGGCTGGGGCATGAACGCCTCCGGCGTAGATCTGGAGATATACGACGGCGCAAAGGTCACCTACGGCAGCTGGCAGGATGACGAGGTCGCCCTCTCAGGCGTTACCGACGGAGCCGATCAGGAGCAGAAGGCACGGGACTTCAGCTACGCGAAGATACAGCCGGGCGACGTCACCGTAAGCTTTGACGTCGGCGAACACGGGCTTGCTCCCGAACCGCAGACCATTTCCATGGGGCAGACCGCCGAGCAGCCGGAGGATCCATACGCCGAGGGCTTTTACTTCGGCGGCTGGTATACGGATGATAGCTATAATGAACCTTTCGATTTCGAAGCTCCCGTAATGAGCGATACCGTGGTTTACGGCAGATGGCTCAGGGCTTTTGAGATAACTATAAGCAAGGTCTGGCCGGAGGGGGCGGAGCTCCCCGCTTCCGTCACAGTGGATTATGTAAATGAATATTCGGAATTCGGGAGCGCTTCCGGCTCACTTGTTCTCTCTGCCGAAAACGGTTGGAGCGGAACGATCTCGCTTTCCGAAAAAAGCGTGCTCCGTCTTACGGAGCAGGTCCCGGAGGGCTTTGCTCCCGTCGGCTGGGCGCTCGAAAATGTTTCGGAGGCTCCCAAACAGATCCCGGCGGATGACCCCGCCGAAGCGGTGCTCGATCTGAGGCATGGAGAAGCATTGGGCCTGACGGAAGAAGAGACCGCCTCCCTGCTTGGCGGCGAGGGAGTTATAAAGCTCACGAACGTGAGGACCCGCGTTTACTCCGCGGAGATCGAATGGGATATCCCGATGCCCAACTACAAGCCCGCGGAGGTGACCGTCGTCCTTCAGCACAGGGCGGGCGGCGCGTGGGAGACCGTCGAGACCCGCGTACTGAACGAAAACAATGAATGGCAGGCCGATTTTTCGCCGATCCCTGAGACGGAGGGCATGGACGCAAATTACCGCGTGCGCGAGCTCGATAAGAACGGCGCTTTGGTTCTCGCCGCCGCAGACGATGGCGGAAGCGAAAACCCCGCGGCGGTCTATCATATCGAGCCTTGGAGCGACGTCGGCATGGATATGACCTACGAGGTCTCCTACCGGGCGGAGGCGGGCGGCAGAACGCTCATTACGAACTCCGCGGGCAGGTACTACGGCGTCAGGATCGTATGGGAAGCGGACGAAGACCGTATCCCCGAAGAGGTCACGGCGGCACTCTACAGGAACGGCGCGGCGGCTTCGGCGCTCACCCTCAATGACGGGAACCATTGGGAGGGCGTTTTTGAGGGGCAGATGGACGAAGCGGTCTACAAGGTGCGCGAGAGGAACAGCGACGGAAGCACCGTTTATATGACGGGCGACGACAGGCCGGCGTACTATGATGAAAACGATCCCTTTGACACCGCCTTTTTCACCGTCACGAAGGACGGTATAACGAGCACTTACCAATTCGAAGTTTCGATCGAAGTCGATGAAGAAAATCGCGTGACGACTTTGACGAACACCCTTTACGGCGTGATATTCTCCGTCGTAAAGGAATGGAACGTGCCGGAGGGCAGCCTTTGGCCGGACCGCGTTTATTCCGTGCGGGCGGTGCTGCAGAAGCGCGTGGTCGAAGATGGAAACGCGGCTTGGCAGGATGTCGAAACTATCCGGCTCGCAAGCGACCAGAGATGGGAGGGCGAGTTTGCCGCGGTCCCCTTGGGAGACGGCATAAGCGAAGAAGACTACCGCGTCCGCGAATGGATCCGCCGCGATGAATACGGCGCGTGGACCGATACTATGATCGATCCCGGCGCGGACGATCCGGAAGCCGAAGGCAGGCTGATGCTGACCCTCGAGGACGAGGATAACCTTACCCATCAGGCGCCGCATTTCCATTGTCAGAACAGGTATTATTCCGCCGACGGATACGTTTATACCGACGCGGGCTTCACCGTTTCCTATGAGCGCGGCGCGGACGGGCGCTTTGTGATACACAACACCTTGGACGGCGTTATCTCCGTCAAAAAATCCTGGGTGGATAATGAGGGCAGGCCGTTTGACGGTCAGAAGCCCGAGAGCGTCAGCGTCGTCCTGCAGAAGAAGAACGGCGATGCGTGGGAGACCGTCGGCGAGCCGGCCGAACTTAACGAAGGGAACGGCTGGCGTTATGCTTTCGATCTTACGGAAGAGCTCGATCTTGACGACTTGGCGACGGAGCTTGCGGATTACCGCGTGCGCGAGCTCGATGCAGATGGGAACGTGATCTATGCCGCGGAGGACGAGGACAGGCCGGCGGGCGCCGAGAACTGCGTCATTTTGGGCGGAGCGGCCTTTACCGTTTCCTATTCGGTCGGCGGCAGCGGCTCGGTCCACACCGTCACGAACAGGGCGGCAAGCATTATCACAATAGAGAAAAAATGGGATATCGACCTTGAAAAGAAGGACCGTCCCGAGAGCATAGAGGTCGTAGTACAGAAGAAAGCGGCGCTCGGCTGGGATACGGTAAAGCTCATAGAGCTTTCCGCCGATAAAGATTGGAAAGCGACCGTCGCCTTAGCCGATTTTTCCGAAGACGAATACCGCGTCCGCGAGCTCTGCGAGGAGACGCTCCTAGTTGAGCTCGGGCATCAGATCCGCGAGCTCATGGGGCAGGGCGGCGAATACTATGACGACCTGCTCAATCTGCTTACTACGGTAGGCAAGCCCTTCTTCGACAAGCTTCCGGAGAAGCTCCGCGTCGCCGCGTACGAAGGGTATTCCGCCCTCATCAAGGCGCTCAATTCCACGCCGCTGAATTTCTACAACGACCTGATGCAGGCGCTTAACCTCGCTTCCTCCGGCGCGCGCGTCGTAGGCGACAAATCGGATCAGGACCTTATAGGCACCCCGAACTTCGTCACGTACCACGTCGCCGAGTATGAATCCGTCCTTTACGGCGAAAAGCAGGAAGCCCACATCACCAAATACAAGGTATCCTACAAGCACGAAGGCGGCGCCTACACCATCACCAACAAGGCGATGCTCGAGATAGACGCGGTAAAACGCTGGTTCGGAATAGGCGTAGACGACGAGGATATGCCCGATTCCGCATGGCTCATACTGCTCTGCAAGCCGAAGGAAGGCGCGCTCGATAACGCGCAGGGCATACCCGGAGTTGGCGATCTTTCCGGGATAATCGACTATGAATTCCCCGTATTCGACGCGGAAAAGGGCAAGGACGCGCTTTCACTTCTCAGCGAGCTCACGATAGGCGTCGACTTGAGCCTCGTCGATAAGCTCTGCCGCGCGCTCTTCGGCGTCAAGATACCGAGGTTCGCCATAGGCAAGGCGAAAAAGGATAAGGATTGGAAGGTCGAATTCATCGTCGATAAATACACCATGGGCGTCCCGCTCGAGTATAAGGGCGCGGAGCTTTCGAGCGAGATAATAAGGCAGATACTGAAGTACTGCACGGGCATAGACATCCCCGTATCCTATAACCCGTTCGACGATTATTTCAGCATTCCCACCAAGGCGATCCGCTCGATAAACGGCATCACGAACCCTTCCGATCTGCTCGATCTTTCCAAGCTCACAGGCGCAGCTCTGGCCAAGGCGCAGACGCTGACGATGGACGATCTGCAAAACTTCGGTTGGGACACGCTGCTTGACGATTACCACCTTATGGCAAACGTAATAAACGTCAAGATCGATTGGGAGAGCGAGAATGAGACCACCCTCTCCGGAAAGAAGATATGGGCTGACGACGAGGAGGAGACCCGTCCCGAAACGCTCATCATCCGCATAAAGAACGGCGATACCGAGATCGCGGGCTCGCCGATCACCCTCAATAAGTCCGATTTCGAAGGCTTGAATGAGTGGGTCTGGTCCCTTGAGCTTCCAGAGGACGCCGATCCCAACGCGGTATACGTCGTATCCGAGGAGTATCCCGAGGGCTATGAGTATAAGGACGATTACACCTGCGAGACCGACGGGCTAATTATCACCAATACCTGGCACAAGGATACCTTCACCGTATCCGGGCAGAAGCTCTGGAGGGACGATAACGACAGGTTCGGATACCGCCCCGAGAGCATCACCGTGCGCCTGTATGCCGACGGCGAGGAAGCGGGCTTCGCATCCACGACCAAAGAAGGCGAATGGAAGTACTGCTTCCCCGGGCTTCCCAAGTTCGCCGAGGACGGCCATACGATCGAGTACACTCTTACAGAGGATGCGGTCGAGCGCTATACTGCGAAGGTCGACGGCTTCAACGTGATAAACGAGTTCGCGCTCGTCCCGCCGACTATCGAGGCCTCGCGCGCGGAGCTTCGCGCCCGTCCGGAGTCCGATTCCCGCAAGGATCTCAGGTTCATCAACACGGTGCATTTCAACGATTCGTACATCGATTACCGCGGGAACACCTACGGCCCCAATGAGGAGGCCTACAAGATCGACCGCATATGGACCGTGCTTTCAGCGCAGGGGCGATCGGTCACGGTTGAGGGCAGAAACATTTTTGCAATGTATGCGGATGCCGACGGCAATCCCGAAGATAACTGCTTCACCTTCACGGCGGTGCTCGTCGGCATGAGGCCGGAGAACTTCGACGCCGAAGTCACGGCTGTGCCGTACCTTACTTACTCGCTTAACGGCGTTTCCGCAACCGTAAACGGAAACAGCATCACCGAATCCGTAAACGGCGCGCTCGACGCGGACTGACCGACAACAACAGGAGGAACTATCATATGAAAAAGTATGTTGAACCGGAGCTTGAGATCGTGAGCTTTGAGGTCGAAGACGTCACCAATTTCGGCGATGACAACGAGATCTCCGCGGGCGAGCTGTTCCCCGACTGGCAGATAGATTGGTGACAGCCCGAGTATTGATATATGGACAAACAGAAAGCGCCCTCGCTATGGGGGACGCTTTCGATTTGGGATATTTAAAGATCAAACTCTTGTTTTCTTTCTGTTATTCAGCGCCAGACCTATGACGCAAAGCACGAGCACGGCGGCGGCTATGCCGATCATCCATGAAACGGCGTTCCGGTGCGTCTGCTGCGCCTCTAAAAAGGCGTTCACGCGCAGCGATACGTTTTCCTTGAGATTCGTATAGAAGAACATGTTATCGTAGAGGTGGAAGCAGCCGTCGGGGAACACGTCGAGCACCTTGGGATGATCCTCCGTGCTGACGCCCGGCACTATGAGCGAGCCGCGCGCCTCGTCGATATACGCCCCGCAGAAGCCGGGGATGGGCCCCTCCTCCTCGGAGAATACCGCGCCCTTATTGAGCGAGCTGTCTGCCTTAGTCCCGTCGGTTTTCCAGTTGAGGGGGTTGATGGAATAACTCTTCACGCCCTCGGGGATGATTATGGAGCCGGTCACGGTGCCGTCCTCGCATTCATAGCTGATGACGGAGCCGATATCGCTCTCGCCTTTCGCGGGAACTATCTGCGGGTACTCCTTTATATCCTCGTCGGTGATGCGCCATCCGATGGCGTATACCGCTACGAGCTGTTTATTGAGCTTTCTTCCCTCGGTTGTGTTGCCGAAGTATTCCTTCAGAAGCTCTATGCACATCTGCGCGCCCTGCGAGAAGCCCGCGAGCACTATCGGGCGGCCGTTGTTCTCGTTATCGAGATAATACCTGAAAGCCGCGGAAACGTCGAGGTAAGCGTTTTTGATCGCCTTGCCGAAATCCTCCTCGCCGAGCGTGTACGCGTTTATTGCCATCTGGCGGTAATAGGGCGAATAAAGGCGGCAGGTGTCCGCATAAATGCCCTTCTCTGCGTCAAGAGCGCTCACGAAACGGCCCTTGAGTTTTTCGTTTAGGTCCTCGGAATTCGCGTAGCTTCGCGTATCCACAGTCGGGCAGACGATGAAAAGATCCGCCGGTCTATCCTCGCCTTCGTTAAAATACGCCCAGTTGGCCGCATCGGAATAATCGAGCGGCTCGGTGAAAGACGGAACGCTCTCGGCGCTTTCCGCGAACGCGGGCACAGCGAACGCAAGCAGCATTACAAGAGCAAGAAGCAGCACGGTTTTTTTCATATTCGATCCCTCCGGTCAAACGGTATTTTACAGCGCCATTATAATATGGCCGGGGGCTCCCGTCAATATGATAGGCTTGGCCTAAAGGAAGCCAAGCGCCCTCTGCGGCCAAACACAGCCAAAATAAAGTGAGGAGACATTGAAATGAAACGAAAGTCAATAACGATCCTGCTGTTCTGCGCGGTACTCTTGCTGACGCTTGCCTCGTGCACGACAAAAGGGAAGGTGACCATACCGTATTGGGAACCGGATTCCGACGCCATGCTCTCCATCGTCTCCTTCGTGAGCGCCGTCACGGATGAGAAAAGCGAAAGCTTCGTGCCCGAGAGCGAGCGGATCGCCGTGTTCGATATGGACGGCACGCTGTACGGCGAAAGGTTCCCCACCTATTTTGACGATTGGATGCTCATCCACCGCCTTGCGCACGACGGCTCCTACCGGGCCGCGGCGGAGGACCGCGCATGGGCGTTTGCGGCGGAGGCCGCGCTTTTGAGCGGCGAGCCGGAGCCCGATTCTCCCCGATCGGGAGCGCAGATGGCGGCCGAAGCTTTCAAGGGCTTCACTGTGGAGGAATACCGCGCCTATGTCAGAGCCTTTATGGACGAGCCCGCGGTGGGGTTCGAAGGGATGACTTACGGCGAGGGCTTCTTCCTGCCGATGGTCGAGCTCGTCAAATACCTTTCGGAAAACGGCTTCACCGTCTTCATCAGCAGCGGCTCGGAGCGGAGCATAGTCAGGGAGCTGACCGCGGATGCGCTCTCCGAATGGATCCCGCCCTATCATATCATCGGAAGCACCTTTTCCCTTGAAGCGGACGGGCAGGGCGATACCGAGGGCAGAAAGTACACCTACAAGCCCGAGGATGACGTGAGGCTCGAAGGGAACCTCATATCGAAGAATCAGAAGATGAATAAGGTGACGACGATAATAGATGAGATAGGGGCTTACCCACTCCTGGTGTTCGGCAACAGCTCCGGCGATATCTCGATGGCGCAGTATGCCGTTCAGCACGGAGGAAGGGCGTATATGCTCCTCTGCGACGATACCGAGCGCGACTACGGCGATCCCAAAGAGGCCGCGGAGTTTGAGGAAAACTGCAAAGCTCTCGGCTTTATCACGATATCCATGCGCGATGAGTTCGAAACCATCTACAAGCCCGGCGCGGTGAAGGCCGAACAGGCGCTGCAGCCCGCGGCATAAAAAGCGTTCGCCGGCCGAACAAATATCGCCCTCCGACCTTGCTATTGGCACGAGAGTTTGCTACAATGGGCAAAGAAAAAGCATATTCCGATAAGGAGACCTTTCAATGGAGATCAAGTTTGAAAAAACCGGCGCCGAGGCGCTTATCGAACTTAACGGCAGGCTCGATACCGTCACCTCGCCGGAGCTCGACGGGATCATAAACACGGAGCTTGACGGCGTGACCGACCTGACGCTCGATTTTGCGGGAGTGGATTACGTCTCCTCCGCAGGGCTCAGGGTACTGCTTCGCGCGCAGAAGAAGACGGCCGCCGTTGGAACAATGAAGCTCATAAACGTCAGCCCGATCATCATGGAGATATTCGAGATCACCGGCTTCAACGAGATATTGACAGTGGAATAAAGCACCGAAGATCGTTTTGATGGATACCGCAAAAACCGCAAACGCAAAGATGGTCACGAAACTGCTGTTCCGGCTGCTGCCGGTGCAGATCCTGCTTGCCGCCGTAGGCGCGGTGAACGGCATCGTTTCAAGCTTCTTCGCAAGCAATTTCGTCGGCACCGACGCGATGAGCGCCGTGGGCCTTTACAGCCCGCTGAATATGCTGGTCTCTTCGATCGGCGCGATCCTCGTCGGCGGCTCGGTAATACTCTGCGGCAAGTACATGGGGCAGAACAGGCAGGATCGGATGCACAACGTCTTTTCCCTGAACCTCGTGCTCACTTTCCTGATCGCGGCGGTATTCACGGTACTGTTCCTTATAATGGGCCTTTTCGGCCTTACGGGCTTCTTTACAAAGGACGAGGCGGTCAAACCGCTCTTCAACAGCTATCTCATAGGTCAATCCATCGGGATATTGCCCATGATGCTCGGCAGCTCCTTCTCCGCGTTCCTTTCGCTTGAAAACAAGGGCAAAAGGTCCCTTATCGCAAGCATCATCTATATCGCCGTCAATATCCTGCTGAACTTCGTATTCGTGAAGCAGCTCAGGATGGAGACCTTCGGCCTCGCGCTCGCGTCCGCGCTCGGAATGTGGGTGTTCATGCTCATTCAGGCGCAGTTCTACGTTTCCGGCAAAAGCCACCTGCGCTTCTCGGCCAAAGATCTTGTCTGGAAGGAAAGCCGCGAGATCTTCCATATCGGCCTTCCCGGAGCGCTCAGCAATATCTATCAGACCGCGCGAGGGCTCATCGTGAACGGCTTGCTCGGCTCGTTCGTCGGGAGCGCTGGCATTTCCGCCTTTGCCGCCGCCAATAACCTTCTCGGCATAGTCTGGGCGATCCCCGTCGGGATGCTCGCCGTTTCGCGCATGATGATAAGCGTCAGCGTCGGCGAGGAGGACCGACGGACCCTTACGGATATAATGCGGGTCATGTTCAGGCGGTTTATCCCGCTGATGTGTGCGGTCTCGGCCGCGATAATACTCGCCGCCGTTCCTCTGACGCGCATATTCTTCCGCGATCCCTCCGAGCCGGTCTATATGATGACGGTTTGGGGCCTGAGGATACTTCCGCTCTGTATGCCGCTGAGCATTATATATATGCATTTCAACTGCTACGGAGAAGCCTCCGGCAAGCACGGCCTCGTGCACCTGCTCAGCGCGCTCGACGGCGTTGTCTGCGTGGCGGGCTTTACGGCGCTGCTGATCCGCCCGATCGGCATGAACAGCGTCTATATCGCAAACGTTCTGAACGGCGCAGTCACCACGCTCGTGATCGTTGGTTACGCGTGGCTCAGGAATAAACGCTTCCCGAAGAACATGGAACAGCTCATGGTGATACCGGAGTCCTTCGGCGCGGCGGAAAACGATCGCATGGATATGAGCGTCGAAAGTAACGAGGAGGTCGTCCGCATAGCGGAGCAGGTGCAGAAGTTCTGCCTTGAACGCGGCGTCGATGAAAGGCGGGCGTATCTTGCCGGCCTCTCCATGGAGGAGATGGCGGGCAATATAGTGGATCACGGCTTCACAAAGGACGATAAGCGCCATTGCGTGGACGTGCGCGTCGTTCACAAGGGCGACGACGTTATTCTGCGCATAAAGGACGACTGCGTACCGTTCGATCCCGGCGAAAGGCAGCAGCTCGCCGAGGGAGAGGATATCACGAAGAATATCGGCATACGCATGGTGTTTAAGATCGCGAGCGAAGTAAAGTACCAGAACATACTCGGCATGAACGTGCTGACGATACGCATATGAAGAGCTGATACTGACTGAACAACAGATTATTTGGGAGAGAGATAATGAGCACGGTTTTCGAAAAAGCGACTATGGATCCCTCGGGCTTCGTACTGCTTTCGGACTACGTTCCGGGGATCATCCAGGAGATACGGTATTTTTCTACCTACAATTTCATCGGCGAACGCATCGACGGCTATGAGGAGCCCTGCGCGCTGCTTACCAAGGAAGCGGCGCGTGCGCTGAAATCGGTCGCCAACGAGATGGCCGTACGCGGGCTGCGCCTCAAGGTGTTCGACGCCTATCGCCCCGCCTGCGCGGTCAAGCATTTCGTGCTCTGGGGCATAGAGGATCAGGATATCCGCATGAAGCCGTACTTCTATCCCGATCTCGAGAAGCAGGAGCTATTCGCGAAGGGCTATATAGCCAAGCTTTCGAGCCATTCGCGCGGGAGCACCGTCGATCTGACGCTCCTCGATATGCAGACAGGCAAGGAGCTCGATATGGGCAGCCCGTTCGACTTCTTCGGCGAGATATCGCATCCCGATTATACGGGCATAACGGAGGAGCAGTATGCGAACCGCATGATACTGCAAAGGGCGATGGTTCGAAACGGCTTCAGGCCCCTCGACTGCGAATGGTGGCATTTCACGCTTTCTGACGAGCCGTACCCCAATACGTATTTCGAATTCCCGAATTCATCGGATTATCTGAGGCGGTAAAATGAGCGTTATGGAAAACGAAAAGCTCGATCCCGTACGGGAAGCGCTCCTTGAAAAGCCGTATCGGATCATAGACGTATTGCCCGCGCGCACGCCGGAAAGGTTCGCCGCGGCCTATTCCGCGTTGGAAAAGCATTGCTTCCGCGATCCCGCGGATATGCCCTATGCGCGGTTCTTAAACCTTATAGTAAAGCTCGGCTGTTACTGCGATATAGCGGCGTGCCGCGCCGACGACGAAAAATGGTTCAGCTCGCCCGAGCCCGGATACCTTTCGGAAGCGCTCTCCGAGCTCGCCGAAACCCGCAGGGGCGGCCTGCATCTTCTTATAGACGGCGGAAAGCTTCTCATGACGCTCGACGCGGGAGATCTCTATATGACCGTCTACGGCTCGTGCCCGCGCGTGATGCGGCGGATAAAACAGCTTGCCCGTTCGGAGGGGCTGTTCGTTTGGAAAAACAGGAAAGGATAACGGTATAGGCGATAACGTCAGAGCCTGATATCGAATGAGACTATAATTCCAAATCTATACGGCTAAAAGGAGAAACGATCATGGCTGATGAAAAACAAGACCTCCGGCAGATACAGGCGGCGCATGCCGAGCTGTATGACAGCGAAGCGGAAAAGTTTGACGACATCTCCCTGCATGAGGATACTGCGGGCAAACTGCGGCAGTTTCTTCTGGAGCGCTTTTCCTTTGACGGCAAGACCGTTCTTGAGGCAGGGGCAGGCGCCGGAAGGATCACGGATTACTACGTCGATCGGGCAAAGCGCGTCGTTGTGACCGACGCTTATGGATCGATGGTTGGCCTGCTGAAACAGAAATACGCGGGAGAGGAAAAGGTAACGGCTGCGCTTTGCGACCACAGACAGCTCATATCCCGTTTTCCGGAGCCCTTTGACGTCTTCATCAGCGCGTTCAGCTTCAACTACGCCTTCGATCCCTCCGTCGGAGACTATGACGCGTTTCTGAACAGGATACTGCCTCCTGCAAAGCAGCATATCATCATCGAGTGCTGCGGCTTCTACGAGGAATTCGACTACCTGCCGCCGGAGAGCGTTCGCTACGTCCATGCGCTGGAAAAACGGTTCCGCAAGACCGTGATCGGGACGGAGTTCGTCTTTTCCTCTCCGGAACAGGCCGTTGCCGCCGCGAAGGTGCTGTTCTCTCCCATTGCGGAGCGGGTGCGGCAGGAGGGCCGGGCCGTGATTCCGGAGATGATTTACGTTTATTATGACTGACCGCCGGGCTTTTGATATGAAACAGAACATCCTCCGAAACAACTTCCTCTACCGCCCGTGGGAGGCGATACGGTTTACGGTCCGGCTGGACCGCGAAATCGAGGAGACTATACTGGAACCGGCCGTCCGGCTTGCGGCGGCGAGGTATCCTTATCTTTGCGTGCAGGTAAACCGAAACGGCGATCACTGTGAGATCGGCTCCAACACCAGACCCATCCCCGTATTCCGCGGCAGAAAGCCGTTGGTACTCGGCAGCGAGGCGGCTGACGGACATTATCTCGCGGTCGGGTATGAGGCCGACCGTCTTTACTTTGACGTGTCCCATAATCTCTGCGATACCAAGGGCCTTGTGCCGTTTGTTCAAACCGTTCTGTATCTGTACCTGCAGCGCACGGCGGATCACATTCCGGCCCCCGAAGGGATCCGGCTGCCCGGACAGCCGATGCTTGAGCATGAGGCGGACGATCCGTATGACAGTGCCCGGATACCCTCAGAGCTCACGCCCTTATACAACTGGAAATTTTCCGATTCCTTCGTGCCCGACAGGCGCTATGCCGAGGGGCCGCGGCGGTACACCTGCCTTGTCAAGGTTCCCGCCGAGGACTACGTACGCTTTTTCCGGACCAATGACGGAAGCCCGGTCGTTTTGACCTCCTTCTTTTTGAAGGAAACCATCCGGCGGCTGTTCCCGGAACGAAACGGGCTGCCGATCTGTCTGGCGATCCCGCATTCGCTGCGGCCGGTCCTGCTGGGCGAGAACAATTATCACGACCAGCTCATGCAGGTGTTCCTTCGCTACGATGAGCGGACGGACGCCCTGCCGGTGCTGACGCAGCTCACCGCCTCGCGCGGATCGTTGATACTGCAGACGGATCGGGACAACGCGCTGTGCCAGGTGCGGCGATACGCGGCGTTTTCGGATGAGATCGACGCGCTGCAAACGCCGGAGGAAAAACGCAGGCATTGCCAAAAGGCCATCGAGCCGATAATAGAGCACCCGGAGACCATGTGCGTCAGCTATGCCGGGCAGTTTGCGTGGGGGCCTCTTGCCGATCACATGAAGGAGGCGTACGTGTCTTGCACCGTGATGGCGGCGCCGCTGTTCGTGCAGATCACGGCGCTTGGCGACGCCTTCTGGCTCTGCTTCCTTCAGAGGGACGAGACAACGATCTATGCAAAGACTTTTGTTGAGCTGCTGCGTGAAAACGGGATCCCTGCGGAGTTTGTGGACGGCTTCCCGGAAGAAGCGGTCAAAGGCTGTCTTCCATGAGAAAAACGGACCTGTTAACGGATAAGATCCGCCCAATGTATGCCCGGTATCTGGTTGCCGCGACGGGCAGTGCGTTGGTCTATTCGGTATTCGGCATCGTGGACGCCGCCATGATCGGGAACTATCACGGGCCTATCGGGAACGCGGCGCTCGCCGTGTTCAGCCCGATCTGGGCCGTCGGGTATTGCCTCGGTCTGCTCTCCGGCGTTGGCGGCGCGGTCCTGTTCGGAAATGCCCGCGGCAAAGGGGATGAAAAAAGCGCGCAGGAATACTTCAGCGTGACCGTACTGTTCGGCGCGATCCTTTCCGTGCTGACGGTTCTGATCATCGGCTTGTTCCGCACACCTCTGCTGCGTTTATTCGGCGGCGACGATACGCTTATCCCGCTTTGCTCCGATTATCTTTCTCCTATCCTGTTTGCGCTTCCCTGCTGCATTTTCGTAAACATCTGGTCTTCCTTTTTAAGAAGCGACAGCGCTCCTGTGCTTCCCGCAATTGCGGTGATCGCGGGCGGGTGCCTGAATATCATCGGCGATTATCTTTTGATCTATCGGATGGACATGGGCATCCGCGGCGCGGGTATCGCCACGGCGGCCGGCCTGTATCTCAGCAATCTGATCATGCTGCTCCATTTTTTGCGCAAAAAGAACACCCTGCGCTTGATCAGGGTGCGCCTTGGGCTGCTGAGGGACGTCGTAAAGACCGGCTTTCCAACTGCGGTCAACGATCTGGCTTTGGGTATCCTTGCCGTGCTTTTCAACCGGCAGATAATGAAATGGCTCGGCGCCGACGCGCTCGCGGTCTACGGTATCGCGACTCTGATCGCCACTATTATCCAGTGCGTCGCATACGGGATCGGGCAGGCCGCTCAGCCGATCCTGTCCGAGAACCACGGCGCGGGGCAGTTCAGGCGCGTACGGGAGTGCATGCGCTGTGGTATTTGGACGAGCTTCTTCTTTGGGGCTGTGGCTGCCGCGCTGGTGTTTCTGCTGCCCGAGCCGCTGGTTCGCCTGTTTACAGACCCGACCGCGGAGCTGCTTGCGATCTCTCCGGGGATCCTCAGAGTGTACTGCCTGTCGTTCCTCTTCCTTCCGTTCAACATATATGCGACCTATTATTTCCAGGCGATCATGAAGGAGCGGATCGCATTGGTCGGGTCCGTCGCGAGAGGCGTCGTGCTCAGCGGCGCTCTCGTACTGCTTCTGCCTGTGCTGTATGGGCCCGGAAGCATTTTCTGGGCAATGCCTGTCAGCGAGATGATCGTGTGCGGCTTCCTTCTGCTTTTCATGGTGAAGCGGCAAAGGGATCCCGTCGCCGACGATGAACAGTACCTCAGCAGACCGTAATGAGATATGCGGTTAAGGATCAATAAGGATCCGCTTGACCGCCAAATTGATACGCGACGCCGAGAGCGTCGCCTTATACTCCTGCTTTGTACTCCTTATTATTGAATCGAACAACTGAAGCTTCTGCTCTGTTGTACAGTCAAGACCGTCTACACCTTTGACCACAGCGTCTGCATGAACCCGGGCTATTCGCCTTTCAATTTCTCGCTGACCTTCGGCGGTTTCAGGCAGGTAAACTATAACGTTGATCCTATTGACTCTTGAAATAACGATCACCGCCTTCCATATAACCAAGGCTATTGAAGCGGGGTTGTCCGTTATTCCAACCAGCCGGCAAAAACAGTTTTTCCAATGGCTTCCCATGTGAGGCTCATGCTGTCGGTGTGGACTCCGCCGGAGGTGCCGGAACACATCCTTCCGGAACTGTATAAATACTATGTCGCTAATAGAAAAAAGCCCGGTGATTGGGTCGTGCTGCCCGTTAAAAGCTTCGATGCATATTTTGGCGTCTCAAGCTTCAGCAAGGTTTGGCTCGGCGAGCTCCCGAAGGAGAGAATAGTTCGTGAAACGAGCTACGGCGTGTGCAGATACATAATAAAATAACTCGATTCGCCCCTTTACATTTATGTTACGCTGTGTTATGATAACAACAAAGCTACAACACGAGATTTAAAGGGGTGATACGAATGAAGAAGAACGGGGACAGCATAGCGGTTTATTCAAGGAAGTCCCGCTACACGGGGAAGGGGGAGAGCATAGGCAATCAGGTCGAGCTCTGCTGCGAGTACGTGAAGGCGAATTACGGCGAAGAAGCGCTTGATCGGATCGTCGTCTATGAGGACGAAGGATTTTCGGGCGGTAATCTCAACCGTCCCGCGTTCAAGAAAATGCTCGAGGCGGCGCGGGAGAGGAAGCTTCAAAGGATAATCGTCTACCGCCTCGACCGCATCAGCCGCAACATCGGCGATTTCGCCGGGCTCATCGAAGAGCTCGACAAGCTCAATATAGATTTCATTTCCATACGTGAACAGTTCGATACTTCCACTCCTATGGGCAGAGCGATGATGTATATCGCTTCTGTTTTTTCTCAGCTTGAGCGTGAGACCATCGCGGAGCGCATCCGCGACAACATGCACGAGCTGGCAAAGACCGGCCGTTGGCTTGGCGGCACAACTCCGACGGGATACACCTCTGAAGCTGTCAAGACTGTGACAGTCGACGGCAAGACGAAAAAGACCTGCAAGCTGAAGCTTCTTCCGGATGAAGCGCAGACCGTTCGCATGATCTTCTCTCTTTATTCTGAATTTGATTCACTTGTCAAAACCGAAGCAGAGCTGTTGAAACGAGGCGTCAAGACCAAACTTGGCAACAGCTTCACGCGCTTCGCTATAAAGGGAATACTCCAAAATCCCGTCTATCTCATTGCAGATGAGGACGCCTACGATTACTTCGTCAGACAGGGATCGGATCTTTTCTCGGACAAGTCCGCATTCGACGGAGAGCACGGCATTCTCGCCTACAACCGCACCGATCAGGAGAAGGGGCGAGCGACCGTCTATCTTCCCACCTCAGAGTGGATCGTGTCCGTCGGTCAGCATCCGGGGCTCATCCCCGGCCGTGACTGGATAGGGATACAAGAAGCGCTCGAACGCAACAAATCAAAATCCTACCGCAAACCCAGAAGCAACGTCGCTTTGCTCACGGGTCTCCTTTACTGCACCTGCGGCAGCCGCATGTATCCAAAGCTCGGGAGGCAGAACCCCGACGGCAGCTTCAAATATTGGTACGTCTGCAAAATGAAGGAGCGCAGTCAGCGGGCGGTCTGCAACAGCCGCAATGTGAACGGCGAGGTGATGGACAGCGCCGTTTCCGAGGAGATAAAGAAGCTCAAGGAGAATGGCGCGGCGTTCATAGACAATCTCGAAAAGAGCAAAAAGTACTTTACCGGCAACCGTGAAGAATATGAAGTAAAGCTTGAGGAAATGAGAAAGAGAAAGGCTGAGCTGGAGAGGAAGGCCGCTGCCCTTGCCGATACGCTTTCCGATATCGGCGACAGCAGCGCAAAGCCCACGATTTTGAAGCGCATCGAACAGCTGAACGGTGAAGCGAAAGAGGCGCAGGCGCGCATCAACGAGCTTGAAGGCGTCACGGGCGAACACGCGCTTTCTGAGATAGAATTCGATCTCATGCGTCAGATGTTGGGCGTTTTCAGTACGAGCTTTGATAATATGACCGTGGATCAGAAACGAGCCGCTATTCGTACGGTCGTCCGAAAGGTTGTCTGGGACGGAGAGAACGCACATCTGATACTGTTCGGCTCCGATGAAGATGCCGATCTTCCAAAGATCTCGTACGCTCGTCCGAATAGTGAGGACGAGCCCGATGAAGAGCTTGAAAGCTTCCCCGATCTTGACGGGGAGGACGATCCCATGCAGGATGAGTTGTGTTTGGGAGAGGATAGCAAACGAGATACTCATGTCCATCCGCGCGGAACGCAAACGGCGCGGCGACATAAGCCTTGAGGAGCCGATAGGCGTCGACCGCGACGGCAACGAGATCACCGTCGGCGACGTTCTTGGCACCGATGAGGACGCGGTATTCGGCGGCGCGATGGAGGCGGTCGCCGCGGAGAGGATACGCGCGCTCGTCGAAAGCAGGCTTTCCGCCCGCGAAAAGCGCATCGTGGTACTTCGATACGGGCTTGACGGCGGCGAGCCGCTTCCGCAGAGAGAGGTCGGAAGGCTCATGGGGATATCGCGGTCGTACGTCTCCCGCATAGAAAAAAAGGCGCTCGCGATACTTCGCGAGGCATTGGGAGAGGGCGGGAAAGAGCTCGTTTGATGGCCAAAACCAGTATTAGGGCAAAGAGCCCTTTTTTGTTTCGCCGGAGGCCGGGAAGGCCGGCTCCGAAATAAAACGAATTGTAGCAATAATGTGAAATCGTTCATATTTGTATTGACATTTTCTGTATTGGTGGTATGATATCAAATGGTAGGTTTTATTCAAAACCAAAATTTTAGGAGGAAAGCAATTTATGACCAAAAAACTGTTGAGCATCGCTCTTGCGGCGCTTATGGTGCTTGCTTTGGCACCCATGAGCGTGTTCGCAAATGCGATCGAAGGCATCATTGCCGACAGAACTCCGGTGACCGCTGACGAATACGAAGTCTGGCCCGGTTCTTCCGTCACATTCTCCGGCGCAACAGCCCTGCAGAACGAACCCACTGTCGGAAGTACATTCGACTGGACTTTCGACATCTCGGAAGACTCGATGCTCGGAAACGCCTTATGGCTCATCGACTACGATGAGGAATATCTTGAGTGCACAAACATCAGCTTTACTTGGTCCAACGGCATCTATTCCCAGATCAATGCCCAGTGGGACGATGACGAGCCGACCTCCGATAAATTCGAAGGCAGCGTTAACCCGAATTATACCGAAGACGGAAATAAATACGCCAAGGTAAACCTGTACACCACGACGTTCGATTTCGGCGGCATCACAATGGGCGGCCCGCTTTTCCGCTTTAAGTTCAAGTGGACAAACGTACCTGAGCAGTCCACCACGATCCCCGTTGACATTACGACCGTTTCCTGCGTACTCTTCGGGATCGAAGACGGCGAGATCGTCGCTTCTTACAGCTACGAACACCTCGAAACCGTCGACGGCAGCATCGAGGTGACGATCGCGGGGCCCGAGCCCACTGCGACTCCGACTCCCGAGCCCACCGCGACTCCCGAACCCACTCCCGAACCCACTCCCGTTCCCGAGCATTCCGTCACCTACACCGGTGAAACGAGGGACGAAGGCGACGTCAAGGTGGGCGATAAGTTCTACTGGACCATGGGGGTTTCCGAGGAATCCGGCCTCGGCGCCGGCCACTGGCTCATGGAATATGACAGCAACTATCTTACCTGTATCAATCAGTCCGCAACATGGTCCGGCGGTATCCAGTCTCTGATAACCGCCACTTGGGACGACGAAGAGCCGTATTCCGATAAACCCTCGTTCGTAGCCACCACCAATTATCAGGGCAACACCGGCGAGAATCCCGTAGGCGAGGAAGGCCACATCTACAACGTGCTCGGCATGTACCTTACCACATTCGAGTTCAACGGCGTACAGATGGGCGGCCCGGTCATCAGGTTCCAGTTCCAGTGGACCGCGGTACCCGGCGCAGACGCTTTCTCCTCCAAGGACGACCCGCTCCTCGGCGCGGATGATGGCGGCAACTATCTGCTCATCCCCATCACGGTCCTCGAATCCAAATATGCCGTGACCGATAACGGTACGCTCGTTGCCATGTATCCGCATTCGAACGTAAACACGGTCGACGGTAAGATCTATATCGAACTTGCTTCCGAGTACACCCTTACGATCGTGTACCAGTATGCGGACGGCACTGAGGCCAAGCCCACGTATACCGAGACCATGGCCGCCGGTACCGAGTACAGCGTAGCGAGCCCCGAGATCACCGGTTATACCGCGGATAAGCCCACCGTATCCGGCACTCTCAACGAGAACACGACCGTTGTCGTTACCTACAATGTAAACCAGTACACCATCACCTACTACGTAGACAATGTGTCGGTAAAGGTAGACACCTACAACTACGGCGCGACGGTAACTCCTTACACCTACACCGCTCCCGAGGGCTACACCTTCAGCGGCTGGACAGAGACGATCCCCGCCACGATGCCTGCTCAGAACCTTGAGATCCACGGCACCACGACGGTGAACGAGTACACCATCACCTATTACGTAGACAATGTATCGGTAAAGGTAGACACCTACAACTACGGCGCGACGGTAACTCCTTATGAGTACACCGCACCCGAAGGCTACACCTTCTCCGGCTGGACGGAGACGATCCCCGCAACGATGCCTGCTCAGAACCTTGAGATCCACGGCACCACGACGGTCAACAGCTACACCATCACCTACACGGTGAACGGTGAGACCTACACCACTCAGACCTACGAGTACGGCGCGGCC